>CACYNF010000047.1 GCA_902775595.1 uncultured bacterium | reverse complement strand
ATTGTCCGCGTCCCTTTCGGGGCGAACGAGCGGATAGTTTACCAAAGTGCGCGCACGCGTGCAAGGGGGAAAATGAACTTTTTTCAAAAAAGTGTTTTAGCGACTTGAAATGATAGTTATTTTAGCAAAAAATGCAATATATTTTAACGCAGAGCCGCAGAGTCGCAGAGTACGCAGAGAGAGTTAGAGGGTTGAAGTTGGAGAACGAAGTTAGCGGCGAGAGCGGAGTGCGTTTTTGGCATCTGATGCAGTCGCCCGGATGTGCAGTCTGAACTGCGGCATTAACATGGGCGACGGAATCCGAAGCGAGCGCCTTGGCTATATTCCGCAAAGCGGAACACGGGCGCGAGCGGTGTCCAAAAACGCACCCCGCACGAGCCGCCAACGAGCGATCGCCCATTATAAATCTGCTATCGCCGATTCGTATGGAGCGTCTTGCCAGGCAAGGAACATTTCGGCGACGGTAGTCTCGTTCGTTTCCTCTGACTCGACTCCATCGGCAGTGCGCAAAAGATCTATTACACAAGCAACCGTATTTTCCGGCTCGGGCGAATGCATGTAATTGAAGATGGGCAGGCAGCACACGACGGCAAGCGACGCCGCTGCAAATGACGCGACCCAGAGCCGACGGCGAGAGCGAGATTCCGCAGTCAGCGCGAAAGACTCGGCTGTCGCGGCGCGCACGATTTCGGCCATGCGCGGAGCTTCAGGCGAAACGCCCTCTTCAAGACGCCCTTTCACAAAATCCATCAGCTCGCGATCTTCGTTCATTTCAATCCCCCAGCATTTTCTTGAGTTTCAAAGTAGCGACACGCATCCACGTGAGCGCGGTGCCAAGCGGCACGCCGAGCTCGGACGCGATTTCCCTGAAAGAAAGCTCGCCCTCGATTCGCATCAGCAGAACCTGACGCGGACCTTCGGGTAGCGCTCGTACAGCTTCCCGCACATCCTCCGACGTTGCCTTCGCTTCAAGCCGCTCGCGCGGCGAAGGCGCCGCGTCTGGTATGCGTTCCGCAGCAGAAGAGCCCTCCTCGTCGTCAACATCAAGACTCACGACCCGGCCTGTCCGCCGCAGACGGTCTATCGCGACAGAGCGCGCTATGACGGCGAGATACGGCTTGACCTTGCCTCCGCGATACTTACCCGCGGACTTTACTACGCGAACCCACGTCTCCTGAAAGGCGTCCTCCGCGTCAGCCGCCGTCGGCAGAAGAGCGCGGAGAAACGCCTGCATCCAGACGGCGTGCCGCCTTACGAGCGCCGAGAGGGACTCGACGTCCCCCCGGCGCGAATAGGCAAAGAGGAGCTCGCTATCCTCTTCCACGTGTCTTACTCGGCTTCAGGCGCCGGAGCGGGGGCGTCGCCGCCATCCTTAGGGCCACCCTTCGGCCCCTTCTCGCCGTGCGGCCCCTTGCGCGGCCCCTTGAACTCACGAGGCCCCTTGCCTTCACGACGAGGGCCACGATCACCACGGGCCTCGAACATCTTCTTCATCTCCTCATGGGCCTTTGCAACCTGCTCGGGCGTGAGGATCGACTTTACGGCGATGACACGCTTGGCCTGATCCTTTGCCATGGCCTTGCGGAGCTCAAACACCTCGTCAATCGCCGCCATGACCGCGGCTTCGTCGATCTTCTCGGCCTTCATCAGCTCGACCTGCTTCATCGTCGCTTCGCGCACCTTCTTCTGCGCCTCGCGGTTCGACTCGGAAGCGCTCTTCAGATCCTTCAGCTTGGCCTTCTGCTCGTCGCTGAGGCCGATTTTCTCGGCAACGGCGGGATTTGACACCATGCGGACGATCGGATCGCCGCCCATCATAGGACCGAACCCGTCGCGCGGGCCGAAACCGCGATGTGGACCTTCAGGACGCTGACCGCCCTCGGGACCTTCGGCAAACGCCACGCAGCTGAGCGCGGCAACGGCAACCACAATGAGACTTTTCATGTTCTTTTTCCTTTCGCGGCCTTTTGGCCGACTTTACGGCGCCACAGCGGCGCTTACGGTAGTATAGACGCACCGGCACTATGATTTATTTTAAGTTCTTTGTAAAATTTTAGCCGCGGAGAACGTGTAGATCATATAGATTCCGCATGCTCTACATGTTCTACATGGTTTATGCCTTCAAACCGGAATCGGGGGAGACGACGAAGTCTCGCAGCGCGTCCTGCCAGCGAGGCGTGCGGTAGCCGAGCAAGTTCAGCACGCTCTTCTTGAGCGCCGAGTTGCGCGGCCGCGGCGCAGGGCGGGGAAACTCCTCCGTCGTGCAGGGAACGACCTCCCTCTTAAGCCCCATGAGCCGGAACAGCTCGACCGTCAGGTCGTACCAAGTGCACTGGTCTTCGCATGTTCCATGGACGATGCCGCTTACGTCGGGGCGAGAGATGAGAAAGCGAATTACGTCCGCGACGACCTTTGTCGATGTCGGGTTGCCGCGCTGGTCGTTGACGACCTTGAGCGCAGGCCCCTCCTGGGCGCCAAGCTTGGCCATCGTGTGAACGAAGCTCGGTCCGCCGGCGCCGTAGAGCCACGCGATGCGGAGTATGGTCGCATCGGGCAAGATCATGTGGATCATCTGCTCGCCCGCGAACTTCGACGCGCCGTAGACGGTGCGCGGACGAGGAATGTCGGTCTCGCTCCATGCCCACGGCTCGCGCGGGGGCTCGCCGGAGAAGACGTAGTCGGTGGAGATTGCGATAAGCCGCGCACCAGACGCCTTGCACGCAAGCGCAACATTGCGCGAACCCTCTTCATTGAGCTTGAACGCGAGATCCCGCTTCGCCTCGCAGTCGTCGACCTTCGTCATCGCCGCGCAGTGGATCACGACGTCGGGCGCTTCGGCGATTGTCCTCGCCGTGAACACGTCAGCGTCGGTGATGTCCCACTCGGGAAGGTCTGCGACAATGAGCTCGTTCCTTCGCCTTTCTCGCGTTCCGCTCGCATCGGACTCAGTCTCTCGGGAGGTTCCTGCGCCTGACGGCTCAAGCTCGTTCCCGCAGCCAAGCTCCCTCTGGAGCGTGCGCCCCAGCATCCCCTTGCCGCCTGTTATCAGAATCTTCATTCTGCCGCCTCTTTCTCGCTCGCCTCAAGACTCGCGTGCGTAATGCACGCGCCAAGCAGGACTATCTGCCAGCTCATGTACAGCCATGCGAGTACAATGGGAAGAAACGCGAACGAGCCGTAGAGAGCGGAAGACTTCGCAATGCCGACCTGCGCAACAGCGCATATCTTCACCCATGCGCCGAAGAAAAACGCCGTCACGAACCCGCCGAAGACTGCATCCTTGAACGGCACCTTGCGGTTTGGAAGAACCGCGAACGCATACGCGAACGCGAGCGAAGCGATGGTAAGCGTTATGGCGAGACGGAAGATCGTCGAGTCAAGGAACCAGATGAGCCCGTCAGAGACCCATTTGGTGAGCCAAGTCGCGCCCATGGTGGCGACGATGATCTGCTTGGCGACCGCGAGAATCGGCACCGAAAGCGCAAGGGCGGCGAAGATCGGCAGTATCACGGCCGTGAAGATGTTCAGGTAGGCGCGCTTCCATATCGGCCGCGCCTTCTCCACGTGGAAGACCTCGTTGAAGCTCGTCTCGACCATGCTTATCGCGCTTATGACCGTCCACACGAGAAAGCCGAAGCCGATCCATCCGAACGTCCACACGTCGAACTGCGCAATGCGCTCGAAGAGCTTGTTTGATATCTCGCGCGCCTGCGCGGCGAACTCCTCCGCGGCGATTCGCCTGCGCTCGCGCTCCTCGTCGCTTATGGGCGCCACATTGGCAAGCTCGTCTTCCTGGGCGTGCTCCACGTTGGAGATCATCGCGTCTATATGGGAGTTGATCTGATCGCGCGCGAAATCGTCGGCGCCGCAGAGCTTCGCGACCGAGAGCAGCACGCACAGCAACGGCACGAGCGAAAGCATCGCGAAATAAGTGAGCCCCGCCGCGTGCATCGCGCAGTGGCTCGTGTTGAAGTCATTGACTACGGTCTTGAACCATTTGACGATTTTCTTCTTCATATCAGATGCCCCGTGAGCCACCCGAGCGCGACGCCGGCGAAGTAGACGATTGCGAGGATGGCGAGGTTCTCCTTGATGTTGCGGTTAGTGCGGAAGAGCACGAGAAGACCGAGGCCGGAACCCGTGAACGACGAGGCCATGAGAGCCCCCGCGCTCATCGCGCCCTTGCAGTAGAGCTCCGCGCCTGCGACCGAAACGGCGCAGTTTGGTATGAGGCCAAGAAGCCCCGCCGCGAGTTCGCCGAAAACCGGGGTGTTGAGCCGCAGCGAATTGAGGCAGTCCTCGCCGAAATAGTGCATGGCAAGTTCGATCGCTCCAGAGACGACGACGATGAAGGCGAAGATCTCAGCCGTGTGTATCAACGCGGGGACAAGGATTCCCTTGTGTTCGCGGCAGCCGCAGAAACTGTGCTCGCAAAGCTCGTGGACGTCGACACGGCGGCGCATGTGCCGCGCAAAGGCGAGGACGGCGTTGAGCGAAAACCCGACGGCGATCGCGGCGACGACCTTGAGGACGACGATCTTGGCCATAAGCGCGACCGGCACCTGCTTCGAAACGAGAACGGGCAGCAGTTCGTCCGACGTGGAAAGAAACACGGCGACGAGCGTGCCGACGGTTACGACGCCGCCGGCGTAGAGAGATGCGGCCGCGGCGGATACGCCGCACTGCGGGATCGCGCCCGCGAGAGCGCCGGCAAGCGGGCCTACGGACTTCGCCCGCTCAAGACTGCGCTCAAGCGCACCTCCGGCATGGGCCTCCACCGCCTCAAGCACAAGGTAGGTGACGAAGAGGAACGGCAGAAGCAGCAGGGTCTCTTTTGCGAATTCGAGCATTTTGCAGATTACATGTATAAACCAGGGAAAATTCCTCAATCGTACTTGAACTGCACCGTCGCCGTGCAGTCGCGGTCTGCGACCGCGCGCACCCAGTAGGCGCAGACATTGCCGAGATCGGCGTTTTGGAGATCTCCGGCCTTAAGTTTGAAGGAGTAGACCGAAACCCATGTGCCGCCGCCCGTGACGTCGAGTTCCAGACGGACCGTAGCGTCGACGTCCGTGCGCAGCATGACGGTCTTCCTGTCAAAACCGGTCATTATGTACGGATCGGAGCAGACGCCAGCCTTGACCCTGGTATGAAGCCACGGGCCGCCCGTGCCGACGGGCTTCCCGATTTTCCAGAGATCGTCAGCGACGCCGACCCATAGCGCGGCCTTGCCGTCGTCGGACCTAACGAAATGCTCACCCGCCGGAGCGGAGGGGTCTACGCCGGATATGACGAAGAGCCCGCGCCAAGTGCAGTAGTCGTAGACCTGGCTCCTGTGGGTCGCGACAGCACGCACTTTCGCGAAACCGCCCGCATTCTCGGCGGGAAGCTCGTAGAACGTGCCGCCTATGTTGAGGAGGTCTCGCTCGGTGCAGCATTCACGGCAGAGGCGCCCGCATCTGCCACCTGCCTGTCTCCCTTCAGACGCATACGGGAAGCGCCAGCGCCTGCCGTCATCGTCGACCATAATCGCGGAGGCGGCGTCATAGGAATCGCCGAGATCCTGCCCGCCATCCATCGAGAACCACTTCTTCACGTCGTCGCGCGTCTTGGCGTCTTCGGTCTTCCTTAGCTCGAGCTTCCCGCCCTCTCCCGGGAGCATCACGTAGAGCACATCGTCCTGTACCATTTCGAGCGGCAGCTTCTCGTCGCCTCTCCCGCTCCTTACGATGGCCCTCGACACTTTCGCATCCTGTGCGGCATCGCTCACAAAACCGCCGAACATCCCGCCGGGGGCCTTTCCCCGCGGTACGGTGGCGCGCCTGTCGTTGTTCCAGTAGCATAACGCCGCGGTGACGTTCCTGAGATCGGTATTCGCGCGGAGGCGGATCCATGTGCAGCGGTTCGTCGGCGTGAGGTCGATGCCCGCCCCCATGCCGTTGTTGAGCGCCGCATAGCTCGGGAACAGAGACTTCCCGACCGGCTCCCACTCCCCGTTTCCCGTCCTGTCCACCTCAAGACCGACTGAACCGTCGCCGTCCATCTTGAAGAAAAGCATCTTGTGGTCGTATCCGTCGCAGAGATACGGGTCTGAGACAGCGCCTGCCTTCACGTCTTCGTCAAGCCACACCGCGCCGCGCCCGATCACCGGCCCGAAGGAGTCGAGCTCCTTCGGATCGAGGAACCATAGCGAGCTGTTCGACTGCCCGGGCGCACCGAGACCGCCCTTCGCCTTGCGTTTGTTGAGGAACTCGTTCGCCGCCGTGTCGTCGCATCCAAGCACAACCTTGCCGCCCCATCGGCAGAAGTCGCCGACGATCTTGAGGTAGTTGGAGCGCGGACGGATGCCGGCGGAATTCTTCGCGCTCATCGTCGCGGGGAAGTGCCAGAACGTCCCGTGCATTGTCATGAGGAAGTCGTCTCCCTCGCCGATCTCGCGGATGCGCGGCCACTCGGTGTTCCACCCATGTGCGCCGTCGTAGCTGTGCGAGCCCTTCGGAAGGCGGTACTTGTACCACTTCCCGCCGTCGAGAACCATGAGTATCACGCTCTTCGCGTCCCAGCCGACAGCCCAGAGGGGATCGCCGTCGGGATTCGCCGCGCCATAGATGCCTCCCCTGGAGGTGATGTCGGTGAACTGGTTGCGGAGGACGATCTCCCAGTTCTCCTTGCCTGGCTTCCCGTTCCACTGCGCGAGGACGCCGCTCGTCGTCCTGGGGTCCTTCATAGCGGCGGGGCTGAACTCGCCGTTGTTCGCGTATACGAGACGCCCCTGCCCAGAGTAGCCGCCCTTCCCGTGGTAGCCGGGAAGAAGCTCGCCGTCGTGCCTTCCGTAGCCCTGGATATTTCCGTCGCGGAAGAGCTCCGTCACCTTGAGGGTGTCGACGTCGATCTCATATAGCCCCTCTTCCATCGTCATCGTGTAGATCTTGTGCGCGGGGTCGAAGAGGTGGCGCGCGGACGCGGTGAGACGCCCGTAGAGATTCGTGGTGCCGTCGTCATTGGTCGGCTTCATCACGCGGACGTTTCCCTTCGAGTCGATCGCGTAAGGTCCGATAAAGAGCTGGTCAGACTCCCTGTGGATGAGGCGGTTCGCGGGCGTTCCGCCGATCGACTCGGCTCGGATCACACGCGTAAGGTCAGGCTTGATCTCGTAGAGCTTGTCCGTCGAACCGTTCGGCATGTGCGGCGCATACGAAACCACCCAGAGCCGTCCGGCCCATGGCACGACAGCGCCCGTCCCGCATTCGCCTTCTCCGTTGAAGGTATGGAGCTCAGGATTGACGCCAGATATGAAAGTCGCGGCAAGTAAGATGGCTGATACGTTCATGCTATGTATTATATCAGTTTTTGACGGATTTGAGAACCGCGTAACCGCGTCTGCGGACCGTCTCCACCTCGGGAAAATAGCGGCGCTGGACTGGCTCAAGGCCGGCTGCGTTCTTGCAGACCGTGTAGCAGACGCCGCCTCTTTTCAGGGAGCGCAGCGCCGTCTCGAGAAAGATGTCGGCTATGCGGTAGTCGCTGTAGTAAGGAGGATTGCCGACAAACACGTCGAATGTTCCGTCCATCTGCGCGGGAGTGCCGTCGTCAGAGAGGATCACCTCTGCCGGAATCCCGAGATTCGCCGAGTTGAGCGTCGCCGCCTCGACCGCCCGCGCGTGCGAATCGACCATCACAAGACGACCTGGGGCATTCCCCTTCGACCGCAGGCTCTCGGCGACGAGAAACCCCACGAGGCCGCAGCCGCAGCCCATGTCAAGGATGCTGAAAGGTTTAAGTGCCGAGGAGCTGAATGGCTTGGAGGCGGAGAGTTCACGGGAGACCACCTCCGCAAGCGCAAGCCCACCGTCGTCTACGCGGCGATGGCAGAAGCATCCGGGGAAGCTCGTCAGCGTCAGTCTCGCGCCGCCGGGAACGCTCGCCTGCCAAGTGGCGGAAAAGTCGCGCACGCGGCCAGGATCGTCCTTGATTTTAGAAATGAGATCGTTTCTGTCGCGCTCGCGGCCGTCGAAATCCAGCTCGAAGCGCTTTGGGCGAAGAAGATGTATCTCCTGAAGCAGATCGAGCGAAAGCTCGCCGGACATCAGCTTCGGGCCGGTCTTGAACTTTACGAGATCCCAGTCGCCCTTCGGCAAGTGCGGCGAACACACGGCCTTCACGCCGGGGAAGGCCTTTTCAATCGCGTGGCAGTGGTATACGTCGAGCGCGTGGCAGGTGATGTCGCCTTCAAGCCACGCAGCGGGGCGCCTTTCGCCACGTCTGTCTTCTTCGAACAGATCCTGGACCTTGTATCCTACAAGCAGCGTTTTCATGGCATCAAAACCAGCGGTTTATCTTGAACCATGTAGAACATGTGGATCGTGCAGTTTTTCTGCATGTTCTACCTGTTCCACTCGGTTAATTCTCCTGAGGGTAATCTCGGTTATCTCGGTCGGGTTGAAAAGCCGCAGGGGAAAGCCGGCCCACTGTCCTGTTCCCGGAGAGACATGGAGATATCGCCCTTCCGCAAACTCGTAGAGCCCGCGCACATGCCCCTCGTTCGCCCTCGCGACAAGCCATCCTACGCCCGGCATCGCGCCTCCGTGTGTATGGCCGGAGAGCTGCAGCTTGACATCCGCCTTTTCGGAGCCGATCGCTCTCGTATATGGGCGATGGAAGAGCAGTACGCGGAAAGCGCCCTTCGGCGCTCCGGCGAACGAGTGCGCCGCGTCAAGAACGAGATCTGCGCTCCATGAGAACGCGGGGTCGTTAAGTCCGCCGAGGGCAATCGCGTCGTCGCCTCTTCTGATGACGCTGCCGTCGAAAGGCGAAGACACGTCGAGAATGCGCACGCCAAGTCCGCGCAGAGCGCCCTCCCAGCCGTCCCAGTCCCAGTACCGCTCGTGGTTGCCTGTGCAGCCCCAGACGCCGTCTCTCGCACGAAGACGGGCGAGCGGCTCCAAGTCCTTCAGGCGATCGTCCACAAGCCCGTCGACGAAGTCGCCTGTAATCGCAATCAAGTCGGCGTCGAGAGCGTTGACGCGCCCTACGATGCGCTCAAAGCGCGGACGGCGCGCAGAGGTAGAGCAATGAAGATCGCTAAGGTGGACGATGCGGTAGCCGTCGAACGCCGGCGGAAGGTCGTCGTATGCGATTTCAATACGCCTCACATCCGGGGGCCGCACGCCTTCGTAGATCCCCCACGCGGAGACCGCGACGGCGAGAACCGCAAACGCGGCAAATACGCCGCGCGTGATCCGCGCGGGAACGCGTATCTTCACAAGCCCAAGCAGATAGCACACCACGTCAAACGGAAACGCCGCGGCGATGAGCAAGATGGCCGCGGCGTATATCCAGCCGTAGAACCAGATGGCGAACGGCGGCAGGTCGGGCGTAAACGCATCGCCGCCGACAATCGCGAAGAAGGCAAACTTGCCAAGCGCGACGGCGAACAGCGCGGCCGCGGCGAATGTGCCGCGCCTCGAGAGCTCAAGCGGGCGGACTACGGCGATAAACGCCACGACCCACATCGCGACGGGAAAGACCTGGAATATAAGCTTCCACATACGTAACTTGCCCTCGTATACTTGATCTCCCGTCAAAGGAGACCGTCACCCCATGATGATGTTCGAGAACTTGCCGTTGGCGTTTATGCGGCGAATCGTCTCTGCCGCGAAACGCGCCTGATCGGCGAACGAGAGCTTGATCGGAAGTTCCGCCGGCAGTCCGAGATGCGTCAGGACTATCTTGAGGATTGTCGCCGGATTCTCGAAGTTCGCCGGATGGATGACGCCGAGCACAAGGTAGACGGATCCCATCGGCGCGATTCCGGCACATATCGTCATGCCCTTCACGTCACCCCTGCTGAAGCTCGTCTCCATGAGGAAGATATCCTCGCCAGTCAGGAGGTCGCGGCACTTCATGCCGACGCCGGACTTCACGGCGAGAACCTCTAGCCAAGTATAGCGATAGTTCTCGTAGTATTCAGCCGCTGCACGGTCGTATCTGTTCTCGAGCTTGCCCTTGCGCTTCAGGATGCGCTTGATCGCCGGCTCTCCATGCTGGTCGTCAATCATCGTCGCGAAGTCTCCGGCAACCATGTCGAGGGTTCGGTCGGTGATACACCCGCGCTCCACGTCAATCGGGAAACCGAGTCGCTTAGCCGCGTCGAGCCGCTCATCCTTCGTTGATTCGGGGATGACAATATGACGGACGAATTCGCGAGTGACAATCCTGACGCCATCATAGTCCCAAAGCATTCTGTCGCGCTCAACGGGATCCTTCACGAACTTGAAGTCGACCGGTCCCGTGTACTTTGCCGGCGGCAGCTCGCCAATGTCTATCGGCTCGCCGAGGTCGTCGTCGTCATCGTCGCCGCCCTCACCATCTTCGTCATCGAGATATTCAAATGCAAGGAACATTTCCTCGTCAATGGGCGGATGTTCCATCTCCTTGAACAAGTCCCTGGCCTTCGCGACGCGGAGGTCTACCAGTCTGTCGAGCTCTTCATCGGTCGGAGGTGGATTGGCGTCTCGCTCGTCGTCAGATGTGTCGAGAAGAGAACACTTCACGACCAGATTTTCATTGGTTCGACAATCCCGCCATCTCGCGAAACTGCAGCCGTAAACGTCAAGGAGCTTGTCGAGTTCGCTCCCGTCGCCCTCCTCGCACGCAAAAACAAAGGACATGAACCCGTCGAGTTCGTCCTCGGTCAGCGTCTTGGAAACCGGCGCGTCGTGATCCGACGCATAGCCGTTGTAGATGTCGCAGAACTCGCCGTACGTCAGCACCCCGCGAAGGTTTGCCGCAGCGTTGAGGCAGCGCAGCATGAACTCCTCGCGCGGGTCGAACTCGGAGCCGCCCGCATCCGGATCCCTCCACTCGCCGTCCGGCCCAACTATCCTGTTAAACGGATTTTTCACTGCCATGTCCTTCGGCCTCCTGGAACGAGTCTGCACACCCCCTTGATGAATGAAAGAGCTTTTGCTAAAATATTCGGCATCGAGGCACTTGAGGCGTGAGGCGTGTTTCCGGAAACCACCTCTACTTTACGATCAAGTGCCTGCTTTTTCATATATTTACCGTTTGCAACTCTTTTTCCCTATATCGACATATGTCCTACTTATTAAACCGTATTTGCAGATTCAGTTTCAATAGAAAGTCACCAGTTCCCCCATCTGGAATAAGCGTTAAATAATTGTGTCGCGTTGTTGAAGCACGCTCAAATATAGTTGACTCGTAGAGATATTGCTCAAATAAGTTTGTATTGTAGACGTACAGTGCGACAAGTCTTCCATCGGGTAGTACAATGATATACCCTCCCGACGCATCATCTATTCCATCCCAAACCTCTGACGGCATCAAACCAAGCGCGCAGGCACGTAGGAATCGTTTAATCTTGATTTCGCAGAAGTTATGCCTCTTCTTAGATGCATAAGGCTCCGTTTTACCCAGCATCTCGACAGCAGCACTCAACTTATCCGCTTCTCTAAAACCACAACTTCCCCTGACGGGACGAGGAAGGAGAATCTGCTGAAAATAATGAGTCTTTACGAGATCTGCTAGAATCTCAGGCAAAGAAGAATCGACAACTTCAAGGTTGTCCTTAAAAACTTCGCTATAATATGTGTCATATTCTATTGACGTGGCTAAGTTTTTAATTGCCCTACACCTGTCCATGATCTTCCGGGGTCCAGCAATATTATTAATGCTCTGCGCCTGTTCTTTTGTCAAACCCTTGATTCTGTACAATATATTTGTTGGTTCTGATGCATTTAACAATGTCGGTGGTGCGCCCAGCTCCGACTTAACACTAAAACCCAATGTTGCCAACCCTGTCCTCGTCCCGTCAATTTTAAGGCGCAAGTCTCTTTTTGTAGTCTTGATATTTTTAGGGGCAGGATTAGTTAACCGCCTAAACCCATAAAAGGTCAAATCTGGTACTTCTCCAGGTATTTCAAATGCACCCTTCGTTTTTTTTATCGAACAAATTGACTTAAACAAGCGATTCGCCTGTTTGCACAAATTCTCCCGATGTGTCTGGACAATATGCCTCTGCCCATGCGCATCAATATGCGAAAAAACGATAACTCCTCCACTTTGAACAGTTGCCGTGGTATCTCCGCGGATTATTTCAAGCACATGAGAAAATTCATCAGGAGAAGGCAGCAAATTTTTGTCTGCTTGACAAAGCTTTCCGTCTGCAAGCAAACGAAAAACCACATAAGGTTCACTCCATTCGCCTTTGTTTCCAGAAAAATTCTTTATCATCATTTATCCTCCTCGCTGCTTTTTGGAATCAACCGCTTTAATCCGTGCTATTATCCGTTTTGATATCGCCTCTATAACTGGTATAGAAACACTATTGCCAAATTGCTTGTAAAGGTGCACATCACTCAATACCAATTTGAATTCTTCAGGAAAACCCTGCAGTCTAGCCCATTCTCTTGGAGTCATTTTTCTTATGCCTTCTGCATTAATCTTACCTTTAATATGTGTTTCTGGGACAAGTCCTTTGGGAGTGCCATTTTCTTCACGCAGCAAGTTCGTCTCCCTTCCCATTCCACCACAAACAATTGCGCCTGAAACGCCATTCCAATCACGTATTACATAGCCAAAGCCATGCCCTGCTGCTTCATGCCTTGCGCGATGACGACGAAGTGTTTCAACATAGACTTCGCTCAAGTAATATTTTGCCGAGACATTACGCTCACGAATATCATTTAATGTCTTGTTACATCCCGTGGGTCCAGGAAACTTAAACTCAAATCCTTCATGTGCATAATCTTCACGAAACGCAACCATGTATATACGTTCTCGATGTTGAGGCACACCGAAATCTTTGCTGTTTAAAATCTTGTAGAAAAAGCGATAACCTATCGCCTCAAACTCGCTCTTTATGACCTTGAATGTGTTGCCTTTATCATGAATGTACAATCCTTTAACATTCTCACAAAACACTGCCTTAGGGCGGTGCTTTTCACAAATCTTTACTACCTCAGCGAACAATGTCCCTCTAGACATCCCCTTATAAATATCTTTAAAACCTAGTCTTTTGCCCGCCAGGCTGAATGCCTGGCACGGGAAACCCGCACAGACCACATCAAACTTCTCTGGGATCTGATCATGTGTCTCTGGCTTGGTTATATCCCCCGATGGCATATCGCCAAAGTTTGCCTGATATGTCTTTTGTGCCGCAGAATCAAATTCAGATGTAAACACGCACTGCCCACCGCAACGTTGCATTGCGATACGAAATCCACCAATACCTGCGAAAAGGTCAATGAACGTGAATCTCGGGTTCTTAGGTGGCGGGAATGGTATGTTCTTGCTCATGGTAAATGCCAAATCATTGAAAAAATCCATTTGCACCGGGTTGAACGTCGTGGCAGACTTCCATTTCCTGAAATACGGCTTGAGGCAGTCGAAGACGTAGGGCATCGACTTGCCGCCGGTGACGGGATATGGCCTTGAGTAGAACGCCTCGTCTATTTTGACGACAGGGCAGCGCGACGAGCTGACGAACACCTCTGCTGACTTGCGTCCGAGAAGCTTCGCGGGCGTCGACTCTCCGCACAGTTCGTACAGCGCATACATCTCGCCATGCGGTTTCACGGAAAGAGAATACCCCTTTTTCTTCAACCACGCGCCGTCGACTACATCCTTGAACTTCGCCTTGAACGCGAAGTTCGGATGCCCCTCGGCGAAGAGAACGACGGCGTTGATGTTCTTGTGAAACGGGAGCGCGGTCGCGACGGAGCGCGACCCTCCCGGCGGCGCGCCCGCCCTACCGTCTTTGCGATCCTTGCGTTCTTTGCGGCTGACAAAAACGGGCAACGGCAGATTGTAGAGCCGTCGCTCTCGAATCCACGCCTCGTTCTCCGGCCTGTATGTGCCGACAAGAACGATATTCGACTTTGTCTCCGCCTTTTTCATTATTCTTGTTTGCCTAAGGCTCTACACGATCTACACGTTCTACACGGCTTAAAACTTTTCCGCCAATCATATCAATTGGTTCACTCCGACGCCAATGTCTCTGCCGCATGACGCAGACGAGCCAGCGTATTGTCTTTGCCAAGGAGCTGGAGCATCTCGAAGAGTCCGATGCCCTCGCCGCGGCCAGAGACCGCGACGCGGATAGGATGCACCCACGGCCCCATCCCGTTGCCCTGCGAAAGCTCCTTTACGACGGCCTCAAGCGCAGGCGCAGTCCAGTCCTCGACCTTTGAGAAGCGCTCCACAAGGTCGAGCAGCAGTTCCTTCACGCCCGGCTTTTTGAGGCGCTTCTCCACCGCCTTTTCGTCAAACGGGAAATCATCGGACACGAAGCACTTGATCGCCGCCGGAATGTCCTTCAGGAACTTAGTCCGTACCTGTATCTGCGCTGCGAGATAATCCCACCAGGCCTTTTGTTCGGCGGCGGAGCGAAGGTCCGAGCGCAATGGTATGTCGGCAGCGTCCGAAGGCTCCTCCTCGGGGAGCCTCGGCGAATACGCCGTATCCCCTCGCTCGGACCTTCGCTCCGCCACCGACTGAATCAAAATTTCACGGAATTCGGCGGGAGGTATCTTCTTGATGTACTCGCCGTTCATCCACGCGAGCTTCTTGGGGTCGAACATCGCGGCGGTGACGTGCACCTTCTCGAGCTCGAAGAGATCGATCATCTCCTGGCGCGTGAGGACTTCGCGGTCGTCGCCGGGGTTCCATCCGAGAAGCAGGAGGTAGTTGAAGAGCGCCTCGGGGAGATACCCCTGCTCGCGGTATTCGCCGACGAACGCCGCGCCGTCGCGCTTTGAATACGGCTTGCCCTGCTGGTTGACGATCATCGAGAGATGACCGTACTTCGGAACCTCCGCGCCGAGCGCGCGGAAGATGCAGATGTGCTTGAAAGTGTTCTCGACATGGTCGTCGCCGCGGATGATGTGCGTGACGCGCTGGTCTATGTCGTCTACCACGTTCGCGATGTGGAAGATCGGCGAACCGTCCGAGCGGACGATAGCGAAGTCCTGTATGTCCTCGGCCTTCTTCGCCATGTGGCCCTTCACGATGTCGTCGAACTCGATGACGCCCTCCTTGGGCATCCTGAACATCGTGACGACGCCGGTTTTGCCGTCGCGCGAGGTCTTCTCGACCTTGTAGGCGTGGCCGCTCGCGAGAAGCTGGTCGACGACCTCGAGGTGGCGCTTCACGTTCTTCGTCTGGTAGAAGACCTCCTCGTCCCAGTCGAGGCCGAGCCACTTCATGCAATCGAAGAGGACGGCGATCGCCTCGGGCGTGGAGCGCTCGAGGTCAGTGTCCTCTACGCGCAGCAGGAACTTCCCGCCGGTGTGGCGTGCGAAGAGCCAGTTGTAGATCGCGGCACGGATGTTGCCAATGTGAACCTTGCCCGTCGGCGACGGCGCGAAACGAACTCTTATGTCTGACATGATTTGCATATTATACCATTTTGCGGGGTCTCCCGCCCACCTCTGGAAGTCGGCAAAACGAAGCGAGAAAAGCCCCGCCTCAATCAAGCCCCATTCTGCAGAGGATGTCCCTGAGCTGGGCCGTAACAACCTTCATCGAAAGCTCCCGCTCAAAGAACGCCCGCGCCTCGCGGAAATACATCTCCTTGTTCGCCCAGTCGGCGCGATACTCCTCTACCGCCTTGACAAGCGCGGCGGGATCGCCGGCAGGAATGAACTTTATCGCCTTGCAGTCCTTCGCGCTCGGCGGATAGCCGGTGCAGAACTCGTTGACCGTGGGACGGCCGCACGCCATGCACTCGTAGACCTTGTTGCCGATGACGCGCGCCGCCTTCGCGGTCGTGCCGAACACACCGAGCACGATATCGTGGGCGCAGATCACCTCGGGCACCTTGACATAGGGGACCTTCTCGAGGAAGCGGACGTTCTTGAGACCCTTCGCCTTCGCCTCGGTGGACTGCTTGTACGCGCCCCACCCGAGGAAATCCCACTGTATCGGCAGATCCTGCGTCATGCGGGCCGCCTCGACAATGACCTCGGTTCCGTGAAGCGGAAGGTACGCGCCGTGGTAGAGCACCTTGAACACATCATCTGCATGATCTACACGTTCTACACGACCAACATCTTCGGCGACTGGCTTGAAGACCTCCTCGTCCGTGCCAGTGAAAAGCGGCGTCATCTTCTCGCGCGGCACGTCGAGATATTCCGCGGCAAAATCGACATGGCAGGAAGTGTCCCACGTTATGAAGTCGGGCATCGCCATGAGCTTCTTCTCCCACGCGAGAAGCCGCTTCGCGCGGCGCTCTTCTGGCTTCCACTTCTTCTGCTCGAGGACTTTCTTGTCCCATGCAGAGATCATCGGGTCGAAGAGAACCTTGATGCCGCGCTTGTGCGCCCACCGGCAAGCCGCCGCGATGTCACGCTGGCGGCAGACGGGAACGAGCACGAGGTCGGGTCTCGGACGGCGGTCAAGCCCGCGGAAAAACGCCTCGACGTCGCCAAGGCGGCAGCACCACTTCACGTCGAAGTAGTCGACCTCCCAGCCAAGCGCACGGAACGCCGCGGCGTTTACGCGCGTCTTTGAGTAGCCGTGGTCGAACCGGCCCCAGAAAAGAACTCGCCTACCCATTGTCTTTGTTGTGGATGAGCCAGGACTGGTAGATTGCAAGAAGCGCGAAGACGGCGATCATCATTTCGCCGCCCTCTTCAAGCGCGGTACACAGCGACTGCGCGGCAGTCACCGCGCCTTCGGACTTTTCGAGCCCGTGCGCGTGGTCGAGCCACGAAGGAAGACGGTCTGCAACCTGGACGAGAACGCCGGAGCCGCCGAAGCAGCCGACCGACCACGCGACGGGATTGAGCGCGAAGACTCCCTTTACGAACGGCACAGCGAAATAGAGCATCCCCGCCGCGAACACGCCGAAGAACGCCGCGAAGTAGAGGACGACGAACGCCTTCGCGCCGAACGGCACCGCACCGTTCGTGAGGAACCGCGCCTTGAACGGGGTTCCAGAGAGCGGCTGTCCGTTCGGCTTGAAAAGGACGCCCGGTATGATCTTCCCGTCCTCGCCTACATAGTCGGGGCGGAGCGCGTGGAGCGCCATGTTGTGGAGATCCATCTCCTTCACGATCGCCATCAGCGCGACGAGCGAGACGGCGAGGCAGAGGATTACGCGGCGGCGCTTCGAGCCGGTGAACGGACATTTCCACCACACGAGCGGAACGATTGCCGCGAAGAACGGCAGCGTCGCGAGCTCGAACGGGGAGTAGCCGTCCTGATCGAAGGCATGAACGAGCGCCGCGGGCTCCATGACGGCCCAAGTGACGAGAAGCGCCGCGACTCCGGCGAACCAGAGCGCGGGGCCCGAAAACCAGCTCTTGAGGAACTTCATGCCGATCAGTGGAGATTGTAGGTCTTCTCGACCTCTTCCCACGTGCGCGTAGTGAAGAACTTGGAAATCGCCGTGTCGTACTCGGCGGTGTGCGTGAACGCCTTCTTCATGAGCTTGAAGCGCGTGTCGAGGCCAAGCGAACCGCCGTGCGACTCGAGTTCCTGGACGATGTTCGGGTAGTCGAGCGGATCGGTCACGGACGCAACGCGCAGGTAGTTCTTTGCCGACGCGCGGACCATGCAGGGGCCGCCGATGTCGATGTTCGTCCTCGCCATTTCGGGAGTGACGCCCGTCTTGGCGACAGTCTGCTGGAAAGGATAGAGATTGACGACGACCATGTCGATCGGGAGCGCGGAGAGGCGCTTGAGGTCAGCCTGGTGGGCGTCGTTGTAAGTCTCGGAGAGGAGGCCGAGGTAGATCTTGAAGTCGAGCGTCTTCACGAGACCGCCCTGCATCTCGGGCTGGCCAGTGTAGTCGGAAACGGCAACGAGAGTGTCGCACGCCTTGTCGCCGAGGATTTCCTTGACCTTGGTGTAGGTGCCGCCGGTGGAGTAGATCTTTACGCCGGGGCATGCCTTGACGAGTGCGGGGACGAAAGTCTCAAGCCCCGTCTTGTCGCTCACGCTCATGAGGACGTTCTTTACCTGAACCCTGCCGTCGATTTCAGTTACTATGTTTAGAGCCATGTTACCTCCTTGAAATTTCCTAGTATTATACCATTTTCTCCGTCCGGGCGGAATACTTGCCGCTCGCTGTCAGGACTTCGCAGCCGGTGGCGGTGACGAGAACGAGGTCCTCTATGCGGACGCCGAGATTCCCCTCGAGGTAGATTCCAGGCTCTATCGTCACGAACATTCCAGGTTTCAAAATCCAGTCCGACTTCTTAGACGCATTCGGCGCCT
The DNA here is from genome assembly GCA_902775595.1 of uncultured bacterium. GTDB lineage: Bacteria > Verrucomicrobiota > Kiritimatiellia > RFP12 > UBA1067 > UBA1067. The sequence continues at coordinate 11,650 of CACYNF010000047.1, read as the reverse complement.
CGTGGACCTCAAGTCCGACGCCGTGTCCAAGCGAATGGCCAAAGCACTTCCCGAAGCCGCCCTTCCTTATGACGTCGCGCGCGACCTTGTCGAGCGCCTTGCCCGTAATGCCGGGCTTGACCGCGGCGATCGCCGCGAGATTCGCCTTGAGCACGAGATCGTAAACCTTGCGGTACAGCGACGACGGACGCCTCGGCAGCAGATTCCGCGTCATGTCCGAGCAGTAGCCGTCGAGCTTCACGCCCATGTCGACAAGCACCGGATCGCGGCCGTTCCAGACCGTGTCGTCGGGAACATGGTGGCACTCCGCGGCATTTGCGCCTACGCAGACGATCGTCGGAAACGCCTCGCCCTCGCCGCGGTCGAACATCATCGACCTTATGATGCCAGCCATCTCGCGCTCAGTCATTCCGGACTTAAACTTGCGCGACGCATCGCGCCATATCTCGTCGTTGAGCCGCACTGCCGCGCGCATCTTCTCGATTTCGCCAGGCGTCTTCACCGAGCGGCGCTTGGCGAGATCGCGCGTGACATCCTCGAACTTCGCGCGGGGGAGGAACTTCTTGAGCTTTTCAAACTCGGCGACGGATATCGCCTTCTCGAAGCCGATTTTGCGCGACGAGGCACCCTTTCCGCCCCAGAGCCGCGCAAGGTCTGGCCCGAAATGCTTTATGTCGCGAACCTTTAGCTTGGGCGCAACGCGGTGCGCCATAGGTATGTAGCGAAAGTCAGTGTAGAGCGTCGGCTCGCCACCATCCGCGACAACAACCCACGCTTCGTCACACTCTACGCCAGTGAGTGCGCGGACATTCGCCGCCGTTCTAATGATTGCGTTTTTCATAAATCAAGGCCAGACATCGCAGGGATGTGGACTTCCTCCTTTACTTCCACTTCGGACGAGCCGAAGATATATGTTGCGGCAAACGGCTCCACTTCTACAGTGTCGTCGGCGATCTTCGAGGAATACGACTCATCGCCGCCGCCCGCGTTGAGCGCGCCGCGCCCCGCTTCAGCCCTGATGTCGCGCTGCATCCTGAGCGAGCTCAGGATGTAGGCCGTGAAGCCGAAGAGAGCCGAGAGGACGAGCGCGAGCGCGACCGAGCCACGGAGCGAGTGAGTAAGGGCACATGCCCGCACGGAACGAGCGTAGTGGCGAGCTCCTTAGTGCCCATGGCTGGTTCCTCCATGGCTGCCGCCGCCACCCGTCCCGCGGATGCATGTGCCGGCATAGTACTTCAGCCACCGTATGCCGCCGTCGCGGAAATACTTCTTCTCCCATGTCTGGAGCTGCAGGCAGTAGAAACACCCCTGCGCATTCATCGGTCCATGCTCAAGGTAGAACGGCAGGTGCTTGCGGACATGCGTCACCCAGCCGTAGTCCGCCGTCGAAAGATCCTCCCCGCCAACCGAGTCCAGCGGCACAAGACGCACATTGGTGAAACACGGAACGACAAACGACTTGAGCGCCGTCACCACGTCTGTCTCTCCCTCGAAGTTCTCAACCGTCCCGAACGGCTTCGCGCCCGCCGCCCAAACGACGTCCGAGGTCGACTCGAGCGCAACCGACTCGACTTCCTTTATGCACCTCGTGATCGCCGCGCATCCGCGAACGTTGTACTCCGGCTTGATCTCGCCCACGATTGGGAACTCGTAGCCGTCGTCTTCGCCCGCAAGCGAAAGCCCGTTGAACCAACGGCCCCAGCGGCCGCTTTCGAAGAGGAACCAGACCTGGTCTCGGTTCGTGAGGATGAACGACTCCGCGAGCTGTTCCTGCGGAATCTCGCCGTCACCGTAGACCCTGCAGATGTGCTGTATCTCGTTCGTAGAGAGGAGGTCGGTTATCGCGCCCTTCCACGCGCGGACGTGGAGATTGAATATCTCGCTGTTCTCCATCGAATTCTCGCTCCTCGTAGGAAGCGGAGACCAGTCCGTATAGGACGAATAGCTGTTCAGGAGCCCCTCGGCGTGCCAGTGGAACCAGCACCAGTTCTCGCCCGCGATCGCGTGGTAGAAGTCCTTCATGAGAAGGTAGTGCCCCCCCTGCGCGCCGTAGAACTCGACGTTGTCAGGGCCGCAGGCAAGGCCCTCGGAGATGACGTTCTCTATCGCCGTCGCGTATTCGGTCCAGGCGCCTGGATACGGCTCCGGGTACGGCTCTCCTTCCTCGTTGGTGCCGCCCGAATAGACGAGCCGTATGTCCTCGACATGCTCGTGCAGTATCGCGGCGAATTCGTCGCGCACCTCCATGCCGTTCTTCTTGGCTGCGTTGTTAGCAAGGCGAAGCGCCTCCACGGGGCCCAGGAGCGCGAGCCGCCGCTGCTCCATCGTGAGTTCCTCGCAAGTCCGCGCGTCGTTTTCAGCAGCCGCGACGAGATGGGCGATGTTGAGCTTGCCGATTTCGTTGAGGAGCCGGCCCTGCTTGCGCGCCGCCGCGAGAGCCGCGGCGTCGCCGCCGTTCTGCACACGGTTCTTGCCGCGCACCACGTCGAACACGTCGACGTTGAGAAGCGCCAGGAGGAAAAGCGCCACAAGCACCAGCAGAAGATATATGGCGACCTGTCCGCGTCTCATGTCAAAGCCCCTGGTTGTTCATGTAGAGGGGAAAATGCGACTCGATACGCGACTCGCCGACTATCTCGGTCGTGTCGGAATCTTCGTCGCCGCGCGAATAGAAGCGCGGCACATCCACCGCGACGCGTGCCGACACCTCGGAGCCGATGCCGCCGCCTGAATTGACGTCCACATCCATCGTCCTCCAGCGCTCGTACTCGAGAATCCCGCGCGCCATCGACTCGTGCTCGGTCGTCATGTAGATCGGGACGAGAGATGCCTCGTCGTATTCGCCCTCCTCTGGCCACAGGCGGCGACCGGCGACAGGAATCATCGCAACACGCGCCGACTTGATGCACATCCATTCGTTGAAGCCAACGGCCTTCGCGCGCGCGGCGCGGGCTGCGGCATGATCGAGGAGGATCTTCGTCGTGACCATGTGCGCGACCTGGAACACGACGAGAAAGAGGACAGTGATGAAGAGGACGGCGAGAGCCGTCTCCAGCATCGCCTGTCCTCGACGGAAGGACATGAAGCCCCCTCCCTCAGTCTTCGCCGAGCTGCTTTAGCGAGTCTTCGCTGATCGAATCGGCTGCGGACTTCGCCTTGTCGCCTTCCTCTTCGGAAAGCGCCTTTGTGGCGCCAGCGGCCTTCTTGCCGATCGCGCGGCTCAGGTATGTGAACACCGCGATAAGCGAGACTGCGATGAGGCAGACAATGATGATGTACTCAACCATCGTCTGTCCTTTTCTTAGCGCTTTCATCATTTTCATCGTTCCTTTCATTCTTAAGGATAGTCGGAGCTGACAAGGTCTTCCGTCCTGACGACGCTCTTCTGCGACGCCGAGACGAGGTACCACATCGCGCCGACTACGGCAAGAAGCGCACACAGCGCCAGCACGTACTCGACGGCCGTCTGCCCTTTCCTGCCGCGTATCCTCATGAGCGCATTATATCAAAAATCCCGTTCCAGCGGGTAAATTTTCGTCGCCTCTGCAGCAGTTCAGAATCGCTCCCTGGCAATGCCGTCAAAGGATGCCAGTCGGGAGGTCGGAGGGAATCCACCAGCTTTCCCGAGAGAAGTCGAAGGAGAAGACGCGCACGCCGTCTGGTGCGCAGTTGCGCTTGAAGGCCTGCGAGACTATGCGCCAGAGGAACGTGTCCAGAGTCCTGCCTATGACGTCAAGCCCGTACTTATCGCCGTAGCGCTTCGCCGCGGCGTCGTAGAGTGCCTTGCGCCCAAGTCCGTTCCTGCAGAAGTTCCAGATGAAGAAGTCGTGCAGTTCGTATGGGCCGATCTTGTCTTCCGTGACCTGGCCCTTCACGAGCTCGGGGCTTACTGGCGTCGCGACGATGTCAAGAAGCGCCTTCGCCGCCTTATGGGAGTTTGAAGTTGAAAGTGAAGAGCGTAAAGCAGAGGTGCAACTTTTCACTTTACACTTTAAACTTTCAGCTCTTTCCTCCGCCCACCACTTGCAGACCTTGCGGACTATCGTCTTGGGAACACCAGAGTTCACGCCGAACATCGACATGTGGTCGCCGTTGTATGTGCACCAGCCAAGCGCGATCTCGGACATGTCGCCCGTTCCGAGGACAATTCCCCCGAGCATGTTCGCCTTGTCCATCAGGATCATGGTCCGCATGCGCGCCTGCGCGTTCTCGTATGTGACGTCGGCCGTCTTCCCGTCGTGGCCGATGTCCTTCAAGTGCTGGCGCACCGACTTCGCGATCGAGATCGTCTCGATTTTCAGCCCGAGCCCCTCGCAGAGAAGCTCCGCGTTCGACTTAGTGCGCGAGGTCGTGCCAAACCCCGGCATCGTGTAGGCGTGGATTCCCGAAAGCGGCAGACCAAGCTTCCTGTATGCGCCGACCGCAACGAGCAGCGCAAGGGCGGAGTCAAGCCCGCCCGAGATTCCTATTACGACATCCCCTGCGCCTATGCGCCTGAGACGCAGGGCGAGAGCGTCGACCTGTTTTGCGTACACCTTCGCCGGATCGCACGGAAACGGCGCGGACGCCTTCCTTCCCTTCGGGAGCTTTGCGAGACTGCCGAGCGTACCGCCGGCCCTGATATATTCCTTGAGGCGTTTGTCCATGCGGGAATTATACCAAAAAGCGGCGGCCGTGTATCATCACAGGCAGGAGGCGGCGAGCTCTTCCATCGTGACGACGTTGAGCTTGCCGTACTTCTTGAGGCACTTCTTCGTATAGGCCGAGAGGACGACGATCTTGTCCTTCTTCGGGTCGTCCGCACGTGCGGCGACATACTCCGCAAGCGCCTTGACGAGTGCGGGATTGAGCTTGTCGAGGACAATCGCGCCCTCTCCGCAGCAATACGACTCCTCGTCGTTCGTGCCGAACGGCCTCAAATCAGCCTTGAGCGTCTTCAGCAGCTTCTCGGGGCACCCGCAGCCGTCGTAGTTGCGCATGAAGTCGTCCGCGAGATAGTAGAGCCCGCCCGCCTTCTTCGTGAACTTCACCTTGGCCTGGTTGAGGAAGCCGGAGAAGCAGAAAACCTTGCAAGGGAGCTTCACGCCAAACTCGGGATAGTCCTTCGTCAAGGCGTCGAACGCCGCAGGGTTCGAGACGACGAGCGTCTTCACGCCCTCGGCCTTCAGGAACGCCGCGAACTTCTCGGCGGCGGCCTTCGCCTCGGGGAGATACCCGAGCACCTTCAGCACCTTGCCGATGGTGCCGCCCGTAATCGTCTTCGGCGTGACCTTCGCGGCAGCGAAGAGCTTCTTCGCCGCCGCGACGACCTGCTTGTCGGACGCAGTCGTCTCGTCGAGGAAATAGGCGACATCGCCCTTCCCGGACGCGCTCCAGCCGACGGACTTCGCGAACTTCGCGGCAAGCTTCTTCACCGCTTCGGGCGCCTTGCCCGCCTCAACGACGTCGGCGCGCGCCGCTATTGCGAGGCCGTTCTCGTCGTAGTGGTTCACGCAGTGGTGCGTGCAGCACGCGGAAAGCTCCTGACGGTAGAGCGCGTCGACGAAGTCGGAGTCGTCGAACGAGTTCGTCCCGGTCTTGAGGCCGTAGAGCATCGCCGCGCGGATGCGCGGAGTGTCCACCTCGGTGCAGCGCACCTGTCCGATCGTCGAGAGATGCCGGCACATAAAGCAGAACCGGCAGTTCATCATCGCTTCTTCGTATTTGTCGATATGCATCTCGCTAAATCCTTCACTTTAAACTTCTAACTTTAAACTTCAAACTTCAAACTTTGAACTTTGAACTTACCAGCAACCGGGAAGCCCCATCTTGCCTGGGTTCATGATTCCGTTCGGGTCGAGCTTCGCCTTGAGGCCCTCGAGAATCGGCATCGCCGTGCCGTAGAGGTCCTTGACGTAGCGGCCGAGCTTGAGTCCAACGCCGTGGTGCTCGTTGATGACGCCGCCCTCGCGGATCGCCGCACGGATCGCCTTGTCCCACACTGCGTTGTAGAGCGCCGCGGCCTCCTCGGCGTTCGGCGGAACCTTGTCGCCCGGGAAGATGAAGCGCGCGTAGAGCATGCAGCCCCAGTCGTACCAGTGCGAGAAGTGGCCGATGAAGCGCGCGTCCGGGAACTCCTTGTTGACGACCTTCTTCATCGCCCAGTAGACGTTCTCGATGTGCGAAAAGTCCGCGACGGTGTCGAGCGTGCCGAACGCCTGCGGAACGTGGAACATATAGCCCGGGTAGAAGAACTTGTACTTGTTCTCCCACCACCACTCGCCGCCCTTCGAGCCCAGGTCCTTGCCGTGGAACTGCTTCTCCATGATTTCGCGTGCGTACTGCATCTGGAGGTCTACGATCTTCTCGCGGCCGTCGAAGCCGAAGACGAGGTACGCGCCCTTGTCGAGGTCGATGCCGAAGACCTTAGAGACGTGCGTTTTCGTCTCGGTCTCGTCGTAGAGACGCATCGCGCACGGGCCGAGACGCGAGCGCATGAGCGTCGCGCCAGCCTGCATCGCGGTGTGGAAGTCCTTGAAGATGTAGGCGCGGAACTTCCGGGCCTCGGGCTGGGGATGGATCTTGAGCGTCACCTCGGTTATGACGCCGAGCGTGCCCTCGCTACCAAGGAACATCATCGTGAGGTCCGGACCCGACGCGTGGCGCGGAACGGGAAGCGTGCGGATGATCTCGCCCGTCGGGGTGACGACTTCCAAGGACATCACCATGTCCTCGATCTTGCCGTACTTCGTAGAGAGGACGCCAGTCCCGCGGTGCGCGAGGAAGCCGCCGATCGTGGAGCACGCGATCGAGGCGGGAAGGTGCATCGTCGAAAGCCCTTCCTTGTTGCAGCCCCACTCGAGGTGCTTCGTGATGATGCCGGTCTGCGCCGTGACGGTGAGCGCCTCCTTGTCGATCTTGATGATCTTGTTCATGCGCTTCATGTCAAGGACGATTCCGTTGTAGATCGGAAGCGCACCTCCCTGCGAACCGGAGCCTCCGCCCCACGGAACGACTGGGATCTTGTACTGGTTCGCGATCTTCATAATGCGCGCGACCTCCTCAGTCGTCGCGGGATGGACAACGAAGTCGGGCTTCGGGCATTCCCGGCCGCGGTCGTGCCACATCTCGGGAATCCAATAGTAGTCGATGGAGTGGCCGAACTTGTCCGCGAACTTCACGTCCACGTAATCTTCGCCGACGACGTCGGTGAGTTCCGTCCGAATCATCTCGAACATGTAGCTGTCAGACTTTATCTTCATTGTTGTTTCCTTCCGAAAAAGACGGCGTAATTGTACCACACGCCCAATGAGAGTTGGGTGTGAAGATTTGACAATGAATGATAAGAAATGAGAAGATCAGGCCCAGAGCTTCTCTATCGCGTAATATGCCCTGGCCTCGCGCGAAAACACGTGGACTACGACGTCGATGAAGTCGGCGACTATCCAGCCGCACTCGGGATCGCCCGTCATGCGGTTGCGCTTGACGCCCGCCTCGCGCATCGCCTGCTGCGCGTTCGCGACAAGCGCCTTCAGGTGGGGCGCGGCGGAACCTGTGGCGACGACGAAGAAATCCGTGAGCGAACTCTTGCCGCGGACATCGTAGATTTTGACGTCCTCGGCCTTTGATTCCTCAAGGGCCTTCGAGATGATCTTTGCTTCCTCTGCTGCTTCCATGCCGCACATTATACCATAAATGATTGTTTGATTGTTCGATTGTTTGAAGCGACAGAGCGAAGGTCCGAGGCCTGCGCCAGTCGGCTCTCCGGCCTCGGAGCACTCCCGCGGCGGAAGCTGGGCGCGTTTTTGGCATCTGATGCAGTCGCCCGTATGCGTGGCTTGCACCGCGGTGCATATCATGGGCGACGGAATCCGAAGCGGTATCCCCCGAACGAAGTGAGCCGCGAAGCGGGCGCTATGCGGGGTGCGCCTTGGCATGATTCCGCGCAGCGGGATATGGGCGCGAGCGGTGCCAAAAACGCGCCCAGCGCAAGCCGCCAATCGACTCACATAAATGGTATAATATCGACCGATGGCGATGCAATCAATCTTGAGAATCCTCGCGGCTGCCGCCCTTCTCGCGCTCGGCGGCTGCGCCCTCATGCCGGAAGAAAGCCACGACCCTTCCTTTTCCGAGCTTAGGGAAATCAGGAAAAGCGACTTCCCGAAATACCTCAGCGGCATAACCTACGCCGGCGACAACCTCTACTACGCTGTTGCCGACCGCGACGGGAAGATGCATCCGCTTCTCATCCGCTTCGGCAAGGACACACATCTTCCGACAAAGCCGCGTTTCAGGGAAAGTGTCACGCTTGAAGACGCGCGCGACCTCGAGGCGATCGCGTGGGATCCTCTCAAAAAGACGGTGTGGGCGGCAGACGAGGCGGACGCGTCGATACGCGAATTCGACCCTGCGACGGGGCGGCGGCTCGGCAACATTGACCTGCCTGGCGTCTTCCGCAAATGCCGTCCCAACCTCGCGTTCGAATCGCTCGCGATATCGCCCGACGGCCTCTATCTCTGGACGGCGAACGAAGAGGCGCTCTCGTGCGACGGAGCTACCGCCAACAGCGATGGCGGGTCACTCGTCCGCCTTTGCCGCTTCCGCCGCGCGACCGCGAACGATCCATGGAAACTCGACGGCATGTGGGCCTACGAGACCGATCCGACCGACGGTCATGCCTACAAGGGCTTTCTCGCAAGCGGAGTCTCGGACCTGATGGTCGCTCCCGACGGAGCGCTCTTTGCGCTCGAGCGCGAGTTCAGCCAGACGCTTCTGCCGGCATTCCGCGCACGCATCTACAAACTCGACCCCTCAAATGCAGCGAAGGTTTCAGAAACGCCTTTCTGCGAGAAGAAGCCCGAACATACCGTCAACAAGGAGCTCGTCTTCGGCAAGGCGACCGGCTTCGCGATGTACGAGGGCTGCTGCTTCGGCCCGAAGATAGAAGGCGGCCGCCTCGTCGTCCTCTGCTCCGACGGAGACGATCGCGTCGCGCACGCGTTCCTCTATCTCTCCGCACCATAGCGAGAGCGAATTGTGTCGCATTTATCAGCTGGAACTGTCGCAGCAAAAGGTTCTGCGGCGGAGCGAAAGTCCGAGCGAGGGGATACGGCGTATTCGCCGAGGGTTCCCCGAGGAAGAGCTTTCGGCAGCCGCAGAACTCTACAACGTCGGCAGGAGTTTCTCGAAGTCCTTGACGCCAAGGTGGTGCCAGGCGTCGAGCGTGACGCGCGAGCCGTCGGCGAGAAGGAGTTTCACTATGCCCTTCTTCTTCCACTTCGAGCGGTCGACGGACTTCACGTCGGAAAGCGCGTACAGCTTGCCGTTCCACGTGAACGACTTGTCGTCATGCTCGAAGCGGAACGCGGCTGCTGACGCGATGTTAAGCCCGATCAGCACCGAGGCGAGGAGGCACAGCGCCGTGAAGCCGTACTGCGACTGTATCTTCTGGCGCTTGAACGCGTCGAGGTTGAAGCCCTCCGGCGGCTTCGAGCTCTCGATCTTCTCGTAGAGCTCCGCAGCGGGAGTCGCCGGATATCTCACGAAACCGTCGTAGCCGAACCAGCAGCCCATGCCGAACATGAGAAGACAGACGGCGAGGTGGCGGTAGAAGAACTCAGGATTGAGCTTGAGCCGTTTCATTTGCCGTCTCCATCGTGGACTGGATCGCCGCGGCGAGGACATATTTCCCGCCGGGCTCGAGAACGCGGCCGTCCGGCCAGTCCGAGACCGGCTCGACGCAGACGAAGCGCCGCCACGAATCCTCGTCGAAATCCGGAATCCTGCATTCGGCGCCGGGGTTCCACACGACGACGCGGTCGTTACCCGAAGACGCGATCGCGACTGCCCGGCGAAGCCCCGAGTCGATCACGGCGAATTCGTGGCGCGGCGACGACGGCAGCGTGAAGATGTGGTCGGTGGGATGGTCCATCACGAGATCGCCCGCCTGGCTTTCGCCCTTGCCTGCGAAACCGTTGAAGAAAGAAAGCCCGGCAAGCCCCTTCACCGTCGCGCCGTCCCGCTCGCGGAGGAGGATGTACGGGTGGAAGCCGCAGCTGAAGCCGAACGGCTCCTTGCCTGTGTTCTCGGCCTCCATCGTCAGGTTGAGCTTCATCGACACCGAGACCTTCAGCGTCAGGGCGAAGTCGTGCGGCCAGGTGGCGCGCGTGGCGTCGTCCGACCTTAGGGCAAGCGTCACCTCGGTCATCTCGTCGGAGTATTCGCTTGCCGCGACCTCGAACGGCATCGCGCGGGCGAAGCCGTGCTGCGGCAGCTCCTTCGAGAAGCGGTTGCCGAACTGCGGGAAGCAGACGGGGATTCCGCCGTGGAACGACTCGCCGCGGTTGTAGTCGCGCTTCGAGGGACGGAAGATGACTTCCGCATGGCCCGTCGGGCGGTAGGAAAGGACGTTCGCGCCGAGCAGCGCGATTTCCGCCGTACCGTACTTGTTTGCGAGGACGACGTTCGGGTATCCGCAGTGCCCCGGGCGGAACACTATCCTCCCCGGCGCACCGTAGCGGGAATTCAGTTGGTCGATATTCATGGTGTGGGAATTATATCAAAAATTCCGCCTGGCAAGTTGGCTTCAGGGCTGGCGTCGGGGCGGGGCGGCGCGACTCATTCGCCGCGGTGGACGGGAGACGTCTCGCGGCTGTGGGGCTGGCTGCGGTAGAGCGACCATCCGTTGTTGAGCCAGAACGCTATGCCACAGACCCACATCGCAGGGGCGAGGAGCTGGTGGTTGCCGGATATCTCGGCCACCATGACTATCGCCGTCATCGGTATGCGTATCGAGCTCGCGAGAAAGCCCGCCATGCCGACAAGCGCGAACGCCGACGGATGGACGCCCCACGAATCAGGCAGGATGTTCGCGAAGAATATCCCAGTCGACGCTCCGAGAGTCGCGCCGCAGACGAGGGCCGGGGCAAACACGCCGCCGGAGCCGCCGGAGCCGACCGTGAACGACGTGGAGAGCACGTTAAGGAAGAACATCGCGAGGAAGACGAACGCATTGCCGTCCTCGACAAGGCAGCGGCGGATGATAGGATACCCGGCGCCGTACACGCCCGAGGACACGAAGTAGCCGAGAAGCCCGACGACGAGACCGCCGATGGCGACCTTCGCGAAACCAGGCAGGCGAAGGTTGGCGAACGTCTCCTCGGTGCCGCGGAAGAAGCTTATGTAGAAGCGCGCCCCGAACGTTATGACGAGGGCGAGCGCGAAATAAGGCAGGAGCCTCAGGCCGTTTTCGTAGGAGCAGGACGGCATCGAGAAGAGCGGCTGCCAACCGAAGAAGTATGCGTAGATCGTGTAGGAGATCGGCGCCGCGATGAAGCACGGGAGAACCGTCTCGTACTCGACGTCGCTCGATGAGTAGAAGATCTCGAAGCCGAAGATCGCGCCGGCGAGCGGCGCCTGGAAAAGCGCGGCTATGCCGGCGGCGAGACCTGCGGCCATCAATATGCGCCTCGCGCGCACAGTGAGATTTAGCATACGCGCAACCACGCTGCCGCATGCAGCGCCGATGAGAGTCACTGGGCCTTCGTATCCCGCGGAACCGCCGGAGCCTACGGTCAAGACGGACGCAACGGACTTTATGGGAATGACAGTAGACGTGATGTAGCCGCCGTGCTGGTGGTACGACTTGATTGCGCTGTCGGTCCCGCGC
>CACYNF010000046.1 GCA_902775595.1 uncultured bacterium | reverse complement strand
TCATGTCTTCTAACCCTGCCGAAGGCAGCTCAAGAAGACAATTCGACGCACTGAATTGCCGTTAAGACATCGCGAAGCTGCGGAGCGGTAGCGGGAGCCATAACGCTCGGAGTTTCTTTTTGTCAGGAGAAAAACGCCTATTTCACTTGTAAAAACGCACATCATCCTTTATTTATCGGGGTGAGATGCACTTTGACAGTCAAAAAATGGGTAAACTCCAGATAGTCCTGCCGCGACTCACCCAAAGCGGCGCAGGAGCCCGGTGACGAACAGCGAAATGATGATAAGCGGGATGCCGTACGCGCAGTAGAGGCGGAGGCGGTCCGGGAACGGCCATCCCTCGCCGGCGTTCGCCTCGGAAATGAAGCTCTTCCATCCCCAGCCGTAGCGACGCGTGCAGAAGAGCGCAAAGGCGAGCGAGCCGAGCGGGAGAAGAATGTCGCTCACGACGAAGTCCTCGAGATCGAGAACGCACGTTCCCTCCCCGAACGGCCTGAACGACGACCAGACGTTGAAGCCGAGGACGCACGGCATCGAGAGGACGCCTATGACGAGCGCGCCGACGGCGCAGGCACGGCGGCGCGTAAATCCGGTGAAGTCCATTATGCACGCGACTATGTTCTCAAAGACGGCGAGCACGGTCGTAAGCGCGGCGAAACTCATGAAGAGGAAGAAAAGCGACCCCCAGAGCCGTCCGAGCGGCATCGAGTTGAAGACATTGGGGAGCGTAACGAAAACAAGTCCCGGGCCCTGCGCCGGCTCGATTCCGAACGCAAAGCAGGCGGGAATGACGATAAGCCCTGCCGCAATGGCGGCGGAAGTGTCGAGCGCCGCGACGTTCATCGCCTCGCCGAAGAGCTGATGCCTGCGATCGATGTAGCTGCCGAAGATGGCCATCGAGCCGATGCCGAGCGACAGGGTGAAGAACGCCTGGTTCATCGCCTCGCAGAACACCTTGCCCATGCCTATCTCGCGCACCTTCGCAAAGTCAGGCACAAGATAGAACGCGACGCCCTTCCCCGCGCCCGGCAGGAGGACGCTGCGCACGGCGAGCACAACGATGAGCGCGAGGAGCATCCCCATCATAACCTTTGATATCCGCTCGACCCCACTCTGCAGCCCAATGGAGCACACGACCGCCGCCATCACGGTGACGAACACCGCGGCGGCTCCCATTGAGACGGGATCGCCGAGCATGGCGTTGAACGCCGCGCCTATGCCGGCGGTGTCGAGCCCGTCGAAGCGCCCCGCCGCCATCCGGCAGAAGTAGATGAGCATCCAACCCGTGACGACCGTGTAGAACATCATGAGGACGAGGTTGCCGAAGAAGCCGGCGACGCCGTGGAGACGCCAGGCCCTCTTCTCGGGAACGAGCGCCTCGTGCATCTTCGCGATGGAGCGCTGCGCCGCGCGCCCTGCGGCGAACTCCATCGCAAGGACGGGGATGCCGAGGAGCGCGAGACTCACGAGATAGAAGAGGACAAACCATCCGCCGCCCGACTTGCCCGCGACATACGGGAAGCGCCATACGTTGCCGAGCCCTATCGCGCACCCGGCGGAGAGGAATATGAACCCGAGGCGGCTCGCGAGCTTTTCCCTCATTTCGTCTCCTTCTTCCCGTCATTCTCGTCGTCGGCTTCGGCCGGAACGCGCCTGAGGATGTCGTGCGCGTTCTCCATCGCCCTGCGGTAGATCGGTTCGAGGACGGAGAGGCACCTCTGCTCGCCGCGCCAGAACGGAACGGGACCGAGGCGCCGCAAGACCGGCGGGTCATTCCTCATACAGCTCCTCCTCCCTGAATCCGCGCAGCTCCAGGAGCGTCAGCGGACGGCGCGCGATTTCCTCGCCGAGGACGAGCAGCGCCGCAAGGACGTGCTTGCATGGGTTCGCGTAGTCCGGGCATGTGCAGGCCGTCGTCATGTCGTATTTCCCCGGCGCAAGCTTGCCGCCCGGGAAGAGGTCGAAGCCGGCGGCGCGGAAGATCGACTCGACCTCGGTCGGCATGTCGTCCGCGAGAAGCCTCGCCGCGAGCATCGGCTCGCCGCGCAGCGCCGCGGCGATCGCCTCGCGCGCAGCACCCTCGGGCACGCGAAAGTCTATCGTCACGCCATACGGCGACTCCCTCGCGCCGACGACCGAGGCCACGACGTGCGGGCCGGCGAGGCGCATTTCCGTCACCTGGCCGGAGACCGCGTAGTTCTTGCCGCGCCCAAGCCGTGCGCCGAGCCCCATGCGCTCAAGCGTCTCTATCCAGCGGCGGCCCCACCACGTGCGGCCACCGCCCGCGCGCGGCTCCTGCGCGCGTATCCCCGCGGCGAACCGCGGTATCCTGACTGGATAGTTCTTTTTCGACACCCCGCAATTATACCAAAAATGCGCCCCTTTGCCCTCCCGTGCGCCGCGGCGCGTCAAAAGGCCTTTACTGGAACCTTCGGCGTATTTGCCGAGGGCTCCCCGGAGAGAAGCCCTCGGACGTCGCCAAGCGCCTATCTGCCGATGACGGCGCGGTAGCGGGCGATGAGCTGGTTCGTGGACGAGTCGTGGCCGCCCTTGAACTTCTTCGCGGTGAGGTCGGCGAGAACGCCCTTCGCGAGCACCTTGCCGAGCTGCACGCCCCACTGGTCGAAGCTGTAGACGTTCCAGATGACGCCCTGCGTGAACACCTTGTGCTCGTAGAGCGCGACGAGCGCGCCCAAGGTCTCGGGCGTAAGCTGGTCGCAGAGAAGCGTGTTCGTAGGCTTGTTGCCCTCGAACGTCTTGAACGGGACGAGCTTCTCGGGGACGCCCTCCTTGCGGCACTCGTCGGCGGTCTTGCCGAATGCAAGCGCCTCGGTCTGCGCGAAGAGGTTCGCCATCAGCTTGTCGTGGAGGTCGCCGATTGGGTTGTGCGTTTTGCAGCAGCCGATGAAGTCGCACGGGATGAGGTGCGTGCCCTGGTGGATGAGCTGGTAGAACGAGTGCTGTCCGTTCGTGCCAGGCTCGCCCCACTCGATCGGACCCGTCGCATAGGAAACGCCGTTGCCCTGCTTGTCGACGCTCTTTCCGTTCGACTCCATGTCCATCTGCTGGAGATAGGCGGGGAAGCGCGAAAGATACTGGTCGTAGGGAAGGACGCAGTAGCTCTCTGCGCCGTAGCCGTTGTGGTAGAGGATGCCGAGGAGCGCGAGGATGACGGGCATGTTCCGCTCGAAGCGCGCGGTCCTGAAGTGGCGGTCCATCTTGTAGTAGCCGCGGAGAAGCTTCCTGTAGTTGTTGCGGCCGATCGCGATCATGAGCGAGAGGCCGATCGCGGACGGGAGCGAATACCTGCCGCCGACCCAGTCCCAGAACTCGAACATGTTCTTCGTGTCTATGCCAAACGCGGCGACTTCCTTCGCGGCGGTCGACACGGCGACGAAGTGCTTCGCGACGGCGGCTTCGGCGTCCTTCTTCGAAAGACCCGCCTTCTTCGCCTCGGCGAGGAACCACTCCTTGGCGGCGAGCGCGTTGGACATCGTCTCCTGCGTCGTGAACGTCTTCGAGGCGATGATGAAGAGCGTCTCCGCCGCCTTGACCTGGCGGAGCGTCTCGGCGAGGTGCGTCGAGTCGACGTTCGAGACGAAGAAGAACTTCATGTTGCGCTTCGTGTAGGGCGTAAGCGCGATGTTCGCCATTACGGGGCCGAGATCGGAACCGCCGATGCCGATGTTGACGACGTTCTTGATGCGGCGGCCGGCGAAGCCCTTCCACTTGCCCTGGCGCACCTTGTCGGAGAATTCGCCCATCTGGTCGAGGACCTTGCGGACGTCCTTCAAGACGTCCTTGCCGTCGACCTTGACCGTGTCGCCCTTGTTGAGGTTGCGGAGCGCGGTGTGGAGGACGGCGCGCCCCTCGGTCTCGTTGATCTTCTTGCCCGTGAACATCTTCTCGATCTCTTCCTTGAGATTCGACTCCTTCGCGAGCTTGACGAGGGCCTTCATGACCTTTTCGTCGATGCGGTTCTTAGAGTAGTCGAGCGTCCAGCCCGCGGCCTCGACGGTGAATTTCGCGGCTCTCGCCTTGTCCTCCGCGAACAGTTCCTTGATCGTCTTCTTCGCGGACGCGGTCATCGCCACGTCCAGTTGCGCCCACTTGTCTTTAGCTTCAGTCATTTTCTTTCCTTTGTCAACGTTGCCTCGTGTTGTTCGTGTTGTTTTGCCAAAATCAGATTCCAAGCTCTCCCTGCCGCGCCGCGGGATCAAGGCCAAGCGTGCGCCACGCGAGCGGCGTGGCGACGCGGCCCTTGGGCGTGCGCTCGAGATACCCCTCCATGATGAGGAACGGTTCGTAGGCCTCCTCAATCGTGTCCGGCTCCTCGCCGACGGAAACGGCCACCGTGGAAAGGCCCACCGGCCCGCCGCCGAACTTGACGCACACCGTTTCGAGGATGCGCCTGTCCATTTCGTCGAGGCCATGGGGGTCGATTTCGAGCAGCGAAAGCGACTCCTTCGCAACCGCCCCCGTTATGAAATTGCCGGCCTTCACCTGCGCGTAGTCCCTGACGCGCCGCAGGAGGTTGTTCGCGATGCGCGGCGTTCCGCGCGCGCGGCCGGCGATCTCGAGCGCACCGGCCGAATCGATGTCGACGCCGATTTTCGCCGCGCTCCTCGTGACGATCTCGGCAAGCTGCGCGGGCTCGTAGTAGTCGAGCCGGTTGACGAACCCGAAGCGCGCGCGGAGCGGCGCCGCGATGAGGCCGATCCTGGTCGTCGCGCCGACGAGCGTGAAGCGCGGGAGCTCCAGCCTTACCGACCGGGCGTTAGGCCCCTGGTCGATCATTATGTCTATCGCGTAGTCCTCCATCGCGGAGTACAGGTACTCCTCGACCGTCTTCGCCATGCGGTGTATCTCGTCGATGAACACGATGTCGCCCGGCTCCAACGAGGTGAGAAGCCCCGCGAGGTCGCCCGGCTTCGTGATGACGGGTCCGCTCGTCGTCTTGACGTTGACGCCCATCGCCTCGCCGAGAATGTAGGAGAGCGTCGTCTTGCCGAGGCCGGGCGGCCCCGAGAAGAGGACGTGGTCGAGCGGTTCGCCGCGGTCCTTCGCCGCCTTCACCGCGAGGAGCATGCGGTCGCGGACCTTGTCCTGCCCGACGAAACCGTCGAAGTCGGTCGGGCGGAGTTTGTTGTCAAACGCCGTCGACCTGTTGAGTTCCTCGCTCTTTCGCTCTGCCTGCATTGAGCTGATATTGTATCAAATGCGCGCGGCTTGTCACCTCGCGCCGAAGCGGAACTCCGTCGTCGTCCTGTACTTCTCGCCCGGCTTGACGAACGTGGTCGGCCACTTGGGCTTGTTCGGCGAGTCGGGCGCGTGCTGGGTCTCGAGGGCGCAGCCGCAGCGGAACGAGAGGTGTTCGCCGCCCTTCGCGGTCTGGTTGTAGTCGCACCAGTTGGCGGAGTACATCTGGATGCACGGCTCTGTCGTGTAGATCTTGACGAAGCGGCCGTTCAGCGGGCAGAAGAGCTCGGCTGCGAAGTTCATCTTCCCCTTCGCCTTCCTCCTGGCGATCATCTCGCCCTTGTCGAGGACCCAGTTGTGGTCGTAGCCGCGCCCGAACTCGAGCTGCTCGTTCTTCTCGTTGATGCGCTCGCCGATCCTCATGCCCTTCCTGAAGTCGAACGGCGTCCCGTCGACCTTCGCGAGCTTCCCGGTCGGAATCTGCCCCGCGTCGGTGGGAGTCACCTTCGAGGCGGGGATCTTGAGGATGTGGTCCTCGATCGTGCCGCCCGACTCGCCCTTGAAGTTGAAGTAGACGTGCTGCGTCATGTTGATCGGCGTCTTCTTGTCGGGCACCGCCTCGTAGTCGACTCGCCAGACGTTCTTAGCCGTGAGCGTGTAGGTGACCTTGACCTCGACCTTGCCGGGGAAGCCCTCGTCGCCGTCGGGAGAAGTGTGCGTGAAGACGACGCCGACGTTGTCGCCCTTCACGAACGGCTCCGCGCCCCAGACATACGCGTTCCAGCCGCGCGCACCGCCGTGGAGGTTGCAGCCGATGCCCGCCGGCGCGTTGTTGAGCGCGGGGAGCTTGTAGGTCTTGCCGTCCATCTTGAACTGGCCCTTGGCGATGCGGTTGCCGTAGCGGCCGATGATGCAGCCCCAGTACGCGTCGCCGTTGTCCCAGCCCGCGGGCGAATCAAAGCCGACGACGACATCCTTCATCTTGCCCTTTTTGTCGGGCGTGAAGAGCCTGACGACCTTCCCGCCGTAGTCGCTCACCTCGAGCACGACGCCGCCTGCGCCGTTCAGGATGTACTTCCTAGCCTTCTCGCCGTACTTCGTCACTCCGAAGTCCACGACCTTGTATGATGCCTTTGCCATTACGATCAGACCTCCATTTGATTATACTGCGGATGTATTGGAATTATACCACAAATTTCGCGTTCCGTGGCGCATATCGGATTTCGCGGCGATCCGGCCCATAGCCATTCCTACGCCAGGAGCGAGGCGAGGTCGTCGGCCGTGAGGCGCTCCATCACCGCATCGTCGGTCGTCGAGACCGTCGCGGAAATCACCGCCTGCTTGCGGCGCTGGAGCGCGAGCACCTTCTCCTCTATCGAGCCCGAGGCGATCATCTTCATCACATACACCGTCTTCTTCTGCCCTATGCGGTGGGCGCGGTCCGTCGCCTGGTCCTCCACTGCCGGGTTCCACCACGGATCGTAGTGTATCACCATGTCCGCGCCGGTGAGGTTGAGGCCCGTTCCGCCTGCCATGAGCGAGATGAGGAACACGGGGATCTCCGGCGAGCGGTTGAAGCGGTTGCATTCGCCGAGGCGGTCCTTCGTCGAGCCGTCGAGATAGCAGAAGGGAACGCCGCGCTCCTTCAGCTCCCCGGCTATCGCCCCGAGCATCTTCACGAACTGCGAGAAGACGAGTATCTTGTGCCCTCCCTCTATCGCGCTTTCGAGCTGCTCAAGGAACGCCTCGAGCTTCGCGCGCGAGGATATCTGGCGAAGCTTCATCAGCATCGCGAGAATCTCGAACTTCGACTTCGCAAAGCCCTTCTCGCGTATCGCGTCGCCCGCCTGCCGCCTGGTCTTCGCGAGCGCCTCGTTGTATTCGCGCTGCGCGTCCTCCGACATCGGGCAGTAGGAGACTTTCACTATCTTGTCGGGGAGGTCCTTCGCGACGGTCTTCTTGAGGCGGCGCATGATGAACGGGTGGAGCTTGCGCCTGAGCCGCGCCTGAGCCTCCTCCCCCGCCGCGCCGCCGTCCGCGATCGGCTCCTCGAAATTCGCCTTGAACGTCTCGTAGTCGCCAAGGTAGCCTGGCATGAGGAAGTCGAAGATCGACCAGACGTCCGCAACGGAGTTCTCGACAGGCGTGCCGGTGAGGACGAGCCGCCGCTCGGAGTCGAGCATCTTCACCGCCTTTGCGTTCTTCGTCTGCCTGTTCTTGATGTGCTGTGCCTCGTCGAGCACGACGGCCGAGAACCTGTGCCCGAGATACGCGTCCTCGAAGTCGCGCTGGAGAAGCGCGTAGGAAGTGACGACGACATCGGCGGAATCGATGGCGCCGAAGACCTCGGCACGGTCGGGACCAGAGACGACGAGCACCTTGAGCCACGGCGTGAACTTCTTCGCCTCGGCCTCCCAGTTCCTGACAAGCGAAGTCGGGCAGACAATGAGCGAAGGAAGCTGAGTGGAGGAGTGCGGGAGCGAAAGCCATGTCAAAGTCTGGAGCGTCTTGCCGAGCCCCATCTCGTCGGCAAGAAGCCCCGACAGCCCCGCGTTCTCGAGAAAGCGCATCCAGTACACGCCCTGCTTCTGGTAGGGCCTCAGGACGTTGTCGAGCGGCCCAAGCGCGACCGGCTCGAACTTCGCGCCGGAGTCGCGGTTCCTCGCCGCCGCGGTCTCGCGCCAGCGTCTCGCGGCGGAATCGTCGAGGTCTATGCAGTCGAGGATGTCGAGCGACGCCTTTACGTACGGCGCGTGGACGGAGTCGACGCGGAACCACCCCGCGGCCGCGCCGTTCTGCGACGGGGCGCAGTCGCTGAACACGCCGTGCATCGCCTCTATCGCCGAGTTGTCGAGAAGGACTACCGCCCCGTCCTTCATGATGTAGCCGTCGCCGCGGTTCAGCGCGGCCTGTATCTCGACGGGCGACACGTCGTGGCCCATCGCGTCGAACGTGTAGGAGACGTCGAACGCGCCGTTCGGCGCGTCGCGCACGGTGACGACAGGCACGACCGACGGCATCGCGTCGGTCAGCTCCATGAGCTTGTCGGTTAGGTCTATGCGCCAGCCCTTGCGCCTGAGGGCGGGAAGCCCCGCGCCGAGGAAGTTGAGCACCTTCTGCGGGTCAGTGATGTAGAGCCGCAAGTCGCCGTCGCTATACCCGGGGGAGAAGCCCCACCGCTCCACGGCCTTCACCGCCTCGCGCTCCGTTTTCATCGAGCGCACACGCCTGACGAGCGGATCGTCGGGATCGGGGAGGTAGACTGTCCGCGGGCTCTGCACCGAGCAGACGGGGAACTCGACCTCGCCGTAGTGCGCGTCGATCTCTATCGAGAGGGACGCGCGCGAGCCCGCCACGAGCGCCGCGAACTTCGGCTTCATCTCGACTTCGATGAAGTCCTCTTCCTCCTGCGGCTCGTCGGACTCCTCCGCGGCCGCGCCGCGCGGCCTTTCGTCCGCGATGTCGTCCATCTCGCTGACGGCGAGGGCATAGCCCACGGCGACGACGTGCTGGCACACCATGCCGAAGCGCCTGTTGGTGTCGCACGGGCAGTGCGACTCGATGCGGCCGCCGGGCTTCAGGAAGAACGAGACCGGCATCTCCCAGCCGCTCGGCTGCTCGATCTTGCCGCGTATCTCGAGCGTCTCGTCGTTGTACGTCACGTCGTGCACGTCGCCTGACGTCACGATGGGAAGCGCCTTGTTGAAGACGTCTTCGCCTCCCCACGCGATCACCTCTTCCTGCGTTATGCCTGACTTCACCATGATTCCAAAAACAAACGCGGGCTCCATGGAACCCGCGTCCGATGCATCATTCGGTGATGCTCCCAGCCTTAGGCGAGGACAGCGTCCTTCGCGGCCTTGCAGAGGCGGAATTTCGCCTTCGTGCGGGCAGGAATCTTGATCGTCTCGCCAGTCGCGGGATTGCGGCCGAGGCGAGCCTTGCTCTTCGCCTTGAGCATCTTGCCGAGACCGGGGAGCATGATGCCCTTCGGACCCTTCGCACCGGCGTAGGCGATCTTGAGGAGCTCGTCGTACGCGGCGACGGCCTGCTTCTTGCTGATGCCAGCGGCCTCAGCGATGGCAGCCATGATCTCGGACTTGGTAGCGGGAACTTTCTTAGCCATTTTTTTGATCCTTTTGGTTTTTCACTAGTGATGCACTCGAGATACTATCCCTTGTGCTTTGGCTCATAATATACCAATATTTGTTGTAGTGCGCAAGGGGGAAATTGTATTTTTTTATTTTTTCCTACACAACAGGTTGTGGCGCCTTCTGCGAAAACCGCCAAAGGCCTCCACCGCCAGTTGATGTCACCTGAGCGCCGCCATACAAGATTTAGCGACGACGCGCGAACATTCCTCCGTCGCCTTCGGACAGCGAGGATGGAAAGCGCATCCGCTCGGCCAATCGGTTGGCGGAGGAACGGTTCCAGGAATTCCGACAAGCGGAGAGTCCTTTGGAAGATCGAGTCTCGGCACTGCGGCGAGAAGCCCCTGCGTATATGGATGTATCGGGCTTCCGAGGACTTCAGGAACAGTTCCCCTCTCGATGATTTCACCAGCATACATCACGTTGACATACTTGGAATACTGCGCAACGAGCCCGAGGTTGTGCGTGATGAGAAGGACTGCAGTCTTGTGTTCGTCGGCGACGCGGTTCACGAGATCGAGCACTTCCTTCTGCGTCGTCACGTCTAGCGCAGTCGTCGGCTCGTCGGCGATGAGAAGGTCGGGGTCCTGCGCAAGCGCCATCGCGATCATCACACGCTGCTGCTGCCCGCCCGAGAGCTCGCACGGGAACTTGCGGATCGTCTCGCGCGGAAGCCCGACGGATTCGAGAAGCGAAGCGACGCGCTCCTCTTCGGCCCTGCCAGTCGGCGCAGTCGCCTTTCGCGACGCGCGAAGGCCCTCGGCTATCTGCTTGCCGACGCGCATCACGGGATTGAGCGACTGCATAGGATTCTGGAAGATGTAGGCGATGTGCGGCGAGCCGGAGATCTTTCCCGTGATCTCCGCGCGATCGACAAGTCCGCCGACGGCAAGCGAGGTAAGCGACTTGCCGCAGCCAGATTCGCCGACGAGCGCGACACGCCCGTTTTCCGGAACGCTAAACGATACGTCGCGCACCGGAACCGAAAGCTTCCCCTCCATGCGAAATGCGACGCGCAGATGTTCCACTTCAAGCAACATGTCACTTGTCCTTTCCCTTGTCTGGCTCTCCGAATCGAGATGCCTCTTCGTGCTTTTCAGCCATGAGCAGAAACGCCTGTTCAACCGCCGCGTCGCGCCGCCGCGCAAACTCCTTTGCGTCCGGGTTGCCGTCCCTGAGGCGGCAGAGATTGATCGTCGCGGACATCCCGTCAGAGGCGATGCGCATGCTCTTCTCGCATTCCGGGCACTCGACAAAGGTCACGGTGCGCCCGTGGCGCGTGATGGACACGATCTGGCCTGTCTCCGCCGGCGTCGCCGCGTTGCGCCGGACGATCACCACCGCCGTCGAGGCAACGGCAATCAGCGCCAACACCGAAAAGACTACGGCACGAAGGAGAACCGATTTGAGACGTCGTCCTGTCATTTGCGAGACCCCTTCCACATGACGAGCTTCGAGGCGATGAAGTAAAGCGCAACAAGCAAGACCGCCCCGCCTATCACGAGCGGCAGATGCGCCGCGGCCATGTCCTTGCCCTTCTCGCAGAGCTCAAGATACGTGATGTCGGCCGTAGAGCGACCGATGCCAAAGCCGATTGCCGCGAGAATCGCCGTCCATATCCCGGCGCCAAGCCCCGTGAAGAGCGCGAAGGAAAAAATTGGCATGCGCGATATCCCTGCCGGAATCGAGATAAGCTGGCGTATGACGGGAACGAGGCGGCAGACGAACGTCGTCGCCGCGCCGTACTTGTTGAACACCTCGCAGGCGCGCGCAAGAGGTTCGGGCTTCACGAAGAAGTACTTCCCGTACTTCTCGAGAAACGGCCTGCCGAGCCACAGCGCGAGATAGTAGTTCGCAAACGCGCCTGCAAGCGAGCCGACGACGCCGACTGCGACTGCTGCGGCAAGCGCGACCGCCGGCGTAAGCCCAAGTTCGCCGCGCGCCGCGAGAAAGCCCGCAGGAACCATAACGACTTCGCTCGGGAACGGAATGAAACTCGACTCGATCGCCATGAAGACGAAGACGAACACGAGCCCCCATGTCGGCGCGAGGGCGGCGATTGAATCAAGGTGCGATGCGATAGTCTCAAGCATTGGCGTTCACTCCTGGCAACTTGTCGTGAAGCGACAGCTTCAGCGGAATGTCGAGGCAAAGCGGGCGCAGCATCCTGAAAAGCCGCTGCGAACAGACCATTATCTCGCCCGGTATGCGCCCCCGCGCAAGAAGGTGCCTCAAAAGGCGCGGCGCGACGCCCTCCCACATGGCGCGAAGTCCGCCGTCGCTCACGGGCGAGACGGTGTCGGAGACGAACTTCTCGCCGGTCGCGGCGTCGTGCGCCGAAAGGCGGTAGACGCAGCGCGGCCGCGGCTCCTTTGTGGAAAGGCCGACGACAAGGGCGAAGTCGACGGCGATCTTCTCCTCGGCGGCGAACGGCAGGTCCTTCGCCTTCGCAAGATCGGCCTTCGCGAAAGTGACGCTCTCGACGTGCGGACGGGGATCGGGGATCGGCAGCGCCCTGTCGGACCATTCGCCGCCTTCGCCTTCGACGCGCGCGAACATCGCCTTCTCGGCGGCGAACCTGAGCGGCAGCTCGGCGTCGGTCTCGACGCGCATCATGACGCCGTACGACTCCCAGAGGATCTTCGCGCAGAGAGCGCGCTCCGCGTCGCCCGCAAGCCGCGGCAGGTAGCAGGGATCGTGCCTGAAAAGCCGCATCTCGCCGCCGTCAACGAAGACAAGCTCGAAATGCGGGAGTTCCATCGGGCTCGAGTAGAAGCCGAAGTTCGTGTCGATGCGCGTCCTCACGAAATCATGGAAGCTCTGCCATCCCTCGACCATCATGAAGCGCACCTTCACGGGACGCCCGTCGCCCTTCATCACCGAGCAGAAGTAGGGGAACACCGTCCCCCTGGGGCATACGGCCCAGTTGTACGGAGCGACGGTCTCCCACGCGCCGAGGGCGTCCATCTTCGTGCCGATCTCCTCGATGGTGCGCTCCATGCGTTTCACCCGAGCGAAGAGGACACCTGGAACACCGCGGTCAGGATCGCTATCGCGACGAAGCCGACGGCGCCTGCTATGAGGACGATGAGCATCGGTTCAAGCGCGTTGGTGAAGGCCGTTATGTTGCGGTCCATGTCCTTCTGGTAGCGCTTGCCGATGTGCTCGAGGGAAGAGGCCATGTCGCCGGCCTGCTCTCCGACGGCGAGCATGTCCGTCATCATGCGAGGGAACACGCCCGACGAGGCGAGCGGCCCCGAGATCGAGGTTCCGTCGGTGACGCGGCGCCGCGCCGTCGCAAGCGCCTCGGCGATCACCGCGTTGTTGCACGTCTCCTCGGAGATCTTCAGCGCCTGCAGGACGTTCACGCCGTTGGAGAGAAGCGTCTTCAGGGTATAGGCGAGCGACGAATACGCGCCGGCGGCGACTATGCCCTTGATCAAGGGGGCCTTCAGCTTCCAGCCGTCGATCCGCGAGCGGCCGGCCGGAGTGTCCTTCCATTTCCTGAACCACAGGAAGAACAGGACCGCTGCGATCGCGAGCGTCCAGCCGTAGTGGATAAGGAACTCGGACATGCCGATCAGGATGCGCGTCGGAAGAGGCAGCGACGCGCCCATCGAGTCAAACACCTTCTTGAACTTCGGGATGATCCAGACGAGCGCGCCTACCACCGCGAGGACGCCGAAGCAGAGCACGATCACAGGATACGACATCGCGCTCTTGATCTTGCCGCGCATGTTGTCGTAGCGCTCGTAGTGGTCCGTGAGGCGGCGCAGGACCTCGACAAGCGCGCCAGACGCCTCTCCCGCGCGGATCATGTTGGAGTAGAGCGGGGGGAAGGTCTTCGGGTGGTGCGCGCACGCGTCGGAGAACGTCTCGCCTCGGACGATGCGGTCGCAGAGATCCTGGCAGACGAAGCGCTGCGCGGAATTGTCCTCGCCCTGGTTAGCCAGCGCCTTCAGCGCCTGCCCGAGCGTCATGCCCGCCTCGATGAGGTCGGCGAGCTCGGAGGTGAAGAGCAGGACCTCGACGGATTTCATCGTCGTCTTCTGCTTCGCCCCTCCGAACTGCAGGCTCCAGACGGACCCGGACGACTCTCCGGAGGACTGGACCGCGCGAGAGGGAGACGCCGCCTCCGGCGCGCTGCCCGCGCCGGCCGTCAACGCCGTCTTCCTCTTCGCGTAGCCCATTGTGCTTCAGCTATTTTATGACCCTGACGCGTATTACCGCGTCGCTCGCCTCGAGCGCCTTCACGACATCAGCCGGGATCGGCGAGTCGGTGTCGATGAGCGTGTAGGCGAAGTCGCCGCGGCTCTTGTTGGCGATTGCGTCGATGTTGACCTTGGCGTTGCCGAGGATCGACGTGAACGTGCCGATCATGTTCGCCTCGTTCTTGTGGCAGATCGCGACGCGTCCGGCCCTGTTGGGGACGCCAAGCGAGCACGCCGGATAGTTAACGGAGTTGACGATGTTCCCGTTCTCGAGGTAGTCGCGCATCTCCTTGACGGCCATGACCGCGCAGTTGTCCTCGGACTCCTCGGTGGATGCGCCGAGGTGGGGGATCACGATGCATCCCTTCTGGCCGGCGGTCGTCGCGTTCGGGAAGTCGGAGACGTACTTGCGCACCTTCCCGGCCTCGATCGCGGCGAGCAGGTCCTTCTCGTTGACGAGCGCGTCGCGCGCGGCGTTGATGATTATGACGCCGCGCTTCATCATGGCGAGCGCGTCGGCGTTGATCATGCCCTTGGTGGAATCAAGCGCGGGGACGTGGATGGTGATGAAGTCGCAGGCGCGGTAGATCGCCTCGACGTTCTTGCAGTGCTTGACGGCGTGGTCGAGCTGCCACGCGGCGTCGACTGAAAGGTAGGGGTCGTAGCCGAAGACCTCCATGCCGAGCTCGACGGCGGCGTTCGCGACCTTCTGGCCGATTGCGCCAAGCCCGATGACTCCGAGCTTCTTGCCCTGGATCTCTGTACCGGCGAACGCCTTCTTGGCCTTCTCCGCGGCCTTGCCGATCGCAGGGTCGGACGCATTCTCCTTGACCCACTCGATGCCGCCCACGATGTCGCGGCTCGCGAGGAGCATCGCGGCAATCACGAGCTCCTTGACGCCGTTGGCGTTCGCGCCCGGCGTGTTGAACACGACGATGCCCTTCTTGGCGTACTCGGCGTGCGGGATGTTGTTGACGCCCGCGCCTGCGCGCGCGACGGCGAGGAGATTAGGGCCCGGGACGAGCTCGTCCATCTTGGCGCTTCTCACGAAGACGGCGTCGGCCTCTTCGAACTTTTCGGTGCGGGCGTAGTCTTCGCCCAGGTTTTTAAGCCCGCAATCCGCGATCGGATTGAGGCAGTTGTACTTGTATTTCATTTTTTCCTTCTTCCGTAGAGTTTATCATGGAATTTGCCGTCACGCATGACAACAGCGAATATTATACCACATTTGCCGTCGTTTTTGCCTCCGAAGCGCGGGTTTACTTTTGTGGTGAGAGCGAGGCCTAAGCCCAACCTGCTCGCTGAGCCGCGCCGCCCGATGGCTTTATGTCGAGTCCGCTTTGGGCTGTGTTTCGGCTTAGGGCTCGCTAGCTTTGCCGCGAATACGCGTCAAACCTCCGGCGAAAAAGCCGGTGGCGACATCGATTTTGCGACCTTTTACATTTTGCCCGTGCCGTCGAGCCTCTCGGCAAAATGGCGGTGCGTCAAAATCGGGTCGCTTCCGTCTTTTTCACCGTCGCTCGCCCTCGCTTTCGCTTCGGGTTGGCTCGTGCACCGCACGAGCCACCGACAAGCGGCGGGTACGCGCATGCCGCCGAAACACACCCTCCGCGTCCGCGACCATCGGCTCGGCGCGACGTTTCCGATTCGCCGTTTGCCACCTTCAACCGCGCGGTGAGCACCGCGACAGATCAGGCGACAGCACCGATTTGGAAGCTTTATCCTGCAATGTCTCATGCCTAACAGGATATCACAATCTCCCGCTACTGTGGCAATCAGGTCTGACCCTGTAGGCACCCCAGTAAAACTTATACAGAAAAACCCGACCCTTTTGTCTTCTGTTCCCTTAATGAGTTCAAGACTATTTGCTATCAGACAAACTACAGTTGTCGCAGAAGCTTTTCACTTGACATTCATCCTTGAGGCAAGAAAAAGCAACTGTGTTGTTCTTTATCATAATCAACAATTACTCCATACGGCCCCAAGTGCGCTTGAAATGATCGTCCGTCTTTTGTTTTGAATTCAGTGACATCATTCTCACGCAACACAAAAACAAAGCGCTTCATATCCTTGATATGAATGATCTTTATTTCTTCATAGTCTTCAACAACATTTGTATGGTTTGATCTCAGAAATTCATTAGCAAGAGCGACTGCATACGCGAGCTTGTCACTATGATCGCGCAATGCTATATTCTCTCTCCGCGACGCCGAGAGGGAACAGCAAACCATTTGCACTGCGAAAGACAAAACAATTGTCATTGCCAGTGCGTACAACACAATCCACTTAAGTTTTTGGTGTACCATTATACAATATCCCTTCACTTCAAAACTGGACAAGACGGCAAATCTTCTTCATTAACTGGAGGCGGCTCAGCAACATTATGTATTTTTTTCGGGGCAACAGGGTCAGACCTGATTGCCACACGGTCGAAGAGAAACGCCGGCGCGGGATGCGAAAGCGCGGCGAAGCACGCGCCGGCCTCGTTCGTGAACGCGGCGCGCATCGGGACGAACTTGTCGTCCGTCCGCACGGACATGCGGAGGAATCGCTGCGCAGCCGCGGCCGAACGCGATCTGCACGCTGTTGGAAACCGAGCCCGCCAGCTCAATGAAGACGCCGAACGCCTTGACGTCGTTGCGCCTCCTGTTGACGACGATGTTCGTCGACACCTCCGTGTCCGCAAAGAGGCTTGGAGGCAATGTCAACACCTCAACCCTCTCCGCCGCCAAGGCGGAGAGAGCGAAAAGTACCACCACCAAAATCGCCGCGCCAAACTTCATGTGGGTATTTTACCATATTTCTTCCTTTACCTGTTCCCCTTCGCGCGGTTGTGGGTCTTGCAAAGCATTTGGCAGTTCGAAATGTCGGTCGCCCCGCCCTTTGACCAAGCCGTCACGTGGTCTGCGTCCATCTCGCCAATCTTCCAGATCCGCTTCGCGCTCGCCTCGTGCCCGACCGCGCACAGCGGGCAATTCGAAACGCCGCACTTCTCGGCGTCCGCAGTTTGCCGCGCATAGACCTGCTTCTTCTCCTTGTCGCTGAATACGCGCACGTTGAGAAGCCGCGCCTCTTTCTCTCCGCCAAGCACATACTCGAAAATGCCGCGCCTGTCCGTCACGAACTCGTCGCCGTAAAGCTCCTCGACTCGCTGCCAGACCTTCTCGGGATTGTAGGCCGTCTTGCGGTACGTCTCGTAGAGCCGTCCCCATTCGAGACCGCACATTTCGTCCTTCACGCCCTTGAACACGCCGTCAATCCAGTCTATGACGCTCGTGAAGTACGTCTTCAGCTCCCGGCAGTCCTTGTCGAAGCGGTGGCGCCCCATGTAGTCCTGCACCTCTCCGCCCGAAACCCACTTGAGCGCCGTCTCCAGAATCTTCTGCCGCTGTTCGTCGCCCGCGACATAGCACTTCCACTTCTGCATCTCCGAGTTGCCGGAGTTGGAGAACACCTCCTTCGCCGCCGTCACGAACGGACCCGAGTAGATCGCGTTCAAGAGCTCCTGCTCGACGAGCGGAACGCCCGCGATGTTGATTGTCTTGAACCACTCCTTGATTTCGGTCTCCGCGCCTTCGCAGACGTAGATCGTCAGCTTCGATCCGAGAATCCGCTCCTGCTCCTCGGCGTTTAGTCCGTCGAAATAGTGAGGCATCCCTTCCACGTCAACGACAGGGAACTTGCCGCGCACGAACCGCCCGAAGCTCGTGATGCGCTGCTGTCCGTCGAGAACCTCGTAGCGGTCATCTCCCACCTTCACGAAGTAGATGAGTCCAAGCGGATACCCCTTCAGAAGCGAGTCGATTACGGCGACGTCCTTCTTGCCGTCAGCGTAGATGTAGTTGCGCTGGTATTCCGGCTGGATCACGAGCTTGCCGTCCCAGCCGAAGAGCCCCTTGCCCTCGAGCTCGTTGTAGACGAATCCGCGGCAGATGTCATCGACGGTCAGGTCGGTCAGAAGAGTTGTTTTCATTGGCGGAGGTCTTTCTTTTCTTTTTTTTACAGGATTGACAGGATTTTGTGCTGAGTGTTTTGCCGTGTAGAAGATGTAGAACGTGTAGATCGGACTGTGTTTTAACGCAGAGGCGCAGAGGCGCAAAGTGCGCAGAGAGTTATTTTGGCCGCCTTGCGCGGATAAGAATGCGGGCAAACGGTTTTTCTGGGAAGCCGTTCCGCATATAATACAACTGCCCGTCACGCAAACTCTTGTTAAGTCTCTTTAATTCCTTCGGTACAGCTTTTAAACCAAGCTCTTTCCCAGACTCCCCTTCCGCTATACCAACAATCTCAAACTGCTCTGGACAGTATTTATCAAGAAATGACCTTGGAACCGCCATCACGCCATCATGATCGGCCGGGATTGCGTCGGTATATGGCACTTCGATCGCAGGATAGTTCTCGTATTTGACATAGCCCTTCCCTCTAATATCTTTATGCCGTGAGAATTTTATGTTGTCAGCCTCCGTCATCAACTTCAGTGGCATATGTCGCCGACCATGTTCAAGATTGGTAAACCAACAAGAATTCCCCAATCGTGTATAATCTCCAACATACCCAAGCCTTTCAGCTTTTGCTTTGTCATGTGGAGAGACTATAGTACCCTTTGGCACTGCGAACACCATATCATTTGCAAAGCCTGTAGCTCCAAGCCAAACCTTGTTAGACTTGATCAATGGAAATATCTCAGTATAAGATACAGCATTCATATTACCGATGATCAGAAACTTCTTTGCGACCTTTGCGTTCTTCTTGTCCGCCAAAGCCTTGGCGGCGGCGGATGCGGCCAAACCATCTCCAACAATCCATGCCAAGAACTCCCTGAACAACGAGAATGGCGGATTCGTCACAATCATGTCCGCCTCGTCCCTCAGTTTGCAAACTTCTTCGCTCCTAAAATCTCCATCACCTTCAAGATACTCCCATTCCAAATCTTCAAAGTCAATTTTTCCGTTCGCGTTCGTATCGTGGTCAAGAACGAATATCTTTCCCTTTACCGCCGTCTTCTTCTCGTCATACTGCGGGCTCTCCTGCTCGAATAGAGACGGCTGATACCAAGACACGTCCTTCTTTCCCTTTGTGCCCTTTGCGTTCTTTGCGGCTGAAATGTTTTTCGACGCAGCGGCATAGCTTGTCGAGATAAGCTTCTTCAAACCGAAGCGCTCGAAGTTCTGCGCAAAGAAGCGCGTGAAGTTGCTCCACTCGGGATCGTCGCACGGAAGAAGAACCGTCTTCCCGCGAAAGACGTCGGGATCGTAGTCAATGTAGGCGTTCACCTCAGCTTGAATGTCGTTCAGCTGAGTGTAGAATTCGTCGTTCTTCGCGTTCTTCGCATTTGAAAGATTCTTGTTCGCCATCTCTTTTCATCTCCAGCATCGCAACGATGCCAGAACATGAAAAAGGCACAGCCTCTATCACGTCGCTAACGAGGCCCTGAGAAGCCCGACAAGAAACGTGTAGAGGCGTGCCAGATGGCACACCTCTGCAATCACGTCGTCTTGTTTGAAATTTCTCAGGTTTCGTTAGCCGACAGCGTTGCAGTAGTGCAACAAATCGAACGCCCGGCGGAGATTGCTCTCGTTTTCCGGACTATGACCCCACGCCGCGCACACCGCCTCGCGGGATGTGGGTATTATAGCAAAATCCGCAGCAAGCTTGCCGAAAAATCATAAGTTGCGACTTCATGAGATTATGGTGCGGACGAAATCGCGGCACATTTACCGCGACAGGTTAAGCTCGCTGACGGGACGTCGGCGAGCGCAGGAGCTACGAAGACAAACGCACCTTATGGAAGGTGAGGCAAGGGACGAGGGGGCGAGTGCCGAACTGAGCGACATGCAACGACGCGGTTCGTCGGATGCGCGGTGAGACACGT
>CACYNF010000045.1 GCA_902775595.1 uncultured bacterium | reverse complement strand
GACCATCATTGTGACCGGCGGTGCCGGATTCTTGGGTAGCCACCTTTGCGAGAGGCTCTTGAACGACGGACACGAGGTCCTGTGCCTGGACAATTACTTTACCGGGCGTCTCCAGAACGTGTCCCACCTACGGGACAATCGCAACTTTGAGCTAATCCGCCACGACGTTACCGAGCCCATCCTCTTGGAAGTGGACCGTATTTTCAATCTGGCCTGCCCCGCAAGTCCGGTCCATTACCAGTTCAACCCGGTAAAGACCATCAAGACCAGCGTCATGGGTGCCATCAACATGCTAGGACTTGCCAAGCGGGTCCATGCCCGCATATTGCAGGCCAGCACCAGCGAGGTCTACGGCGACCCGGCGGTGCACCCGCAAAAAGAGGACTACTGGGGGAACGTGAACTCCATCGGTATCCGCAGCTGCTACGACGAGGGCAAGCGTGTGGCCGAAACCCTCTTTATGGACTACCATCGCCAGAACAAGGTAGATATCCGCATCGTGCGCATTTTCAACACCTACGGCCCCCGTATGCTCATGAACGACGGTCGCGTGGTGTCTAACTTCATTGTGCAGGCATTGAAGGGCGAAGACTTGACCATCTACGGCGATGGTAGTCAAACTCGCAGTTTCTGTTACGTGGACGACCTTATCGAGGCTTTTGTCCGCATGATGGATCAGGATGAATTTATCGGACCGGTGAACATCGGAAATCCCGGCGAGTTTACCATGCTGGAACTGGCTCATGCCGTGCTGGAGCAGACGGGTTCCAAGAGCAAGATTGTGTACCAGCCCCTGCCTGGCGATGACCCCAAGATGCGCCGCCCCGACATTACCCTTGCAAAAAAGACCCTGGGCTGGGAGCCCAAGGTCAAGTTCCACGACCTCGTGAAGATGATGGTCGACTCCGACCTCGAGCTCGCCCGGAAGGAAAGGGCGATCAAGGATGCTTAAGACCGACAAGATCTACGTCGCGGGGCATCGCGGCATGGTGGGCTCCGCGTGCGTCCGTGCTCTGAAGTCGGCGGGCTTCGACAACGTCGTCACGCGCACCCACGCGGAGCTTGACCTCATGGACCAGCGGGCGGTCCGCGCGTTCTACGAAGCGGAGAAACCCGACGTCGCCATAATCGCGGCGGCTCGCGTCGGCGGGATCGGCGCGAACAGCGCGGCGAACGCCAGGTTCCTCTACGAGAACGAGCTTATCGCGCTAAATACGATCTGGTCTGCGGCCGAGACTGGCGTTAAGCGGCTTCTCTTCCTCGGTTCGACGTGCATCTACCCGCGCATGGCGCCGCAGCCGATCCCGGAAAGCGCGCTCCTCACCTCGGAACTCGAAAAGACGAACGAGGGCTATGCGCTCGCGAAGATATCGGGGCTCAAGCTCTGCGAGTTCCTGAGGCGCGAGAGAGGGCTTGTCTACCATTCGCTCATGCCGACGAACCTCTACGGGCCCGGCGACAACTACGATACCGAACACGGCCATGTCCTGCCGACGATGATCCGCAAGTTCGAGACGGCGCGCGTCAGCGGCGGGCAGAAGGTGACGCTCTGGGGATCGGGCTCGCCTCTCCGCGAGTTCCTGCACGTGGACGATCTCGCGTCGGCGTGTCTCTTCCTCCTCGAGATGGAGAATCCGCCGGATCTCGTCAACGTCGGCTCGGGTCGTGAGGTGACGATTCGCCAGCTTGCGGACATGGTGAAGGTGGCGACTGGCTCCCAGGCGTTCATCGAGTGGGACCGCACGAAGCCCGACGGCACGCCGCGCAAGCTATGCGACACGCGGCTTATCCGCAGCCTCGGATGGGCGCCGAAAATCGACCTTGCCGCCGGCCTTCGCCGCACTGTCGACGAATACCGCGCCGAGGTTGCCTCCGGCCGCGTCCGGGTCTGAGCGGAATCTCTCGTCTTTTCTCATCTTGTTTCAGGAAACCTCTCGCCGCTCTCATGGCGTTTGTGGTATAATGCCCGCTATGGGATGTGCTGACTATATCGGCCTCGGTTTTTGCTCGAACGACCACCTCGCGGTGCTGCCTTTCATTCCGATGGACACGAAGGTGCGGATGATTTCCCACGCCATCATGGGCGGAGGGCCTGCGGCGAACTCCACGGCGGGCGCGGCGACGCTCGGGATGAGCGCGGCGTTCGTCGGAACTGTCGGCGACGATGCGGACGGGCGCATGATCCTCGATGACTTCGCGCGTCAGGGCGTCGATACTTCGATGGTGAAGGTCAAGAAGGGCGCGACGAGCGCGATAGCGTATCTGTGGATCGAGGAGAAGACTGGCAACCGCTCGTGCGCGTGGACGCGCGAGGGGCTGGACGAGCTGACGGCGGACGAGATTGACCCCGAGGCGGTCGCGAAGGCGAAGGTGCTCCATCTCGACGGACACAACGCCGCCGGCGCGATTGCCGCGGCGAAGGTCGCGCGCGAGGCCGGCGTTACCGTGATGTACGACGCGGGCACGCACCGCGACGGAATGAACGAGCTCCTGCCGCTTGCCGACCTTCTCATCTGTTCGGAGGAGTTCATATTGAAGCTTACGGGGAGGGACAGCAAGCGGACAACAACAAGCGACACCGAGGCTGCGGTGAGAGAGGTCTACGCGAAGTATCGCCCCAAGGTCTGCGGCGCGACGATGGGCGTGCGCGGGTCGATGTGCTTCGACGGAAAGGACTTCGTGAAGTGCCCGGCGTTCCATGTCGAGAAAGTCGTCGACACGACAGGATGCGGCGATCTCTTCCACACGGGATTCGCCGTCCGCTGGCTCGAGACGCACGATCTTCTCGAGTGCCAGCGCTTCGGCGCGGCGGTCTCGGCGATAAAGTGCCGCGGCCTTTCGGGACGTCCGCCCTCCGCCCCAACCCGCGCCGAGGTCGAGGAATTTCTAAAAACACATAAAGAGATTTAACCGTGTAGAACATGTAGAACGTGTAGAGTTCTCTGCGTCTCTGCGCGAAAACAAAACTTCAAACATTAAACATCAAACATCAAACTTTAAACTTAACAAGGAACCAAGCAATGTTCAAGATCGGATACCTCCCCCTAAGCAAGGTCAACTGGACCAACGACACGCTGGAGGCCGCGCGCGCAAACGCAATCGCGTTCCTCAAGACGCTCCCCGACGTCGAGGTGATCGCGCCTGACCACATGCTCGCGCTCGAAGGCGAGGCAATCGAGGTCCTCGACCAGTGGGAGAAGGACCGTCCCGACCTCATCGTCGCGCACTTCCTCACATTCTCGCTCGGCGTCGTTCCGCCTATGTTCGCGCAGCGGCTCAAGGTGCCGATCCTTCTCTGGTCGCAGCCCGAGCCCGATCCTAAGGGCGGACGTCTCCAGAACAACTCGTTCTGCGCGGCGAACATGAACGCGCACCACATGTGGCGGCTCGGCATCCCGTACTTCTACGTCCATGCGCAGGCCGGGACGAAGGAGGCGGAAACGCAGCTCATGAAGCAGATCCGCGTCGCGCAGGCGATGAAGGCGCTCGGCAGGATGCGCATCGGCCTTATCGGCGGACGCGTCCCCGGCTTCTTCACGAGCTGCGTCGACGAGATGATGCTCCGCCGCACGCTCGGGCCCGAGGTCAAGATCATCACCGAGCACGAGCTCTTCACCGTCGCGAAGAACCTCACCGCCGACGAGGTCGCGAAGGGAATCGCCATCATCGACGAAGACCTGAAGACGCCTTCGGCGGACGCTCCTCGCGGCGACCAGAAGGAGAAGTCCGCTCGGCTTATCGCTGCCGTGATGAAGCTCAAGGAGAAATTCTTCGTCGACACGTTTGCGATGCGCTGCTGGCCAGAGGTGATCTTGAGCGAGTTCTACGGAATCGCTGTCTGCTCTACCCTTGGCCACCTTACGAACCACGGCTACCTTACTGCGTGCGAAGGCGATGTGTACGGCGCGGTCATGATGCGCATCGGACAGATAATCTCCGGCGAGCTCCCGTTCTTCTGCGACTTGATAATATGTGAGGGCGATCACGGGACG
The DNA here is from genome assembly GCA_902775595.1 of uncultured bacterium. GTDB lineage: Bacteria > Verrucomicrobiota > Kiritimatiellia > RFP12 > UBA1067 > UBA1067. The sequence goes on along the minus strand of CACYNF010000045.1, from coordinate 15,555 downwards.
GTTTGGCACTGTGGCGCGGCTCCTTGCGGGCTCGCCAAGCCCGGCTGCACGCCGGAGCTCCATTGCTCCGCGACGGTCGAAGGCGGCGGCGTGAAGGGCTGCACGGGCGAATTTCCGCTCAAGCCCGGCCGCGTCACGCTGGCGCGCCTCGGCGAGACGCGCGACGGCAGGGGCTTTAGGATGCTCGTCTGCCCTGGCACGGGAATCGACACCGATCTTTTCGTGCGCGGCACGCCGCTCAACGTCAAGTTCGACGCGGGCTGCGAGGCCGTCCGCCGCGAGGTCATGGAGAACGGCTGGGAGCACCACTACGCGCTCATGTACGGCGACCGCGTTGACGAGCTCACCGCCCTCTGCCGAAACATGAACATCGAGATGCACCTGGTCAAGTAGGAGAGGCAATGTCAAAAGCGTTTAACCGTGTAGAACATGTAGAACGTGTAGAAGATACTACATGATCTACACGTTCTGCACGGCTAAAAAGAGAAGTTTAGAAAGGAGAAACATGAATCTTAGGATCGCGCTGAAGCCGCAGGATGGCTACAACAAGATATTTGACGTCGGCGAGTATGGGATGAAGCTCACGAAGTTCGGTCTTCTGAAGCTTGCGAAGGGCACGGCCTACGAAGGCGATACAGGCGAGACGGAAGTCGCGTTCGTACTCATGGGAGGCAACTTCGCCGCGAAGGGCGACGGCTGGGCCTTCGACGTGACCGACGGGCGCAAGTCGCCGTTCACCGGAAAGCCCCACTGCCTGTATCTCCCGCGCCGCACGAAGTACGTGATCGCTGCGCTGTCGGACGTCGAGCTCGCCTACAACGGTTCGCCCGTCACGCGCGACACGGCGAAGCCGACGCTCATTAGCCCTAAGGACACGCGCCACATCGCGCTCGGCAAGGACAACTGGACGCGCACTTCGGAAATTATCCTCGACGAGAAGTTCGACAGCGAACACTTCTATATCGGCGAGGGGATGATTCCGTCCGGCAACTGGTCGGGCTATCCGTCGCATCGACACGACGTGAACAATCCGCCGAACGAGCTCGACATGGAGGAGACGTACTTCTACCTCTTCGATCCGCCGCAGGGCTTCGGGTTCCAGTCCGTCTACAAGCCGGACGGCTCGCTCAACGAGGCGTACCGCGTGCAGAGCTACGACACCGTCGCGATAGCCGAGGGCTACCATCCTCTCGTCGGCGCACCTGGCTACCAGATGTACTACCTCTGGACGATGGCGGGCGCGCAGGGCCGCGGGCTCATCTCTTCGATGGATCCCGCGCACGCATGGGTGAAGAACGGCTGAGTTGCTCCTGCGTCGTCAGCTAAGACTGCCCTTGCCAGTGCTGCTTGCGGTAGCGGGACGGAGTTGTCCCGACGATCCGCTTGAACGTCTTCACGAAGTGTGCGTGGTCGTAGAAGCCGGTTTCGGCTGCGATGTCGGTTAGGAGCTTGTCAGTTGTCTCCAAAAGAGTGCGGGCGGCGTTGATGCGCGTCTGGACGATGTATTGCGCCGGCGAGGTTTCCGTCTGCCGCCTAAAGATGCGCGTGAACTGCGACTCCGAAAGGTTGGCGCGCCGGGCGAGGTCAGCCACTGAGAGGTCTGCGGCGTAGTTCTCCGAGACATATTCTATTGCGTCCTTGATAGCATCGTACCAGTTCGGCGCCGATTCCTTCGACCGGACGCGGTAGTGCGAGGTTACGAGCCCGATGACGGTGCCATTCCTGTCCTTCACGGGGAACACTGAAACGCGGTTGAGGGATGTGGACATGTCGGCAACGTAGCCGTATACCTTGTCGACCAACGGCTTTCCCGTGCGCAGGGTCGGTTCCTCTCGGTCGATGTAGACATGCCAGAGGTGGCGAGGGTAGAGATGTTGTGCACGGTGCCCAATGACGGTCGAGTCGTCCGTCAGGTTCATCAATTCCAGGGCGCGCCGGTTCTTGAAGTAGATGTATCCCTGCGCGTCCTTGATTGTGACGCCCGTCTCGGGCAGTGTGTCGGCGAACTGGGCGAACATGCGCAGGCTGTTGCCAACGGCGTTGAAGAACGCATCTCGGCGGCGTCTAGCTTCCTTTGGCGTGAGCGGCGGCAGATCGTCTCGGGTGAAGTTCGTCGTGTCAGTGTTTGCGAGGCGCTTTCTCATGTCGCGTATTGTACAATATCCGTATTGCAAAATGCAAGCACGAATGCGCGGATATTACACAAATCGGGCGGGGATTTACAAGAATTTTTGTGACTGTTTGTGATACTATATTAACCATCAAGAACCAACAAGCATAAGGAGATTGCCGATGAATCATGTCTTGAGGGCTTTTTGTGTGGTGGCTTCTACAATCGTCACGCTGACTGCGCAGGCGAAAACGGTGACGCTGACGGTCGACAGCGACACGACGCTTTCTGCGGCGCTCACGGCGGCCGACACGACGCTTGAAAGCGGCGACACGCTCGTCAAGAAAGGTCTTGGCAAGCTGACCTCGGATCAGGTCTTCGCCGATGATTTCAAACTTACGGTAACGGTGTCGGAAGGCGTTTTGGAGATCACGGCTCCAGGACAGCTCGGGTTTACGAATCAAATCATCGTGGAGGACGGTGCGACGCTGCTCGTATACGTGCCAGAAACAGGCGACCCTGTCATGCTCAAGAGCCGGACGATCACGCTGTCCGGAACGGGTGCAGAAGGCTACAAGGGCGCAATCGTCCTCGCCGGGAAGAAGAGCTATCAGGTGTTTAACTACATTGCGTTCAACCTTCAGTCAGACGCGGCGATTGCCGCGACGGCAAATGGCCAATGGGGACCCTTCAGCAACGCGACGTTCAACATGAACAACCATGTTCTGACGCTTGTCGGCGATGTCGCGAGCGGGACACCGGAGTTCCGTTTCCGCTTCAAGGCCACAATCAACAATGCCGCAGGATTTGCACTCCAGAACATTTCGCTCACTTCCACTCCGAAGTCCACGGCCGAGCATGTCTGCAATCCGAAGGTTCCCTACTTGACGATGGACTCTACGTCGGCGTTTACGTCTGGAACGGCGGATGGTATGTTCCTCGGATGCTTCGCGACATACATTGCCGAGTATGGCGCCACGATTACCATCCCGAACTGGGGACTTGGTGTTACAGGGGTCGGTGGATCGCCGACGGTCGGAACGGGTGCCTCTGCGGTTCTGCAGGTCAACGGAACCTACACCGCCCATGCCGACGATCTCATAGCCGGACATTGCTTCAACAGCTCCGCCGCCGGACTCAAGTTCGGCAACACGTCTTCGTCGTCGGTTGTCTTCGAGGTCGATGACTGGTCGAAGCTTGTGGGCGGATCTGCGGCCGTCTATACGGCGGCGAGCGCCGCGACCGGGAAGGGGATTGCCTATGCGGGGACGCTTTCCATCACCAACGAGAATCCATACGCGGCGCACTGGTCGTTAGACAAGACGAGCGACACGGACAAACTGCTCCTGAAATGGTCCGCGAACAAGCCTGAGGGCGTCGTTTCCGTGACCGACTGGGGTATTGAGCCCGGCGAAGCGAATCAGGCCGGGAACGCCGCGAAGTTCAACGCAGGCGTCGCGAATCTCGCGGATGGATCGACGCTCTGGTTCCCGGTCGGCGACTGGTATTTCGACGCGCCCGTCACGATGCCCGACGAGGACAAGGTCGCGATCGAGCTCGAAGCGGGGCTTGCGAAGCTCCACTATCCCAACGGCGGGGTGAGCGTGACGACAGACCCGGCCGTGGATCCCACCAATGTCATCATCCGCGTCGAATACGGTGCGACAGCCACGGTCGATGAGGCGATTGCCGCCGCATCGTTCGACACATGGCCGACCGGTGCGAGCCTTGAAAAGCGCGGCAGCGGCACGCTCGTCGCGTCCGACACCATTCGCGATCTCGTCGGAGGCTTCAATATCTACGAGGGCGTTATGCAGGCGTCGAAGAACGGCGACCTCGGCAAGGATTCGGACTCCGCCAACCGCATCTACGTCCACAGCGGCGCATCGCTCCTGCTTACGCCGGAAACGGACAGCACGATAATCATCAACAAGCGCACGATTCAACTTGAAGGTTCTGGTTACAGCGGGCTTGCCATGCCGGGGGCACTCGCATTCGACACGGATTGGAGTTGGCAGGTCTTCTACGATTGCTCGATCGCCTTGGAAGATGACACCGTGATTTCCTCGAAGGGAACCGCCAGCCAACACGGCCTGTTTTCCTACGCGACGCTGAACATGAAGTCTCACACGCTGACTTTGACGTGCGGCACCGACAAGCAGGCGAACTACCGGTTCCGTCTTGGTCGTTCGATCCAGAACGCCGGAACAATCATCCTTGACCGGGCGAAACTCTCGACGACCGACAACGACATTACGATTTCGCCTGCGAATACGCTGAAGGTCGTGCTGAAGCGCGGCGGAACGTTGGCTCCGTATCGCGCAAGCTTCTTCGATGGTATCGCTTCGATTGAATGCATTGCGGCGGACACTGGCACGTCCGGGCGCATCAACGCCGACAACCCGGACATCGCCGTCACGCTGAAGGATGTTTCGGGACCGCTGACCATCGACTCGAAGGTCACTGCGACCATCACGGGAATGCTCGGCGCGAAGGCGAGCGACATCGCAGACGGCAAGGTGCTGACATCCGCGAACGTCCTGACGTTTGCTTCGGGTTCTGTCTTCGCGCTTGATCAGGATGTCGAATTGCCGACAAGGGTCGGAGGGCAGCAGGCGGTCTATGCTGTCGCCTCTTCGACGGCCGGTGTCACGGGACATCCTCGTGCGCCGGGGCTTACGCTTGGTGACTGTCGCTACACGACTTCCGTAGCGGATGACGGAAAGAGTCTGGAGCTTACCCGCGCAGGCGGTCTCTGCATCGTCGTCAGATAGGAGGCGGACCAATGAGAGGCGTGGTGGCGTCGGGACTGGTGTGCCTTAGTGTCTGCGATGCTTTCGGCGCGGTGTCCCACTACTTGCGCACGGAAACGGCGAACTACAACGGATATGACGGCGCGACTTTGGTGACATGGACGAAGACATCGTCTCCGAAAGGTCGAGCCTGGGCGGTCAAGTTCGATCTGACGAAGGGTTTTCGGATGCGGGCCTGCTACGGCGACGGATCCGGCTCGCGCGCCACGGTCGGCGCGATGGCCGAGCGCCTGTTCACGGAAGGGCAGGTGCCGATCGTCGGCATCAACGCCGACTACTTCATGACGGACCGGACGGCTTCCGCGCCCGGCGGCTTTACGATCGAGGACTGCCGCATGACGTACGGCGGATACATCAACGCGACGTACCGGCACAACTACATCATGGAGCTTCCCGACCATACCATAGTCCACGGCAAGCCGAAGAAGATTTCCCCTGGAACTGAGAATCCGTCGGCGAGCTGGGAGATGCGCACGGCGGACGGCCACCGGATCCGCAACGCCGTAAGGACGTGCAAGTGGAACTACCCGGTGAAGGACGGGGAGATCTACGACATCGGGCACGAGCAGCCGCGCGATACGTATCCGCGCACATTGATCGGCATCGGCACGAACGCGCTAGGACACGCGCAGCTTGTGCTGTTCCTGAACGACGGCCGGCAGAGCAGCTGGTCTTCAGGCGTGAGCGACGTTGATTCCGCGCAGATGATGATCGACGAGGGGTGCGTCGAAGTAGGCGAGTTCGACGGAGGTGGAAGCGCCACGATGTGGTCCATCGCCGGTGCGGACAGCGTCTATCCCGGGTCTAAGACAACGGCACACGGCGGCTACATCAACAAACCGAGCGACGGCTCGCCGCGCGAAGTTGCCAACGCGGTCTTCGTGACAGCGCCGCGGAGCTGCATGCCGGAGGCGTTTATTGACGATGACGTATTCGATACATTTGCCGAGGCGATGCTGGCACGTGCGCCGGGGGAGATGGTCTCGCTTTGCGCCAAAGGAGACAAGCCGCATGGCAGGATCCGTTTCTTCGCGGATTACGAGGAGGGTTGCGTGACTAATGCCGTATGGAAGGTTGCGCCTGTGGATTCCGGCGTCGGCTACACTGCGGACTACAGTTCCTGGGCCAATCTCGAGGCGACTCGGGCGCAGCGCTTTCCCGCGAAGGTTGAACAGGACGTGACGGTGGCGGAAGGCTGCACGGACGCCGACCTTGCGCAGTTTCTGCTTGGCTGGTCGGAGCCGCCGAAGGCCGCGCTTGCGGTCGTCGAAAACGAACCGGCTGTCTTTGGGTGGCGTGGATTGGCCAAGCAGGATGGCGCGGCTGCGTGGATCGAGCTTTTCGGCGTCAAGGTCGGAGTCGGGGATGTCTATCGGCTGACGGAGGAGCTGAAGATCGTCGATGGCGTGTTGCGCGTAAGCTATCTCGTGAAGCGGTCTGACGGAACTGTGAGGCTTCGTTCCGCAGACGGCGCGGGATGGTTTGATTCCGCTGCGCCCGACGGATCCTCTTTCCGCAATGTCGAATTTGTCTCGCGCGGCGAGATGACCGAGATACTCGCACTCGGAATGGATGCGGGATTCGCAGTAAGGATGAGGTAAGGCCATGAAGTGCTTTGCATTTGTCTGTGCGCTTATCGCGCTGACGGCCTGTGCGGAGACAGGAGCGAAGGCGAAGGTCGACGTCGAGACATCGAAGACATTTGACATGCGGCGTCCGCGGGCCGAGGACTATACGTCGGGGCCGAAGCCGTCGCGGCGCGTGAGGGCCGTCTTATGGGGCGTCACGCACAACCACGCGCTCGGCAAGTTCGAGGCGATGAAGAAGCTGAAGGACGACTACGAGGTCGTCGGAATAGTCGACAACTCGTCGTCGAAGGTCATGCGCATGTGCGAGCCCGACATGAAGCACTACGAGGGGCTTCCGCGCTTCACGCCCGAGCAGGTGCTGAACGAGGTGAAGCCGGACATCGCCGTCATCGAGGTCTCCAACCAGGAGCTTATCGACGTGGCGCTCAAATGCGCTAAGGCCGGGATCGCGATGCACATGGACAAGCCGCTTGGCTTCACGCTCGAGGGCTTCAAGGAAGTGTCGGACATCTGCCGCGCGGGAAACATCCCGCTCCAGACCGGATACATGTTCCGCGCGAACGACGCGATCCAGTTCATCGTGAACGAAGGGCGCAAGGGGCTCGTCGGCGAGATATTCGCAATCGACGCCGACCTGAGCCACTCCTACGGCGGCAGGCGCTACATTCCCTATTCCGCGACCTATCCCGCAGGAACCGCCTACCTGCTGACGTGCCACGTCATCGAATACGTCCTTCCGATGATGGACGAGCGGATGCCGGAGGAGTGCCATTCGATCGTGATGCCGGCGCCGGGCGATCCGGACGGAACGCCGAGCCACACGCTGACCATCGCGCGCTGGCCGCGCACAACCCTCACCGTGACCGTCTGCTCAAAGGGCACGCAGGGACGTCGGCATCTGCGCGTCGACGGTTCGGACGGCGTAATGGAGCTTGAGCCCATCGAGGACTTCCGCCGTGTGCGTCACACGACGGGCGAGGAAGGCGGAATGCAGGTCGAGGAAGTCGACGAGGAGATCACGGTGAAGCTTTTCCTCAAGAAGGCGAAACCTCCATACGTGCGCGGATGGAACTACCTTGTGTTCGGCAAGATGGGCGACAGATATGCCGGGCAGCTCAAGGAACTTGCCGAGATCGTCCGCGGCGAAAGACCCAATCCGCAGGAGCTCTACGACCACGACCTGCGTGTCCACAAACTGTCCCTCCAGGCCTGCAACATTCCGCTCGCCGAGGAGAAGAATCCGGTCGCGGTAGACGGCTCCAGGATAAAGGTTGCGCTTTACCTCGACAGCGGCTGTGTAGGCGGCGGCGTGATTCACTTGGCGCAGCTGCTGAAGTCGTCGCCAGAGGTGTCGTGCGATTTTCTCAGCGCGGTGGACGTGCAGGACGGGAAACTTGACGGATACGACGTGTTGGTGATGCCGGGCGGCAGCGGATACGACCGCTACACCCAGCTTGGCGAAGAAGGGTTTGAGAAGATAAGAAAATATATCCGCAACGGTGGGTGCTACTACGGCATCTGCGCCGGAATCGCGATGGCGCTTAACGACCCGAAGCGCCTTCGGCTCATCCCATACACGCGGGAGAAGAATCCGTTGCGCGGCGGATTTTCTGCGGCGGTAAAATTCAACGCGCGGGCGGAGGATATCCTGGGCGTCAAGGAGGGGGTTCGCTACTTCCGCTACCACGATGGCCCGATCCCCGTCAAGGGCGACCCGGTCCCGGACTCGGAGTACGAAGTGCTTGCGACGTTCGAAAGCCACGTGATGCAGAAGGGGGAGTCGGTGACGCCCATGTACGGGATGCCGGCTGTCATCTACGGACGCTACGGGAAGGGGAAGGTTCTCGTTTCCGTAATGCATCCCGAATACTTTCCGTCCACGCACGATGTCCTTGGCGCAGGATTCAGGCCGCTCGTCGGGCGCCCCATTTCGTTCACGTATCCGAAGAAGCAGCCGCGTCCTCTGCGGGTTGCCTACTATGCCGGCGAAATCGACCGAACGGGCAATACACGCGCTGCGGTGAGGGATGCGCTTGCCCTCGCGGAGCGTCCGGACGTCGACGTGACGTTTGTTTCCGGCGAGCAGATCGCCGAAGGCGCCCTTGACCATGCAGATGTGCTTCTCATCCCGGGAGGACTGCGCGACAAGATGAGCCAGGCGGCGCGGACGCTGATAGCGGCATTCGCGGCCGAAGGTCGTCGTATCGTGACATCCGGGGCGGAACTTTAGCTGAAACCGGAAGATACATAACAAGGAAGGGTTCGTCATGAAAGTGTTCTCCGTCCGCCTGGCCGCAATTTGCGCGGTAGCGCTGCCGTTTGCCGCGCTTGTCGCGCACGGCGGCGTCGTGGTGTATCCCGAGTATGACGCGCGGATAGAGCGCGACTACGCGTACGTCGTGCGCGTCTGGCAGGGGTCGGAGAAGAAGCGTCTCGTGGTGTACAACCACTGCGAGAAGTCAGCGCTAACGACTCGCACGCGCGGAGGCGACGTAAACCGCAGGTTCTGCGAGTTCGCGTTCGACGGCGGTCCGGTGCAGGTCGACGTCGCTGTGTGCGAGGACGTGAAGTCGTACGCCGTGTTTCCGTCGCGGCTCGGACTGAAGAGTGCGTTCCAGGACGGCGTCATATCGGTCATGGTGGACCGTCCGTGCAACTTCGGCATCCGCCTCAACGACTACGACAAGACGATCCTCTCCGTGTTCGCAGACGCGCCGGAGGACGCGGCGAAGGTGCCGAAGAAGGGCGATCCGAAAGTCCTCTACGTCGAAGGGTGGGTCGATCCTCCCGGGGAGGACGGAGTGACTGTCGTCGCGGATCCGGTGAAGGAGGTCTACATCGCGCCCGGCGCGGTGCTGAACTCACGCCTCGTCGTAAGATCGAAGGGCGCGTACATCCACGGACGCGGAATGATGCTCGATCCGATGTCCGACATATTCCGCTTCGACCAGACGAAGAACACCCGGCGCGGATTCCTCAACGTCTCCGCGGATGGCGCCGTCGTGGAGGACATCAAGCTCGTCGACGCGCGGACGTTCAACTACTGCAGCTGGGCGAAGGACGTGACGTTCAGAAACGTCAAGGCGCTTGCGTCGATGATGTGCTCGGACGGCATGACGAACGGCGGACGGAACCTCCGCGTAGAGGGCGCGTGGCTCTACGTGGGGGACAACGCGCTTGTGGTGAGCGGCATAAAGGGCGGCGCGCTCTACCGCGACATCGTGATCGGGACGTCATGCAACGCGATCTTCCCGCAGGGCTCTAACGAAGGCGTCGTGATGGAGAACATCGACATCTTCCGCGCGGACGAGGGCTGCATCAAGAATGCGTACAACGGCGTCCTGCGCCGCAACACGAAGTGGAACGAGATGAACACGGGCGAGGCGAAGAAGGAGCCCGGCCCGCAGGATCTCGTGCACCAGACGCAGGACTTCACCTTCCGAAACCTCTCGGCCGTCGACTGCATCCTCTTTTCGCGCTTCTTCTCGGCGGGGAACATGGGCACGCTCCCGAAGACCTTCGCCATGTCTGATGTCTGCATTCCCTTCACGACGGGACGCGACGACTGGCGCACGGCCGGCCAGACCAACGGACACCTCGTCGCCGTCATGCACGACTCCGCGAAGTGGCTCGATTCGTCGAACTATACGCTTGCCATCACCAACTTCTGGGTCGGCGGCGCGCGCATGGACGCGATTCCCGCGGAGAAGATCAGGAACGGCGACAGGATTTCGGTTTCGGTCGTAAACACGCGGACGAAGCCCGCGGTTCCATCCGTGCCGGACCGCCACGTCGTCGACTGGACGTGTCCGTGGAAGGTCTACGTCGGCGGCGCGCTCCAGCGCGACGTGCGAATGGCGCGCCCCAAGGAAGGCGAACGCAGGCTTGCGCCGCAGGACGCGGGCGCGAACCTCCTCGCTGACCGCGCGTCGACGCGTAGCGCGTGGCAGCGGTGCCCCTCGTGGCTCGTCAAATTCGACGCGACGACGATGGACGGCGGGCAGCGCATCTATCGTCTAACCCAGTGCGAGAAGGGCGCAGGGATGCAGAACATCGTGACCGATGCTTTCCTTCGGCATGGAAACGGAAGCTATCGTCTGTCCTTTGAGGTGCGGGCGAAATGCGGCGCGCAAGTTCCTCTTGAAGTTTGCTTTCTCTCAAATGAAAAGCGCGCGACGGAGAAGTTCTCCGTTCCCGGCGACGGTCAGTGGCGCCGATGCGATGTCGAAGTTGTCCTTGATTTTGACCTTTCCGTGACAGAGCTTCTTGCGGTGTTCTTCCGCGCAGGTGCGCCATGCGACGAGTTGTCCTTCCGCGGCATTTCACTCGTCAAGACACGGAGGACGTAGGGTGATCGCGATTCTTGCAGCTGGGATTCTCTCGCCTTTCTTTGTCGAGGTGACGCCCGAGGTTCGCTCGTCGTACGTTTCGCTCGGAAAACTGATGGAGGATCGCCCGATGCAGATCACAAACGTCCGCGGCGGATACGACGCCGGCGATTTCGGGCGCTTCGGCGTGCGCAACTGGGATGTAAGCTCTCTCACGGATCGACGGCACGACGCGCACCGGCACGCATTCTACCACACCGAGTTCGGCCTGACATGGCAGTACGATGTCAAGCTTTCCGAGGACTGGACTCTCAGGTCGGACATTACGCGGTCGTGGACGATGTACCGAGGTTTTAACCGCAACTATGCGTCGTCGAACAGGACTTATTCGTGGTGGCAGATCGAGCAGGAACTGGCGAATCCGTATATCGTGCCGTTCTACCGCTTGCGCAAGTGCTTTCACGGAAACGACTACTTGTACTTCAAGGCTGGTGTGCGGAAGAAATTCACGTTCCTCGATGACTTCTATTTGACGCCGAGCGTGTATGTAGACGGTGGAAGCAGCCGCAACTACCGCCGTGTGATTAGTACGCGTCCTGACGGGGAGAAGTGGCATAGCGGTGTGTCATCCGTAACGTTCCGCCTGGAGCTGGGGTGGAGGGTCTGCGAGAATGTGTCTGCGTTCGTGTTCGCTGAGCAGTACGAGGTAGTGGGGCAGTCCGCACGCCATGCGATTGAGTCGAGCTCATACCGATGTGCGCACAAGGACTGGACGCTTGGCGGCGTCGGTTGCCGTATTCGCTTCTGAATATTTGGCAACGCGATGTCTGTTATGGGGACGTATCATATCTTCTCATATTGTCGCAGTATGTTGTTCGACTCTCTCATGCCGTTTGTGGTATAATTCCGATATGAAAATGAAGTTATGTGTTTTGTCGTTGTTCGTCGGGATGGCCGCTGTGTGCGGCATGGCTGCGGAGTCGCTTTCGCTTGACGGGAGCTGGAGCTTCCGCTTCGAGGAGGGTAAGCCGCTGGAGGAGGTCGCGAAGCCGGATTTCGCGGCGACAGACACGATCCCCGTCCCCGCGTGCTACGACATGATGCCGAAGTGGTACATGAAGCGCGGCACAGGACTCTACCGCCGCGTCTTCATGCTCGCGAAGCCGATGAAGGACGCGGTTCTCGTAGTGGACGGAATGGGCGTCAGGGCGAAGTTCGAGATGGACGGGAAGGACCTTGGGCTTCATCCCTACCCGTACGCACGGCTGGAGATTCCCGTAGGGCCTCTCGCCGCAGGAGAGCACACGGTTTTCGCGGCGGTCGACAACATCCTTTCGTGGCCTCGCGTGAAGCTGGCGCGTCCGTACTACGACTTCTACTTCTATGGCGGGTTCTACCACGGCGTGAAGCTCGTAGAGCGCGAGCCGAAGGTGTTCGTCCGCACGCTCGACTACAGGACAGGCAAGGTCGAGGTCGAGATCGAGGGCGGGACGAAGGAGGTCCGCACGATTCCCGACTTCAAGCTCTGGAGTCCCGAGGAGCCCAACCTCACGACGATCGAAGTCGCGGGCCGAAAGGTGCGTTTCGGCATCCGCCAGGTCGAGGCGCGGGACCGCAAGATCTACCTCAACGGCAAGGAACTCTTCCTCAAGGGCTTCAACCGCCACGAGTCCGACTGGCTCAACGGCGCGGCGACGGGCGAGGCGCTTATGCTCCAGGACATCCAGCGCCTCAAGGCGCTCGGCGGGAACTTCATCCGCGGCGCGCACTACCAGCAGTGCGAGCGATTCCTAGACCTCTGCGACGAAAACGGCGTGCTCGTGTGGGAGGAGTCGCTCGGATGGGGCAACGGACAGGACTACGTCAACAACAGCTTCCCGCCCAGCGAGCTGAAGGACGCGGAGTTCTGCGAGATGCAGGTGAAGGAGACGCGCGACATGGTGCGCGCCAGCTTCAACCACCCGTGCGTGATCATGTACGGATTCCTCAACGAGTGCGCCAGCCAGAAGAAGGAGTGCAAGGCGCTCGTCGACACTCTCGCCGAGACGATACGCGCCGAGAATTCGGGACGGCTCGTGACGTTTGCCTGCAACATCACGGACAGGGACATCTGCTGCACCAACATGGACGTCGTTTCGTTCAACGCCTATCCAGGGGTCATACCGATGCAGCCCGACACGGAAAAAGGGCTAGAGGATTTGGTGAAAGGCAAGTTCGATGGCATAGTCGCGAAGTTCCGCGCACGCTACCCCGACAAGCCCATCATGGTTTCCGAGACGGGTTGCGGCGCTGAATTCGGGCGGCGTGGCGAATACGCATCGCCGAACACGGAGGAGTTCCAGAACGAATACCTGACCAACGTCTTCGAGACGCTGTGGAACAACCCCGACGTCGTCGGATTCTCCATCTGGCAGATGAACGACGGCAGGACGCGCGAACGCTTCGGCGGCAAGGCGGTGTCCGCGATGTTTGGCGGCTCGATCGCCGGCGTCTTCGACCGCCTGCGGCGTCCGAAGATATCGGCCGAGACCGTCCGCAAATACTTCAATCTCAAACCATAAAATCTCAAGTTTCCATCTGGCTCTGCGTACTCCGCGCCTCTGCGTTAAAAATATCAAGGAATCGATGATGAAACTTCTTTTGGGCATAGACTACGGAACAGGCGGGTGCAAGGTGACCGCCATAGGCGAGGACGGCTCGTTTGCGGGCGAGGCCTCGACGGAGTTCCAGACCTACCACGATCATCCCGGATGGAGCGAGCAGGAGTCCGCAGACTGGTGGAATGCGCTCAGGAGCTCGCTCGAAAAGCTCGCGGCGAAGGGCGTTGACCTCAAGTCAGTCGCGGCCTGCGCGCTCGACGGTTCGACGCACAACGCGGTTCTTATGGACGCCGACTACCGGCCTGTGCGCCGCACGATCATGTGGACCGACCAGCGCGCGACCGCGGAGTGCGAGGCGCTGAAGGCGGGCTGGGGCGAGAAGGTGTTCTCGACGTGCTACCAGATGCCGGCTCCGACATGGACCCTCCCGCAGATGATGTGGCTCAGGGCGAACGAGCCGGAGGCGCTCGCGAAGACGGAGCACGTCCTTTTCGTGAAGGACTACGTGCGCTACCTGCTCACGGGCGAGGCCGCGACAGATTGCATAGAGGCGCAGGGCACGCTCTTCTTCGACATGGCAAAGGGAAAGTGGGACGACGATCTTGTCCAGCTGGCCGGATTGAGTCTGGCCAAACTCCCCCGCCTCATCGCGCCGACAGACCTCGCGGGCCGCGTGACGGCCGAGGCATCGGCGTTCACGGGGCTTCCCGAGGGAACGCCGGTTGTCTGCGGCTCCTCCGACAGCGCGGTGGAGGACTACGGCGCGGGCGCGGTCGAGCCGGGCGATCTCATAATCAAGCTCGCGACGGCGGGGAACGTCAACTCGATGACCGCCGAGGCGCACCCGCATCCGAAGACGCTCACCTACTCGCACATCGTGCCAGGGATGTGGTATTCGGTTTCTGCGACGAACGCCGCGGCGCTCTGCATGAGATGGCTGCGCGACGCGTTCTACGCGCCGCAAGTTGAAAGTTCCGGTGTGGGAAACCTCTATTCCCTTATCGACCAGGAGGCCGGGTCTTCGCCAATCGGCGCGAACGGCGTCTTTTTCCATCCCTATCTCCAGGGCGAGAGGTGCCCCTACTGGGACTCGAACTTGCGTGCCTCCTTCACGGGTGTGTCGATCTCTTCGACCAGGGGCGACTTTGCGCGCGCGCTTATGGAAGGCGTCGCGTTCTCGCTCCGCGACTGCTACCGCACGCTCGAGGAGATGCGGCTTCCGGTGAAGCGGATATTCCTCATCGGCGGCGGTGCGCGCTCGCGTCTCTGGAGCGAGATTGTCGCAAACGTCTTCAACCGTCCCGTCTCCGTTCCGACGCCGGGCGACGCGAGCTTCGGCGCGTGCCTTCTCGCGGGCGTTGGAATCGGACTTTTCCCGGACGTGAAGTCAGCCGTCGCGAAGTGCCTGCATGTCGAGCGCACAATCAATCCCGATCCTGCGGCGGCGATGGAATACGACCACCTCTTCACCTGCTACCGTCGCATCCACGACGCGCTCGCGCCTGTCTACGGCCCGCGAAAGGAGAAATGACGAAGGGGATCTTGCGTCTGCGGCCTGCGCAGGGCTGCGGAATGCGAGACTGGAGCGAAAAGCCCTTTGGATAGGATTTCCGGGACGGAAAGCACGCTCTTGATTAGGCCGAGGAGAAGATCTGTCGTCACTGTATTCGCCACAAAAGGGCGGGGATTTGGTATAATAGAAGCACAGTTCGCCCTCTGCGGCTGGAAGGGAATACTAGTGAAGACTGTAAAATCACCTTTTCATTTCAAAGGCGGGGTCCATCCCGACTACAACAAGGAACTGGCGCGCGACAAGGCGATAGAGAAGCTTCCGCTTCCCGCCGAGCTCGTCGTCTCGATGTCGCAGCACCTTGGCGCACCCGCGAAATGCATCGTCAAGCCAGGCGACTTCGTGAGGCGCGGACAGGTAATCGGCGAGAAGAATGGCTTTATCTCGGTATGCGTTCGCGCACCGGCCGATGGCCTTGTCAAGGCGGTCGAGAAACGCATTGGTCCCGCAGGCGGCAAGGCGGACGCGGTGATTCTCGATACGACGGCAAAGCCGGAGTCTGCGCCTGACGCCAACTCACCCACTCCTCCACCCATCAACTCCCC
>CACYNF010000044.1 GCA_902775595.1 uncultured bacterium | reverse complement strand
AGGCAAAAACCGGCTTCTGAACGGAAGCCGGGCGGGAGGGTGTTGTCATGCGGCGAAAGCCGCGTCGGTCGGGAGCCCAACTGACGAATTTAGGTTGAAAGCATCGACTCCAAGCGATGCAAGATTGGGCAGGGTGACCTTTCCAACAGCAGGGCAACTGTTAAAGGCGGATTCGCCAACCGACGTGACAGTAGAGGGACAAATGCCTGAAATATTTACCGAAAGGACGGATGTGTTTCTGAACGAGGCCTTGCCTATCGTTGAAAGAACGGGGCACGCAAGACTTACACGCCGCAGTTTTGAACAATAGCCGAACGTACCCGAAAGCGAAGTGAGCTTAGCGCATGATATATTCGCGTTTGTCAATGCCGTGCAATGGTAAAACGCATCGCCCATGGAAGTCAGTGCGCTGCTTGTAATATCGACATCCTCAATCATCGAACCTTTGAAGGCGGTCTCATTAATTGTATTGACGGCAGTCAACGTTAATTTGCCCCTGACCTTACTACCGTTGAAGGCACTAGTTCCGATGGAGGTCACTCCAGGCGCGACAATGTCTGAAATGTCGGACACAAGCTTCGTTGCATTGAAGAATTGATTCCCCTGAATCGAAGTCAGCAGCGGATTCGCCACGACCACCTTTTCGATAGATTTATTGGTGTACAGTCGGGGCAGCTTCGTCACGCAATCGGCGTAAAGTTCCTTAACGGCGACGTTGTTATCCCAATTCGAGGTGAATGTTATGCTTGTAATGAGCGCAGCGGTCGAACCGCTTGTAACTGTCATGTTGCGCAAATCAAGAATTCCATCTGCAGCGACAGTCGAAACGGTACTGAGTGAAATCGCTTTGGCGCCAACTGTGTACGTGCACTTGATTATCCATCCGCCATCGGTAATTGTTTTGGCGGATGAATCGTATGTCCAATCTGTCGCATAGACGCTGCTTGCCGTGCAAAGAGCCGCGGCAGCCGCACAAAGACGAGCTACGGAAAGGAGATAATTACCCCCCTGGACAAACCTACGATTTTGCGAAGTTATCATTATCATGGCAGAATTCTCCTTTGGAGTTGGAAACATTCTACCACAATCAGCCCGAACCGCATACCCCCTCAAATTAGGGGGGTGGGCTAATTCGGCACCCTTACCGCCGAGAGAACAAGCATGCTGCCGGGGCCATGGTTCGCCAAATTACTTCGCAGGCGATATCTCGTAGCGATATGCGGCGTCTGCCGGGGCCTTGCCGTGGAGGATGCGCAGGGAGAAGACTCTGCCCTTCACGGGCGACGGCTCGTGCGCGAGCATGAACGTGTTGAAGTTCCCCTCGCGCTCTGCGAGCTCGAAGCGGATCACGTCCTTCGGAGCGTGCACCGTGTACACGAACGCGCCGTTGCGGAAGCGCGACACGGCGTCGGACTGCTCGACCACGCCCGCATCCGGCGCGGCCCACGCATGCTCGACGCACGTCGCGACCTCGTACGCGCCGTCGCTCGCGGATATGCCAGACCCCTCGCAGACGATCCCGTCCGGCGAGAACGTCCACTTCTTGTGCGCGACAAGCCCCTCGCGCTCGAAGGTGAACTCGAAGAATCCGCCGTCGCCCCACGTCCCCGCGCGGATGTCGTCGCGCCTGTTGCGCGAGTCCTTGCGCACCACCGGCTTGCCGAGGTAGGCCGTCACGCCGGGGATCATGCGCCAGTCGTCCCAGAGCGGGAACACGTTCTCGTATTCGCGCCCCGTCGCGTACGCCATCAACGCGCCGTCCGCCATGCACATCCCCTTGGCGTTGTCCTCGTTGATCCACGTCTCCGTGCCGATGATTCTCGGGGTCGACGCGCGGACCGACGCCATGAAGCCATTCGCGCGGTAGACGGCGTAGGCGCTCTTGTCGAAGTAGCGGAACCCGAGGCGCGGCGCGGGGCGGATCCATCCCGTCTTCTCGAGGTTCGCGAACGCGCGTTCCACACCCGCCGCCTTCGTGCGCTGGGCGTCCCTGTGCAGCTGGCGGCCCATCGCCGAGACGTCCATCATCCCCTTCCAGCATATCCACGAATACCCCTCCGAGGCGAGATTGCGCACGAGCTCGAGCTTCTCGGGCGGATACTCGAAGCCCGTCCCCGCGAGGAGCGTGGCGAGGCGCGACTGCGAGACGATGAAGCTTAGGCCGTAGTTGCCGAACTGCGGCTGCTCTCCGTGCTGGTGGAAGCACCAGTCGGAGCGGATGCCCTCTGTCTTCCCCATGCGGACCTCGCGGAGGACGTCCTTCAGCGCGGACTTCACGAGCGCCTCGTCGCGCGCGAGCAGGCCGCGCCTCAGACGGTTCTCGGACATCCACGCGAAGTTCTGCCCAGTCTTCGCGTACCCCGGCTCCTTGACCGTCATCAGCTCGATGATGCCGCGCCGCTCCTCGTCAGTGAGCTCGCCGTCCATCATCAGCCCAGCGTCGCCGAGCGACATCGGCACGCCGATGATGTTCCACCACCAGTTGGGGTTGTCGAAGCGGCGCTCCAGCCAGAATCCGAGCGCCCTGTGCGCCGCCTCGAGCGACTCGCGGCTGCCGTTCCGCCGCCAGTCGGCCGCCAGTATGCGCAGCCGCACGCGCACATGAGCTCCGACTGGCCATTCGGAACGCGACCTGTCAGAATAGTCGATGTCGCCCCACGATCCGTCCGCCTTCAGCGCCGCGCGCAGCCCCGCCGCACGCGACACGTCCTGCTCGGCCGCCGCAGCGTCCGCGTAGCGCGAGACGAGAAGCTCCATCCCGCCGTCCGCGGCGGATGCGCCGCGGAGCGCGAGGACGGCAACTATTGCGAGCGCCGCGCAGATCACTTTGCGACCCATTTCCGTTTCGTTTTGCATATACGGCCCCTAAGTCTTTCGTCACCACTCGACGAGCGCAAAGGAATTTGGCTGCATGCGGATGATGCCCGCGCCGTCCGGCCGGATGTCGAGCGGCACTTCCGTGTGCGTACGCACGGCATCCGTCAGGTGGCACCGCGCCTTGGCGAGCGAGACGCCTGACACCGCCACTTTCACATCCGCCGTGTCGGTGACGTTGTTGTCCTCGGAATACCTGACGACCAGCACCGCACCAGATCCGCCCGTTCCCTTTGTCGCGACTGCGCGGAAGCTCCCGCCCAGCATGGCGTCCATGCCCTTGAACACGGGCCCTGTCTTCGCGTCGGACGCCTTGTTGCGACCTTCCACAACCGTGCACGAGACCTGCGTGCCGCAGTCGACGAGCTTCGACCAGGCATAGAACGGATAGTATCCCTTCATCGGCTGGTACGTCGGTCTCGAGAACAAGTTGTTCATGCCGGTGCTGAACCGCGCGTCGTAGAACATCAGCATGTCCACCGGCTTCGACTGGCAGTCCACCATCGTGCCCGCGATGAACGCCGCGCCCTTCTGCGCGAACATTCCCGACTCCACTTCAAGCGAATACTGGAAATCGTCCGTCCAGCCCTTCACGTAGTTCCATTCGTCAAGGATGGACTCGACATTGACGAATCCGGCGTCGTCCAGAATCTTCCTTGCCAGGACTGCGCGGTCCGCTATCTGCCGCGGCTCCGTAGCGTAGACGTGCCATGAGAAGAAGTCGAGCGGAACGTCGCGGTCGCGGCAATAGCCGAGGAAACGCCGTCCCCATTCGAAGTTTCCGCAGATGGCAGGTCCGCCGACCTTGAGCCGAGGAAACTTCCCCTTAAGATGTTTCGCCGTCGTTTCGAACAGCCGGAAGAAGTTCGTGACCGTTCCGCCCCAGCAGCGCGGGTTCTTCGGCGGCTCCATGTCCGATGGGTCGAGATCGGGCTCGTTCCATATTTCCCAATAGACGATGTTGAACTGGTTAGACCACGATACGTTCACGGTCGTGTGCGCGGTGTCGAGGCCCCAGCCCCAGCCTTCGTTGTAGTGGCGGATTACGTGTTCGCAGATGCGCGCCCACTTGGCGTTGTCCTTCGGCGGAAGGACGCCATATTTCTTCGGCCCATGCTCGATCGTCTGCCCGAGCCGGAAGAACACCTCGGCGCCGGCGCGTCTGATATTGTCAAGGTAATGGTCGGTAAATACGAAGTCATAGTTACGCGGGTCGTTTTCGTCTGCGTCAAAGTCGGGGAATATCGCGCGAATGTCGCATGTGTGCGCACCGCCAGGCACGCAGTTGATAGAGTCGTGGGTGCGCGCGAACGGAATGCGCAGAGCCCTGTATTCATCAAAGTTCCCGTTCTTCTGGTCGCCTCCCGGCTTTCGCACGGTCGGCCCGTTGTTGACCGCATGCATCGGCTTGATCGGCCCGAGTTCCTTCGCGACGTCAACCGTCACTGTAGCCGATTCGGCGGGCTCGGCGGCGTAAAGCGAGCAAAGCGCCGTCAACGCCGAGCAGGCGAAAAGCGTCGCCGCGTCACGCATTGCCCTCTGTGCAGCCCAAGAGTTCCTGCGCACTCTCTTGGAAAACATACGATTTTGCGAAGTCACCATGGTGGAGTTCTCCTTTGAGTCTGGAAATATTTTACCATAATCAGCCCGAACCACATACCCGCTCAAATCAGGGGGATGGGAATCGGGAACGTGCAGACCGCGTTCCTCGCGTCATCTTCGATTGCGCGCCAGAGACTTCTCTGCCTGTCGTCTTTCGGAGCCGGATTCATGAACCAGAAACCCCGCGAGCGGAAACGAACCGTCGCCTTGCCTGGCTCGGTCTTCAGCAGCGCATAGCCGATGTCGCCCCAGATGCCTCCGGAGGGGATGCCAAGCGTCCTTGCGATGGCGTTGGAGCTCCAGTCCCGGTTGATCCAGTCTGGCGCCCAGCGATGACGGTGCCCATGCAGAAAGCCGACGACGTTTTTCGCCGCGCACATCTGCCCGACAAGAAATGTGCCACCTCCCCAGTTTATTTCGCCGATGGGATGATGTGCGCAGACGAAAACAGGCTTCGGCCATTTTGGCAGATTTTCGGCAATGTAGTCGAGCTGAGCCCTGTTCGCCTTCTCGTAATTGAGTACGCCATTCGCGCTGCCGGGACCGTCCTTCGCCCAGAGCGTGTCAAGGACGAGAAGATCGACCATCCCGGCGTCGACAATGGAGACAATCCATCCTTGAACGACGGTCTTCGCGGCGAGGTCGGGGAACACCGCGGCGAACGATGAGCGCCTGTCGTGGTTGCCCATCGCGCTCGCGGCGAAAACGACGCCGAGATCGGTGAGCGGCTTCAGCAATTCCGCAAATCTGCGGTAGTCCGCGACCGCGCCCGACATATAAGAAACGTCGCCGAGCGAGACGATGCGGGCAGGCAGCGGATTCATCTTCAGCACCTCCGCCACGATTCCGGCAAACGCGGCATTCATGTGCTTCATTCCCTTGTCCCCGCCGTTGACATGCGGGTCGCTCACGAGGAGCGTGAGATTTGGGTCGAGTCGCCGACGCCCGCCCGAAGATGCCAACGAAACGCCCGCGGCAAACGACGCCGTGCCGCAGATGAATTCCCTTCGCCCGATTCTATTTCCAGATTCCATCATAGTTCTCTCCTTCTGTCAAATGCGTTCCCATGCCGCCAGGTCACCGCGGGTTCACATGAACGGGATTCCCGAACCATTCGGGATGCGCGGCCGCGCCGTCAGGCTCCTTCTCGATTTTTCTGCGGTACTTCGTCGTGTACAGTCCGCAGCCCCTCAGGTTGACGGGGCAGAGTCCAAGTTTCTTCGCGATGGCCGCGTTCTTGATCGTGCAGTCCCCTTTCTCGGGCGCCGCGAATCCGATTTTGTCGACGACGACGGAATGGGCGTCATGCCCCAGCTTCCGCCGCCAGACATCCTCCCATGGCATCTTCTGCACATGCGGCGTCTTCGCCTCCCTGCCGATGCAGTAAAGGTTGAAGTCGAAGACATGCTGGGCGAGGTCAACGTTCCCGTGTATAAGCAGCTGCTGCTTCGGACATTCAGGATAGAACCAGACGTTGCGTTCAAGGCGGTTCGACCAGCTCTGGTTGTTGCCCGGCGCGGCGTCTGGCCTGCATGAAAAGAACGGTGCACCGGCGAGCTCCGGATGCGCGGCGAGCGCACTCTCCCACTGGCGGACGACGCCGGCGTGGCTCTGCCGGTATTCGCCGCCAGTCATCTGGATGGCATACGACCACGGGCCGAGTTCGCGTCGGCCCGTCCGGTAGAAAACGTTGTTCGTGACCGTGATGCATCTCGTGGAGTTCATCTTCAAGGCCATGCCGCTCACGGGGCCGATGATGTTGTCGAAGACCGCCGCGCCGCCGGGCCCGCCGGAGGGATTGCCGTCGAAGTAGATGCCGTGGCAGTTCTGGAAGAATCTGAGCGGACCGAACCCGGCGGCTTTCGCGAAGCCGACGCCGTCGGATATCCAGTTGCGCGCAATGACCGTTCCGAGTCCGCCCATGTACCCGCACGTGTAGAGCGCCGCACCGTCCTCCGTCTCGAGCATGTAGTGGTGGATGCGGTTGTCGGCTATTTCGTGGAACGCGCCCATGTGGTAGACGGCCCAGCCCGGAATGTCGTGGATCAGGCAGTGCCGCACCTTCATGCCGTAGCCTTCGATGAAGATCGCATTCCCCTTGTGGTCTATCTTCCCCGTATGGTGAATGTGGCAGTTCTCCACCGTTCCTCCGTTCATGTGCGCATAGTCCCCGCCCGTCATGTGCACCGCTCCGCAGCCGAGGTCGAAGATGTCAGTGTCGACGAGCTTGTGGCGCGATCCACCGTGGAACTCTACGGCAAAGGAGGTCATGTCGTGGATTGAGCATCCCCGCACGACGACGTTCTCCCCTCCGCGGACCCTGACGCCCCGCGTCCCCGCGCAGAGCTCCAGGTTCTCGATCGCCACGTTGCACGCACCGTCAAGCACGAACACCGCCTCCGTCGAGGCAAGCGTGACGAGTGCCTTCTCCATGTGCGCGCCATGCGGCGGGATGAGCCGCAGCTTCGCGCCCTTCAGGTCGTGGCACCACTCGCCGAAGTCGTCGAGCTCTTCGCGAAAGCCGCTTAGGATGTACGTGTCGCCCGGACGCGGCACGTCGCATAGCCGCCCGGCGAAGCGGAGGATTCGCTTCTCCCTGTCGAGGTCGGCGATGCGGACGACCGAGCTTGAATAGCGTTGACGCGGGAAGATCGTTATGCGGCCCTCCGACGGAACGGACCAGTCGTGCCAGTCCTCCTTGCCGACGAGCATGAAGTCGCGCGCCCCCGCCGGCTCTACGGCCGGAAAGGAATACATGCTTATCCAACGGCCCGGAACGTACGCCCATCCGCCGGCATACGGAGCGCCCGGGTCGAAGTTGGGATAGCGTGCGAGCGTGAGCATCCTGCCGTCCATAAAGAGCGCGTCCACCTGCCTGTCGAAGCCGAAAGACGAGACGTCCGCCTCCCATGCGGGGCCGGCAGACTTAGCCCTGGGCTTCGCCCTGGACTTCTTCCATTCCCGCACCGGAAGCCCGCCGAAGATGCGCGGCCTGTTCTTCCCGACGCCGCGCACCACAAGTGCGCCAGAGCCCTTCGGCTGCATCGAAGCGTCGATTCGAACGGGGCAGCTCACTGCGATCCGCTCGAAATCCACATTGACGAAGATGTCTGATTCCCGGTCGCCTGCGCGGATTCCCGCGACCTTGTCGAACGCGGCGACGAACGAAACGCCATTCGTCGCCGAAATCTCAATCGCCCCGAACGCCGGCGATGCAAGGGCAGCCACAGCACAGAAGACAGTCGCTTTCATGGCAGATATTCTACCAAGCGGCCGCCGCCTTTGAAACCCCGTCAAATTAGGGGGCATGGCGCACGATCATTTGCCGGCGTTCTTCATCTGGAGGTCCTGTAGGCTCTTCTTGTCCTTCCAGTAGCGCCAGCGCATTCCGACGACTTCATAAAGCGCCTCGCGCAGCTTGTCGTGGCCCTGGGAGAAGTTGCAGGTGTAGGCGACGACAAGTTCGTTGTCGCGGTCGACAAGCGCCTCAGAACCGCCTGCACCGCCGTGTCCGAACACGCGGTCCATCCTCTCTGCCTCGCCCCAGAGCCCGTAGCCCATTCCGAAGATCATGTGCCAGTCGTCCTTGAGTTCCTGCGGGGACGGCAGTGGATCGCTCTCGTGCCGGCACGGCTTGAGCGCGGCGTCGAGCGTCTCGCGGCGTATGAGCGGCGATTCGCCGTCGAATCCGCACAGGCGGTTGTAGAACCGGCAGAGCGCCCGCGCACTTGACACGGCCCACGCGCTCGGCAGACACGCTTCGCGCGCCCAGTCCTCGTTCATCACTTCGCAGAAGATGCTTCTGTAGAACTTTGCGACGCGTGGATATTCCGAGCGCGGGACGACGAAGTAGAATTCGCGCTCGATTCCGGATGGAATCAGAACCTCTTCGTCGAGAACTTCCTTGAGCGGCTTGCCGCAGGCGACTTCAAGCGGATGCCCGAGCATCCACGCGTAGGCATACGGCATGTAGCGCTGGACGGTGCCGGGAGTCTTCTCCGGCTTGTCAGCGGCCGCCTCCCTGACAACAAGATCCCAGTCGACGAGGTCGTGGGTGGAAAGCCTCGTCGGACATCCCCCCGGGAGCCCCGACCTGTAGCCCAACGTCTCCCGAAGGGTCAGCTTCTCCTTGCCGTCGCCCTTCAGCTCCGGCCACCAGGTGCAGAGCGGCTTGTCGTAGTCCATAAGCCCCTTCTCGACCACCCGGTGCACGGCAGTCGCGAGAAGCGGCTTCTCGGTCGAGAAGATCGGAAAGAGGGAATCGCCCTTCACAGCCGGCGCGTCGGGGCGGGTTGAGAGCCGTCCCGCGCACACGTCGACGATCTTCTTTCCGTGGCTGTAGGCGCAGAACTGCACCCCGCACTGTTCGCCCCGCGCAACCGCGTCGTCCACAAGCTGCTGGCATTCCGCCTGCATGTCCGCAATCGAAACGAGCGCCGCCGTCGCGGCCGCAATGCATATAACCGTTTTCATGGTTACCATTCTACCAAACGTCCCCTGAGTTTCCCACCCCGTCAAATTAGGGGGGTGTGCGAAGATACGGTCTATATGGTACAATAGGGACATGTTGAAGTTGCTGTCACTCTTCACACTCGCCGCATTCGCCGCGCCAATGTGCGCGGCGGATGCGCCGCGCGCCGTGTCAGCCGCGGAATTCCTCAGCGGATCGGTCGATGGACTACGCGTCGAGATCGTGGCCGATGTCTCCGACGCACTGAACGACGAGACTGACCCGCGATACGTGTTTCTCGTCCTCGAGAAGGAGGAAGAGACGATCTACGCGCCGGTGAAATGCGGCAACGACAACATGTCTTCAGTCGAACAGCTTGTCGGAGCGAGAATCCGCGCGGCAGGAGTCTGTGACCCATACGTTCCGGAGCCAAGGCGCCAGCTTGGCCGTCAGCTCTTCATCGCAGGCCTGGGTGACATCAAGGTTCTGCGGCCCGCGCCAAGCGACCCCTTCGACGTGCCGGAACTCGGCGACACGAAACTGATGACGCCGGCCGAGATATCGCGCCTCGGCCACCGCAGAATCGCCGGCAGGATCCTCGCGTCGTGGTCGGACACGGAATCGCTTCTCGAGACGCCTTCCGGGAGACTCGTGCGCGTCTCGTTCGCAAGCCGTCCGGCTCCGAAGAGCGGATCATTCGCCGAAGTCGCCGGGCGCCCCGTGTCGGACGTCTACCGCGTCAACCTCGAACGCGCAAGGTGGCGTCCGGCAGAACCCTACGACTTCGCCGCCGGCTCCGCAACCAACGTCACCGCACGGGAGATCATGCTGGGCGACAACGGACAGGTTCAGGTCAAGCCACAGTTCCTCGGAAAGACAATCGTTCTGCGCGGCACCCTGAGAAACCGCAACGGCGACACACTGAACATCGAAGACGGATCCTTCGTCGTGCCGGTCGTCACATCGGGGGCGGCCCCGGACATAGAACCCGGAAGCGTGGTGGAGGCAACGGGCGTCTGCGTTCTCGACGTGGAGAACTGGCGTCCGAACGCCGCGTTCCCGCAGATCAGGGGATTCTTCGTCGTCTGCGGGGCAGGCGGACTACGCGTAGTCGCGCGCCCGCCGTGGTGGACAAGCGGGCGACTCTTCGCCGTCATCGCGATCCTCCTCGCAGCCGTCGCCGCGATTCTCATCTGGAACCGTTCGCTCAGAGTTCTCGCCGAAAAGCGCGGTCGCGCGCTTCTGCGTGCGCAACTCAGCCAGATCAAGTCGACGTTAAAGATCAGCGAACGCACTCGACTCGCGGCGGAGCTTCACGACACGCTTGCGCAGAACCTCACCGGCGTCTCGATGGAGATAAGCGCCGCGCAGCGACTTCTCCCAGAGAGCGCTCCATCGGCGGCCATGCAGCATCTCGAATTCGCGTCGAACGCAATCGCCTCAAGCCGCGACGAGCTGAGAAACTGCCTCTGGGACCTGCGTGGCGAAGCGCTGGACCAGCCGGACATGGAGAAGGCGGTCGAATTCTCCATCAGGCCCCACGTCGGCGACACGTCGGTCGCGATCAGGTTCCGCGTTCCGCGCGCGCGGCTTTCGGACGCCCTCGCGCACGCGACGCTCAGAATTGTCCGCGAACTCACCATCAACGCCATCCGGCACGGCGGCGCAAAGACGATCAGGATCGCGGGATGCATCGACGGGGACCTCCTCAAATTCTCCGTCTCCGACGATGGCTGCGGATTCGATCCGCAGTCCGCACCGAGCATCGACCAGGGCCACTTCGGGCTTCAGGGAATTCGCGAACGCGTAGACTCGTTCGGCGGATCGATTTCCATCGACAGCTCGCCCGGACGCGGCACGCGGGTGAACGTGACAGTCGCAATTGAAGGCGAGGAAGAGGACAATCCAGAATGAAGAACATAAGAGTGCTAATCGCGGACGACCATGCGATAGTCCGGCACGGTCTCTGCGCCCTTCTCGGCACAGAACGCGGAATAGAAGTCGTCGGAGAGGCAAAGGACGGCAACGAGGCGGTCGCGTTTGCAAAGCAGCTCGCCCCGGACGTCGTAGTCATGGACATCGTCATGCCGCGCAAGGACGGCGTAGAGGCGACAGCGGCGATACACGCAGCCGTCCCGGACTCGAAAATCGTCGTGCTGACATCGTTCGGAACTTCTGACAAGATTGCACGCGCGATCGACGCAGGGGCCACCGGCGCTCTTATGAAATCTGCCGACGACCGCGAACTTGTGTCGACGATACGGTCCGTCGCCACTGGCGCGCGAGCGATATCCCCGGCCGTCAGGAAGCTGCTTGCGGCAGATCCGCCCGCGCCGAAATTGACATCGCGGCAGCTCGAAATCCTACAGGCGATGTCGCGTGGGCTCACGAACAAGGACATCGCGAAAATGTTCAGCATAAGGACCGACGGCGTAAACGAACACGTAATTGCCATCCTTGCCAAACTCGGGGCGGCAAACCGAACCGAGGCCGTCGCCACCGCAATCAGGAAGCAGCTGATCCGACTTTAGCGGCCGGCCGCCATAAGGCGTTCGGCGGCAAGGCCGATGTCCGACGCGCGGCTGTCGCCGCCTTCGCGCTCTATGACGTAGTTGCCGGTGAAGCCGGCCTTCTCAAGCTCGGCGATGAAGGCGCGCGCACCGACAGCGCCGTCGCCCCACGGAACCTCGGTTCCCCAGGTGCCGGGCTTTTCCGTGAAGAGCGCGTCCTTGACATGGACCTGGCGGACCCAGGGCGCAAGAAGCGCGACCGCCTCGCGCGGCTCGCCCTTCCCGTAGAGGATCATGTTCGCGGGGTCGAAGTTGACGTAGACTCCTGGAACCTTCTCGAGGAACTTCACGAGATCGGCCGCCGTCTCCTGCCCGGACTCGAGGAGGATCGTAACGCCGTACTTCTTCGCCTCGTCGCGCATCCACGTGACGCGCTCGACGAACGTGGCGAACGCCTTCGGGTCGCTCTCGTCGAGGAAGCCCGCGTGGAGCGACATGTAGCGGCAGCCGAGCTCCTTCGTGAGCTTCGCGCCCGCGGTCACGATCTTCTTGTTGCCCTCCCAGTTCGCGTCGGGAACGATGCCCCCAGTCTTCTTGATCGTCTCAAGCGTCGAATAGTCCTCGCCGATCGTGCCGACCATGGTGGACATGAGATTCCACTTGCCCGACTTGACCTGCGACTTCACGAACTCCCACGTCTCCTTCGACTCGGCCGCGCCGTGGCGCTCGTCCGGGGCGATAAACGGCCCGAGCGCGAGGTGGATGCCCTTGACGCCCGCCTTCTCCATCGCGGCCGCGACCTCGACGAGCGGCTTGCGCCAGCTCCAGCTGCACACGCCCACGCGGTCTGCGGGAACAGTCTGGACGGGAAGCGCGCGGATGAAGACGTTGCGCCACTCGGTCGGGTCGCCGTGGCACTGGAGCTCGATCTGCTCCTTGAAGAAAATCGGGCGCTTCCTGTCCCAGTAGTTCTCGAGCGTGACGTTGTCGACGACGAGCTCGCCGTTGAGCCACACCGTCACCTTGTCGCCGCGCATGATCACGTGGAAGCGGTTCCAGTCGCCGACCTGCCTGTCTGCGATCTTGAGCGCCTTCGAGGGGTTCTTCTGGTTGTTGTAGAGACCGCCCGAGCCGATGTGCCACTGGTTGTGCGCGTCCCAGATCTGCACCTGCGGCGAACCGCGGAGATAGAGCCCGGAGTCGCCAGTCACCGACATGATGCGCCAGTCGGCCCACATTTCGAAGTCCTCGTAGTCCTCCTTCGTCGCGAGCGAGTAGCCGCCGCGGTAGCCGTCGAAGTAGAGGTTGCCGTTCCTCACGTGCCAGTGCTCGTCGCGGCCCTTGTCGGCGATCTTCTGCATCTCGGCGCGCTTCTCCGCGGTCGCCGCCTGGCGGACGACCGGGTTGTCGAACTTCTGCTCGGTCGTGACGCCCTTCCAGAACTCGGCGAGATCGGTTTCGTCGCCGTCGAAGTAGGCCGTGAAGCCCTTGGGGCACGCCATGCGCTGCTTGGGGCAGACTTCGCCCATCTTCGCGTCGGAGGGCAGATCCTTCACGCGGATGTTGCGCCACTTGACGTTGCAGCCGTGGCCAAGCCAGCCGATCGGGCCGGACGCGTTATGCAGCCCCGGATGCTTCTTCCCGTCGGGCGTGTCGCCGTCGCCCTTGAACTTCGAGACGTCGCCCTTCGTGACAAGATAGCCGTTCAGGTAGACCTCGATCTCGCTGCCGATGACCTTGACCTCCTCGAAGTTCCAGAAGCCCGGCCTCCTGACGTAGCTGCCGCCGCCGGTGAAGTTCTTCTCCTTGCCCCAGATCTGCTTGTCGACGTTGTCGCGCAGCGACGGAACGACGCCGTAGATCGAGCCGGTGTACTGATAGGGCTTGAGCTTGTCCGCCTTCTTCTCGCTGTCGTAGTAAGCGCTGCCGCCGTCGTCGAGGAGCTGCAGCTCGCACATCCCGTAGTACGCGGCGTCCTTGCCGGGCTCCATGCGGATGCCGAGGCCGTTGTTGCCGTTCTCGGGCATCACGAACTCGAAGCGGAGGACGAAGTTGGTGAAGCTGCGGGCCGTCCAGAGATCGCCCCTGACGCCCTCCGGGAGCTTGCGGTCGGGGAAGCACTGCAGGACGCCCGGCTCCTTCTCGCTGACGCCGTACATCATCGTGGCGCCTTCCCAACCGGTCAGATCCTTGCCGTTGAAGAGCGAGACGAAGCCCTCGTCGATCTCGGACGGATACACGGAATCCTGCGATTCAACGCAGACACAACCGGCTATCGCGACGAACGCGACGGCCGCCAGCAGAGTATGGCAGTTTTTCATGCGGCTATTATACCAAAAAAACAGCCGCTGCTGCCGAGGATTCGGCGGAGCATGGCAGGCAGCGCCGCATTGTCGATTTTTTCGAGGCGGTCAGCCCCAGACGGCGCGGCAGAAGATTCCGCTCGGGCACTTGAGACCGACGCCGTCGAGCGTCATCTCGCCAGACTCGAGCCGCGCGTCCGGCCAAAGCTGGCCGAGGATGTTACCGGCTACAATCGGCGAAAGTCCAGGCGTGTGGCTAGAAAAGAGGACGAATCGCGGCCTGTCGCTCAGAAGGTCGCGCACGAGCGAAAGCGTCTCCTTCAAGTCGCGCTCGATCTTGTACATCTCGCCGCCTGCGCCGCGCCCGAATGTCGGCGGATCGAGAATCACGGCGTCGTAGCGCCGCCCGCGGCGGATCTCGCGCTTCATGAACTTGTGCGCGTCGTCGACGATCCAGCGGATCGGCGCGTCTGCAAGGCCGTTCAGCCGCGCATTCTCGCGCGCCCACTCCACCATCCCCTTCGACGCGTCGAGATGGCAGACTTCCGCGCCGCCAAGCGCAGACGCCATCGTGGAGCCGCCGGAGTAGGCGAAGAGGTTCAACACCCGTGCATCCTTCGCCATCCCTCGTATCCACTTCCACTGCGCCCACTGCTCGGGGAAGATGCCGAGGTGTCCGAAGTCGGTTCCGCCGAGCTTGAACTTTATGCCCGCAGTCTCGATCGTCCATTCCTTCGGGAGATTGGTGCGGCCATGCCAGCGGTTGCCGTCCTCGCGGTCGAACGAGGCGTCTGCGCGGTCCCATTCCTGCTTGGGGCGCGAAGGACGCCAAAGCGCCTGCGAGCACGGCCGCGCGAGCACATACTTTCCGAAGCGCTCGAGCTTTCGCCCGTCGCCAGAATCAAGAAGTTCGTAGTCGTCTTTCACCGTCAAAGAATCCCTCACCAAAACTGCCAGTTGCCGGTCTCGAGAACATACAGTCCGAGCGCGAGATTAGTCGTGACATGGGCGATTATCGCCGAGAGGAGCCCCTTCCTGAGGGCGAGCCAGCCATAAAGGACGCCAGCTATCGCGCCGACGAGCCAGCGGTCGTGCTCAACGGCAAAGAGCGCGACCATCCACCAGAAGCCCGCGAAACGCATGAGCCAACGGCGGAAGAAAAGCTCCTCCGCGACAGAAATGATGAACGCGCTCCCGAGGAGGCGCACTATCTTGAAGATCATCTCGCTCTCGTCGACTGCGGCCGTTCCTCCGTCGCCGTAGATGCACCATCTGCGGTACCAGCCGAACTGCTCGGGCCACACCCATATCGCCATGACGAGCATCCCTACGAGAACGCCCCACGCGAGCTCGGGCAGCAGCGTAGAGTTGCGGTGTATCACGCCGTGGTGGTGCTCG
The DNA here is from genome assembly GCA_902775595.1 of uncultured bacterium. GTDB lineage: Bacteria > Verrucomicrobiota > Kiritimatiellia > RFP12 > UBA1067 > UBA1067. The sequence continues at coordinate 33,148 of CACYNF010000044.1, read as the reverse complement.
AGATACACGAGGCACGGCAGAAGCACCACGAGCGTCACGAAAGTGCGCGCGGCGTAGCATTCAGGCGTCGCGGGAAGCAAAAGCATCATCGCCATCCAGACCGCGTACGGCAGGATGGAGACGAAGCTCTTCTTTGCGCGGTACGTCATCGCTTGAGGCCCCGCTGGCGGAGAAGCGCGTCAATCGTCGGCGCGCGGCCGCGGAAATGCCGGAACACCTCGTAGGCCGACTCGCTGCCGCCAAGCGCGAGAACGGTGTCGCGGTACGCCTTGCCGACGCGCTTCACCGCCGCGTCGTCGGAAAGCCCCGCCTCCTCGAACGCGCCGTAGCAGTCGGCGCTCATGACCTCGGCCCACTTGTAGCCGTAGTAGCCGGCGGAATATCCGCCCGCGAAGATGTGGCCGAACGCGCAGAGGAAGAGATCCTCCTTTACCATCGGCATGTCGAAGTGGCGGAAGATCTCCTCCTTGATCTCGCGCGGCTTCTTGCCGCCGTTCTCGCCGATGTGAAGGAGCATGTCGATCTTGGCAAGCGCGAGCTGTGCGCGGCACACCGTCGCCGCGCGGAAGTTCTTCGCGGCGAGCACCTTCTTCTTGAGGTCGGCGGGAACGCGGATTCCGGTGCGGTCGTCGAGGCACCAGTTCTCGTTGAACTGGCTCGCGACCTCAACCGCGTCCCATTCGACGAGCGAAAGCCCTGCCGCGCCCTCTTCGCCTACCTTCGTAAGCATGCACTGCGTCGCGTGGCCGAACTCGTGGAAGACCGTCTCGACCTCGCGCATCGGGAGATACGACTTGCCGTTCTCGTCGGGCTGCGGGAAATTCGTCACGACGAGGGCGAGGGGAAGCACGCCCCGGCGGTCGCAGCGGTCTTCAAAGGAGTTCATCCACGCGCCGCCGCTCTTCTGGCCGTTTCGGACATACGGGTCGAAGTAGAAGTGGGCGATCGGCTTCCCGCCCTCCGACACCTCGAAGAACCTGACGTCGGGGTGCCAGACGGACGGCTTCTCGTCGCCCTTCAGCTCGCGGATGTCCACGTTGTAGAGGAAGTTCGCCATCTTGAACAGCCCCGCGACGACATCCTCGACCTCGAAGTACTTCTTCAGCTCCTCCTCGGAATAGGAGTACTTGCTTTCGCGCAGCCGCGTCGCATAGTACGACTGGTCCCACGGCTCAAGCTTCTCCACCGCGCCCTTCGCGGACTCGACGAGCTCGGCCTTTTCCTCGGCGGCGATCTTCTCGGTCGCCGCATCGAGGTCGTCGATCATCTTCATCACCGCCGCGACGGACGGCGCGCTCTTGACGGCTATCGAAAGTTCCGCCGGGTTCTTGAAGCCGAGCAGCTTCGCCTTCTCGAAGCGGAGCGCGAGGATCTCGTCGATCCTCGCCGTGTTCTCGGGCGCGCGCGTCGAGCGGGCGCGGAAGAGCTTCTCGCGCACCTCGCGGTCGGCGCAGTGCTTCATCGTCTGCGGGTAGTTCGCGTCGTCGATCGTGTAGGTCTTGCCGTCCTTCTCGAACTTGAACGCGTTCGTCGCGTCGAGGACGGCGTTGGAGTAGTCCATCGAAAGCTTCGAGAGGCGCTGGGAGATTTCGTTGAAGCGCTTTTTCTTCTCGCCTTCGAGCGAGACGCCCGAGAGCTCCGCTCCCTGGATCGACTTCTCGAGTATGCGTATCTTCGTCGCGTTCGGCCCTTCGCCGCCGCACGACTTGAGGCGCATAAGGACCTCCTTGGCAAGGTCGTTGAGCCGCTTCGACTGCGAAACCCTGAGGGAGAACTCTACGATCTTCGGGCGGAACTGCTCGTCGACCTTGCGCCACTCGTCGGAGTTCATGACCGACATCATGTGGCCGACCATTCCCCAGAGGTCCCACAGCGGGCGAGTCGCGTCCGCAAGGGCCCATTCGAGGTCTTCGAAAGTCTGTGGAGACGATGCCTCTATCTTCGCCACGCCCTTCTCGGCCTCTTCGAGGAGGCGCGGCAAATCCGCCGCGGCCTTTTCAGGCGTCAGCGACGACCAATCCGGAAACATGCTTTTCTTCATGGGGCAATTATACCATATTGCCCTTTAATTTGTCAGCACCGTTTCGGCTGCGCGGCGATTGCGCGGCCGTCGGGAAAATGGTATCATATCGCTGGCATGGCGGGAACCGCCTTGCGGCAAGGCAAAGGGGCAGAACATGAAAGCACAACTGGCGGCAATCGCATTCCTGGCATGTGCCTCGGCGTGTTTCGCGGCAAAGGATGCGCCTCGGAAGTCCGGCGGAGCGGCGACCTCGCCCGTCGTGTGGAAGCTCAAGTTCACCGAGGACTTCAAAGGCACGAAGCTGAACGGCAAGCTCTGGACGCGCATAGGGCCGGGGACCTCCGACTGGAACAGGAACATGTCCGAGAGGCCCGATCTCGTTGCGGTCAAGGACGGCCAGCTCCATGCCTACGGCGTGAAGAACGACGATCTCGCCGCGGACAAGCGCAGCGTCCTTACCGGCGGAGTCTCGACACATGGTCACCTCGCCGTCAAGTACGGAAAGGTCGAGATCCGCTGCAAGCTCGAGGCGCAGAAAGGCGCGTGGCCCGCGATCTGGATGATGCCCGAGAAGCCCACGGCCAAATGGCCGGACTGCGGAGAGATCGACATCATCGAGCGGCTGAATTCCGACGGCTTCGTCTACCATACCGTCCACTCTGGCTGGACCGCCAAGCACAAGAACGACCCGCCCAGCGGCGGCAGAGGCGACATAAAGCCGAACGACTGGAACGTCTACGCGATCGAGTGGACGCCAGAGAAGATCACGTGGACGGTGAACGGAAAGGCGACACACTCCTACGCCAAGGTAGGCGACGATCCGAAGCGCTATCCGTGGACGGAGCCCTTCTACCTCATGATCGACATGCAGCTCGGCGGCAAATGGGTAGGCGCGGTGGACGAATCGACGCTTCCGACGGCGATGCACGTCGACTGGGTGAAGATCTACTCCGGCTCCCGCAACGGCAAGACCTTCACCGAATTCCTGAAGCCAACGAAGTAGTGTTTACCATGGGGACAGCCCCCACCGCGCTTGCGACCCTTCATTCTCCTTCATTCTCCGAAGAGCCAATTACCTTGAAACTGCCGTGCCCGATGCCTCCCAGCATCTGCCACGTTACCTCAAGCCGGCCAAGTTCGTCAGCTTTCCCAGACGCCGCGATCTTGCGAACGCCGCATTTGCCGAAAAGAGGTTCAACGTTGTCATCCGTAAAGCGCCATTCCGTAATCTTCCATCCACAATCGCCGACATTGAGAACCGCATCGCCGCGCCGCAGCCTCCATCCACCGTCCGTTGCCTCGATTTTGGCTGCGTCCATCCCCTCGAAGACTTTTGTATGCGAATCAGAGAGAGGCAATGCAAGAGACTCGCATTTCCCCTTCAGCTCCATCTGCGCCTCAACGTCAGGAGGCAAAGGGTCCGCGGCAAAAGCCGGAAGAAGGTGCTTCCAGATGAGATCCAGCTCTCGCTGCATGTCTCCAAGCCCCGCATTGACGGAAACAACGGCGTCTTCAGACGGGAACACCACCGTCAGCTGCCCCGACGCGCCGTCCGCGCGGAACGCACCGTGTTGACATCGCCAGAACTGAAAGCCATATCCCTGCGCCCAGTCGTCGCCGGAGCCGATCGTCTTAGCGCCGACGACAATCTCCTTCGACCTCGTCTGTTTCGACGTAGCAAGGGATACCCAATCCTCCGACAGGAGCCTCTGCCCTTTCCAGACGCCCTTCTGGAGGAGGAACTGCCCGAACACGGCAAGGTCGCGCGTCGTCATGTTCATTCCCCAGCCACCGCAGGCGACACCCGTTGGCGACGTCGTTGACCACGGACTTGTCATGCCGAGCGGAACGAACAGTCGTTCGCGCAGGAAATCCATCAGTCTCTTGCCAGACCTCCGCTCGACTATCGCCGCGAGAAGATGCGTCGCGGCGGAGTCGTACTTGAACCGCGTGCCCGGCGCATGCTGGAACCCGTTCGCGAGAATCGCCTTGACCCAGTCGCCTGCGATGTCGTCGCGCTCGGCGTCCGTCCTGTCCGCACCCATGTTCATCGTCAGAAGATCGCGGACGCGCATCTGCCGCAGGTTGTCCGACGGATTTTCCGGCAAGGAATCGGGAAAGAGATCGACCACCCTCTCGTCGAGGTCAAGCCTGCCGTCGTCAACAAGGAAGCCCACAGCGGTGGACGTGAAGCTCTTCGAGTGCGAATACAGCATGTGGGGCTCGTTCAGCGTGTCGTGCGGACGCCAGGAGCCTTCGGCGATGACACGCCCATGTCTGACAATTACGAAGCCGTGGAGAAAACCGTGGCGGAAACCGTTCGTGGACGCAGTCTCCTCGCATGCGTCGATCCACCGCAAGATGGCCCTCGACGAAACGCCCTGCGACTCCGGAGTGGCAATGGAGCCAAACGGCGTCTGCGCCTGCATGCCCATGAAAGACTGCATGGCGACAGCCAAAGCTATTGTCATCATTTTCATATCAGCGCGTATTATAGCAAAAAACTCACTACCCTTCCCGTAGGCATGGAGTGAGAACATGACCAACTTCCTTTGGATTCGGTATTCAGATTGCCGTCGCTGGGCAATTTAAAGGTGAATCCGCATTTTGAGTAGAGCTACTGCCATAATTGCGGACGAAGCATGTGCGGTTGCGTTTTATTTTATCCCCGCCTCTTTCACCGTCGCCATTTCGCTTCCTCCTGAGGAAATTGCAAAAACCGGTAGGGACGCGCGTCCCGCGCGTCCGCAGTCACGCGGGACGCGTGACCCTACCAGATACGCGGGATGCCTTATAATTACCTCTCCTATTCCAACGTCCCAAGAGACCTTTACACCACCTTCATTATGCTCCAAGATTTTTCCGCATTATATAGAAGGGTCTGACCTTTTTTGCCAGTGCTTGACCTTTTCGAGACGAATGTGGTAAAATACATGGTATGAGGTTTGAGATGAATGGAGTCGCACAAGGCTTCAGCGCGGCCGCAGGGCCGTGCCCCCCCCCCCCCCCCCACGGCATAACAACATCAAGGGAATGCCTTGTCGTTCCGCTCACCGCATGGTGCGCGGCGGGGTGTCGTTTTGTCCATTGTACACAAACATCCAGAGAAGGAGAGTGCAGTCATGAGTAGGAAAACAGTCATGGGAAAAGCACTTGCTGCCCTGTCGGTGGCCGTCTGTGCGGCGTCCGTCCGAGGGGCGTCGCTCGACACGTCCGCCTTCGGCAAGATGATACCGCTCACGATCTCCGGCTACGCCGGATCGTCCACTCTCGAACACTTCCCGGTACTCGTCCGGCTCTCGACCGCCATCGCGGGCTTCGACTATGCGGATGTCGGCACCACTGCCGCCGCAGCAGCAGCAGACCTGCGCTTCGCCTCCGCCGCCGGCGACAGCCTCGACTACGAGATCGACACGTGGGACGCCGCCGGCACATCGCTCGTGTGGGTCTCGGTTCCTGCGATCTCGGGCAAGGCGACGCGCATCTTTGCCTACTACAAGGCGGACGGCTCCGCCACGCTCCCCGCCGTCAATCCGACCGCCGTCTGGTCGAGCGCCGGCTATGTCGGCGTCTGGCACATGAACGCCGTCGACGCGACCGACGGCTCGGTCGCCGACTCTTCCGGCAACGGCTTCTCGGCCACGCCGAAGGTCTCGAGCGCGACTCCCACGCTCGTCACGGACGGGGCAGGCCCGTTCGGCGCCTACGTCAAGGGCGCCTCGGGCGGCGGCCTGTTCCTGCCCGCCAACGCGCTCGTCCCCTACAATGCCGATGCGGACGACAAGATGCAGAGCCACTACTCGGCCGAGGCGTGGCTGAACCGCAACGGCGACTCCTCCAACAAGATCATCCTCTCGACCGGCGAGGGCTGGAACACGGGCGCGCAGGTCGGTCTCCAGGGCTACCTCTACGGCAATGCGCACCACAACAGCAACAACAACAAGATCCCCGGCACGGCGGGCGTCTGGTCCCTCGTCGCCGCGACGTGGAGCGCATCTGGCGACGCCGCGCATCTCTTCTGCGGCTCGGCGTCCCTCAACGACGGGAAGGGGCAGTTCCTGCTCGAGGGCCTGAACCGCACCGACACCAACTCCGACTTCACGCAGTTCTCCCTCAACTCCTACGCCAACCGCAGCGGCAACGGCAACGAATCCTTCGCCGGCTTCATGGACGAATTCCGGCTGCGCCGCGTCGCCAGCTCGAAGGACTGGGTGCAGGCCGTCTACGACAACGGCAAGGCCGGCTCGACGTTCCTCGCGGCCGAAGCCGTTGTTTCGCTCGACGCGGGCGTCACCGCGCAAGACGGTGTCGCGTCCGGCGTGGCCTACACCGGGGCGACGATCACCGGCCTGTTCGCCGCCGCCAACCCGACGGACTACACCACGACCTATACGCTCTCGGCGGGCGGCACGGCCATCTGTACGGATGTCCCGGCCGGTGCGCTCGCGTCGGACGGCAGCGCGACCGTCGTTCTCGACGACCTCGTGCCGAATACGGTCTATACGTTCATTTTCGCGGTCGTAGACGGCGATGCGACCGTCTATTCCGCCGGCTCGTTCACGACTGCGGCACTGCCCGTGCCGGTCGTCTCCGCCATTGGCGACAACACGGCCACGGCGACGTTCGCCGCGCCGCTGCCGGGCGCGTCCTACGCGGCCGGGACCGTCACGGCCGTCTTCGAGCCCGTCGGTTCAGGGACGACCGTTTCCCTTGCCGCGACATTCGCGGACAGCGTATGGACCGCGACGGCGACCACGCTTGAAGCCGATCAGGATTATGTGGTTCGGTTTGTCGTCGCGCCTTCCGGCGCCGCGTCGCTTGTCTCGCCCGATTCCGCCGCCTTCGCGACGACGGGTCGCGCGACGGTCGCCACCTCGGCCTTCCGCTACGGTATGAAGATCACGGCTGCCGGTTACGACGGCGATGAGACGCTCGAGAACTTCCCGGCGCTCGTCCGCGTTTCTTCCACCGTCGCCGCGAAGGTGGAAGACCCGTCCAGCATCCGTTTCGCGTTCGCGGACGGCACGCTTCTGGCGCATGACATCGAATACTGGGACCCTGACGGCGAGTCGTCGATCTGGGTGTCGATTCCGTCGCTGTCCGGCAAGGAGACCTCCTTCCTGATGCTCTGGGATCCTTCGGGCGACGCGACCGTCCACGGTGCATGGGCCCCGTCTCGCGTGTGGCAGCGCGCCGGCTATGTCGGCGTATGGCACTTCGCTGCCCAGAACGCCGACGGCTCGTATCCCGACGCGTCGGGTCACGGCGCGACGGCCGTTACGGTTTCCTCGACAGTCCCTGCCGCGCCGATGACCGACGGCACCGCCGCCAACGGCTCGCCGTGGCATGTCGTGAACACCGGCGCCAAGGTCGCTCCCGAGAACACGACGGACTGGACGTTCAGCACCTCCGGCTACACGACCGAGACCTGGCTCATCCCCTCGGCCAACTACAACCGCATGTTCTGCTACGAGGACAGCAACAACGGCGGCAACGCGATGGCGTTCGGGAGTACCGAAGTCTACATGATGAACGGGAACTACGACAAGGCGGACAATTGGACGAGTGGCCAAAGCGCGTGGCGTTTCGCCACGGCCGTCTGGAAATGTTCCGGAGCCGATTGGTCCTCGCGGTTCTACGAGAACGCGACGCAGAAAGGGTCATGGACAGGCAAGAACGCCGTCAACTTCACCGCCAACGGCATGGGTCTCACGACAGGCACCGGCGGCAACGGCTCGTTGAACTACAGCGTCGACGAGATACGCATCCGTCGCGGCAACTCGACGGCAGCCTGGGTTCAGGCCAACTACGACACGCAGGTCCCCGGCACGGGCTTCCTCGTCTACGCCGACCCGATGCGTATGCAAAGGGGACTGACCATCCTGATCCGGTAAGGAACATATGGGGAGCCTATTGACATACTCCGCCGGGTTGTTCCGCTCGTGGTACCGCCCTTCGAACATCGTCCCGCTGTGCTCGCGGCGTCCGTTGAAGGACATCGTGAAATGCTGCTTGAACGTCCGCATGAACTCCGATGAGTTCCACATCCTGCGGAGAAACGAGGACTTGTAGGCCTCGAAACGCGAAACATACTTCTTCGTCGGACGCGCGCGTTTGAAAAGCTCCTGCTCCTCGGTCTTGAGCCTGTTCCACGTCGCAACGACCTGCGAGAGCGACGCGTCACGGTAGAGAACGCGTATGCGGCGCAGAATCTCCCCTTCGCCGATCTCCTCCGCACTGGGCACGTAGATGAAGATGTGGAAATGGTTCGACATGAACGCGTAGGCCAGCACGACGACGCCACTGAACTCCTCTACGCGGCGCATCAGCGCAACCGCGCGGTCCTTCTCCTCGTCGTCGAGGAAGAACGTCCGGTGCGCAAGCCGGCTGACAAGGTGATAGCACCTGTTCTGCTCGATAACCCTGTTCTTTCTCATGTGGGCATTATACCAAAAACTCGGCTACTGTATCAATTTTACTGTATCAATAAGCTCTGACCCTTCATTCTCCTTCTGTATAAGATTAACTGTATATGCTGTGTCTGCATTCATGCCAGAACATCCTTCCCCTTGCGCAGAAGCCTGTAGCGCTGCAACGGCGACTTGGGCTTCCTTGGCAGACCCTCGCGGCCCTATGCAGAAAGTCTCTTTTAGACCATTGATTTACAGTGAGGGCATTCAATCTTTTCCCCATTCTTCATTTGTCGCATACGCTTATATTCAATGAATCTCATTAATACGGGCTTGCCGCAATTAGTGCATCTCGAATACCGAACAAGCAATATAAATAATACGGTACAAATTGCGCTTATTACCATAACCAACAGCCCAAGAACTTTAGCCAACAAGCAAATCGTTTGGATATCCAGTTCTAATTTCAAAGCCACCAAAACTCCGCAGCAGCACAATAACTGAAAGACCAATAATAAATATATCATTTTTTCACACGTGGAAAATTTATCAAGCTGCATATTAACACCCTAAATTATTTCACATACTGACTGCAATCGCAATTATTTTTCATGGCCGAATTGCTTCCTGCCATAATCTTAGAGGTCAAAAGGGACCTGATTGCCACAGTAAATTGCCACAGTAGTTTTTCATTGTCATAGCGACCCTTTCGATTCGCCGCTTACCCCATTCCAACACGCGGTGGGCGACACGACTGATTAGGTGATAGCACCGGGTCAAAAGGGTCAGAGCTTATTGATACAGTTCTATTGATACAGGGGTCAAAAGGGTCGGAGCTTATTGATACAGCTCTATTGATACAGTAACTCATGCTAGCTTGTACTCCTGCCTCTACGCGGCGCATCAGCGCGACCGCGCGGTCCTTCTCCTCGTCGTCGAGGAAGAACGCACGGTGCGGAAGCCGGCTGACAAGGTGATAGCACCTGTTCTGCTCGACAACCCTGTTCTTTCTCATGCGGACATTATACCAAAAACTCGGCTACTGTATCAGTTTTACTGTATCAATAAGCTCCGACCCTTCATTCGCTGTAGCCTCCCCATTGAGCACGTCGCCGCCTCGCGCCCGTCGCGGTCGCCCTCCGCCGCCAGCTCTGCTAAAGAACTGAACCACGCGCGTCGTCCACACGGTCTGGACAACGATTGGCATAGCCTGGCATTCCGATGTTTCATTCTCATTGTACCCATTCCGCCGTAATTCCAACATCCGTCATTTGAATGCCGGGTCTTCCCTGAGCAGTCTCGCCAGAGGAAGCGCCACCGCCTCCTTCTCCAACGTGTCCGCAAGATCCCTGCCAGGCCTTGGGATGAGATTCTCCTTGCCGTTGCGGTCATACCTAAGACCTCGTCTGCCGCAGATTCGCAGGATGAACATTTCCACCGCTCTCCACTGTGCAAGGCTCATGCCCTCGCCCTCAAGGTGACGAACCCAGGTCAAGAGCGCAACGCGCCTTGCCTGGGCCACTTCGTCATATCTGTCGCGTCCATAGCCGCAGGAGGCATATCCGGCATTAGCGATGAACCGCGCCGCATCATCCTTTCGGTCGTCTGAAATCCGCCATCGATTAGCGGCGTCGAATCTCGGTTCATCGGGAAACCAGACCTTGCAGTAGTAGGCCGAGGCGACTATGAATGTGTTTGTGCAGCCAGAGCGGAAAAGCTCCCAGGCGGTGCGTCCAGCCCTGTCCATCCCGCCGTCGAGGCTCGGATCGGATGTAAGCCGGCGATCGACCCATGCCTCGCAGTCACCTGTCCAGCAGAGCGGATCGGCGAACTCGCGCTCCAGAAAGTCCATCATCTCCCTGTATTTCGGGTCCTTCTCGTCGATGCCGAATTCTCGTGCGAAAAAAGGCATAAAAACATTGCGCTTGAACGTCTCGTTGTCGGCGAACTCCCTGCCCTCGCCAGAGACATAGTCGTGCCACAGCCCAGACTGCGCCACGACGTTTCCCGGCATCGACCGCGCCTGCTTGTAAAGCGGGCTTGCGCGGAACTTTGCAATCTTCGCCTCGTCCTTCTCACGCTTTTCCCGCTCAGCCCTTCTGACGCGCTCTTCTTCGGCCTCCCTCGCGGTCTTCTCGCGCCGCGCGATCTCAACGAGCCGCGCTTCCTCCGCAGTATGCAACTTCTCCCAAATCGGACGCGAGAGGGGAAATTCCCGAATCGCATTCGAAAGTTCTGCAAACTCTTGATACTTGAACCCATAAACAACGGCAAGCCGAACCGCCTCTTCGTTGTCCGGCTCTGTGTACAAGGCCGAGACAAGGTGCTTGCGCGCCTCTGGCAGCAATTCCTCCCGGGCGAACTTGTGGGCGTAGAACTGCGTGCGGTCGCCTTCATACCGCTTAATGAGACAGGTAGCGAAGTCTACATGCGACGCCGCGTCGTCCGGAAGATACGCCGCCGAGCGGACGGAAAGCGCATGCTCTCCTCCGAGATCGACCGCAAGCCGCCCTACGAACCAGTCGGCCACAAGCTGTCGGCCCAGCTTCTGCTGAAGTTCTCCTACCGCAAGCCGCCCTTCTTCCGTTGCGCCCAACCGCCTTGCAAGGAGCCCCATCGCCGCCCTCCATCTGGCCGTCGGCGCGCGAGAGCCCTCGAGGTATTTCACGATCGAATAGGGCGAGCGGTTCCCTACAAGAGACTCGAACGCGTCAATCGCCTCCGCTGAATAGTCGCTGCGCGCAGTTTCAGTGGCGTTTGTCCGCTGACGATCTACAAGCTGCGCCAGCGTGACGTTTGTCACGGAGCTGTCTCCGTAGCAGTACTGCCGCATCCGTTCCTCGTATCTTCTCACCGGCCGATCGTAGGGAGATCCCAGGTACCATGACCGCAGCCTCGGCGCGCCACCGGCGACAAGGGAATCCCGTTCGCGGCACAGAACCTGCGCGCGTTGGAGCAGGCTGTTCTTCTCCTGCATCCAGGACTCGGGTATCTCGGGCCGCAATCCGCAAGCGGCGAGACGGTTCATTGCACCGCCGCGCAGCATGAGGAGCAGCCACTTGTCTACACCGCCCTTCTCGAGCCGCCCGACGAAGAGGTCCTTCGCCTCGCCGACCACGGCGCGGCGCGCGAGAATGTACGCACAGCGCAGGCTGTCGTCCGATGTCAGGTCCTGCCGGCAGAGCCAGTCGGCGATGTCTTCCCATTCGCGGTCTGTGCGCTCCTCGACGGGAAACCAGCCCAGGGCCGTTTCGTTCGTCGCTCCGAAATACAAAACCGGATCGTCGATCATGCCGATTCCCTTGAGCCCCTCGAGGAATGGAATGTACGTCCTCTTCCTGAACTCATCCCATGACGGGGGAATCTCCAAAACCACATGCGGCAGCCAGTTGGTCCAGTTGGCATGGGGCTCGTAGTGGCGGTAGAGGTCCTCCTCCACCCTCGGATGCAGCCGTCGACTCATCCACGCAAGGCGCCCATACAGATATTCCCTCTCGTTCTCCGGAATTTCATCCGCAGCATCGTAGCGAAGACTGTTGAACGCCTTGAAGAACTCGTGCGGACTGTCATCGCGGCACAGCCGCTGCAGGGCTATGTAAGTCTCGGCGCGAGGGGACTGAACGATATCCAGAAGCTCGCCGAAATCGGACGGGCAGGAGGGCATATCCCCAAGCATGCACAGGCGCCATGTCAGCGCACCTCGCCATTGCAGCACCCTGTCGCGGAAATCCTCGTAGCGTCCGTCCTCCAGCAGCATCCGCAGTATCCGCCGCTGTATCGAGACCCTGCGCCATATTTCAAGCCCTTCCTGGTCAAGAACCTTCTGAAGGGCTTCGAGCAGTTCCTGGCGCCGGACGCCGAAGACGCCTATCTGGCCGAGTCCGGCAAATGACGGTAGAAGCGTGTCGAATCGCGTACAGCCCATCATAGCATATCCAAAAGCCGTGTTTCCCCGGCTGGTTGCGCCCCATTGCCGGTCTCTGTCGTAGTCCAGCAGATCGCGCCAGACGTGCTCGTTGTCGAATTCGGCCTGAAGCGCAACGGCGTGGTAGGCCTGCCGCCTTTCCCATGTCCCCAGCCACTGGTTCCACATCGCCATGAGATTGGCGCTCTCGGGGATCTCAGGATGGAGTGCATACGCCGTCTCAAGGTCCTCCTTCGACTGGACACGATACTCATCCGCCTTCCGCATGAGATCCGGCTTTTCCGCGTACCGCCCGTAGACGTCGGCGAGACAGAAGCCCCTATGTCCTCGGAATATGTATCCCAGCCACGGCGGTGCCGCGCTCTGAAGCAGCCGTTCGCCAAGCCCCTCGATGTCCCAGCGGAAGAAAACGACAAGAACGAAACAAGCTTGACGCACATCCTCATCCTTTAGCCCGGCGCACCATTCGACGAACTTGTCCTGCGTTGCCGGAACCTTGCGCGCCTGCTCGTCGTAGCCGCTGCCTGACGGGGCGTTGCGGTAATAGCTCGATATCGCCGACAGAAGCGCGCATTCCCGGCGACCTTCCCATTCCGCCTCGAGCGCCGAGAGGCGCTCGATGGCGTCGGACCAGGAACTCCCAGCCGTGTCCATCGCCGCAAAGAGCCGCACCAGAGGCTGCGTGTCTCCAAGCGACTCAAGGCGCTTCGCCTCCTGCGTCAGGCCCTGGTTTGGACGGTTCACGCTGAAGGAGCTGCGCATCTCGCCATGGGCTATCGTCTCAAGGACGTAGTCGACGAACTCTCGCGATTCCGCGCGGTCTGCCACCTGCAGTTCCCTACGCAGGAACGGCAACATCTTGTTTCTCCTGAAATCGGCGTATTTCGGCAACTGGGGATTCTCGTTGACATAAGCAATCCAGTCCTCGATGTCGTTGATTCCGCGCCACTTCGACAGCCGCCAGTCATCCGGCGGGACGGGAACAGTGTAGTCAGATGGAGGGGTGGAGCAGACCTCGTTCGTCATCTGCCTAAGCTCGGACAGGCGAACCTTGGCATCCTTCCGGGCCTCCCTGTAGGCGAGGCCCCTCCGCCCCTTCGGAATCTCATTCCGCATCTGTTTGCGGAGGGACCTAACCCTCTCAATCGTGTTCGTCGCAAGACAGAGAAAGGACTCTCGGTCTGGCGAACCTGTACGCACTTCGTGTTCGAAATCCGAACATTGCCGCCTTATGTCGCGGGACAAGGGCTTGATCACCGTCTCCTCGACACGGGCGGAATCCTCCCACTTCCCGAACGTCGCGAGCCATCCGTCTGGCGGAACGGACAGCGGACGTTCTCGCGCCGAAATGCCGCCAATCACACTGTCGTCCGGCCTGATGAGCAACACCGCCGACTCGTCCTCGCCAATGTCCCAACTCCTGAACCGTTCTCTGCGCGCCTTTACATCGGGGTTGTCCGAGATGTAGTCGGACTCACCCGGCTTTCCGATCTGGACAAGCACGTACTCGTTCGTGAGCGCAGCGGCAAGTTCATCCTTGAGCGATGGGGCGACATCGCCGAACACGGCGACAATAGGCCGTCCGCTCCTCAGAGACTCAGTGGCCGCGCTACGCCAGTCCTCAGACAATTGGTCGGCGGCAACATGTCCTGACACAGACGCAAAGAAAAGAAATGCCAGCGCATCGGCGCACAAAAGACTATGCATTCTGATTTTCATATCTATTTCTGCAGAGTTGCGAGGCCAGCAGGGTCAGACCTGATTGCCACAGTAAATTGCCACAGTAGGTTTTCCTTGTCATAGCGCGCGACCCTTTCGATTCGCTGCTTGCCCCCTTCAAACGCGCGGTGTGCCACTCGGCCGATCAGTCGCTGGCACCGATCTGGAAGATTTATCATGCAACGTCTCATGCCGAACAGTATATCATAAACTCACGCTACTGTGGTAATTTACTGTGGTAACCATGTCTGTTGGTGAGAAGACAGAGTGAATGCGACTGCCCGCGAAGCGGGGGGTGAGAAGACAGAGTGAATGCGACTGCCCGCGAAGCGGGGAGTCGCATTCACTCTGTCGTGTCGTATGGTTGCATTGAGTCTGCCAGTATCGGATGGGGTCGCATTGTCTCTGCCATAGATAGAGTCTCAAGGAAAATAGTTCCATCAAGGAGGACAACATCCATAACGCCCCCATGGGGGCGGCCCCTCGCATTTAACCTGCCCCGGGATTTCCGCTATCATTCGCTCACCCCGCCAATCCCGGCGGGGTGCAAAAAGGAAGCAACAATGACAAAAGGAAAAAAGCAGATGGACGGCACCGGGCGGTGCCGCATCGAGTTCGGCCTCGCGGCCGGAGAGTCCGAAAGGACGATCGCGAAGGAGATCGGCGTCAGCCTCTCGACGGTCTCCCGCGAGATCAGAAAGCACACCTACGAGTCGTTCAAGGGGTGCTACGGGCGCGCCAACCAGTGCGTCCACAGGCAGGACTGCAAGCTAACCGGGGTCTGCGGCGACTGCCCGGCCAAGGGCGCACCGTGCGTCCGGTGCAGCTACCGCAACTGCAGCAGGTTCTGCGACAGGGTCGAGTACATCGACTGCTCGCAGCGCCTCCTGCGCACGGGCAAGGTCTGCAACGGCTGCCCCGACGAGAGGCGCTGCCACAGGCGCAAGCTCTTCTACGTCGCGAGCCGCGCGCAGGACGACTACCGCAGGACCCTGAGCGAAAGCCGCCAGGGCGTGGCGCTCGAGCCGTGGGAGCGCGACTACATCGACGCCCTCGTCTCCCCGAAGATCAAGGCGGGGCAGTCCGTCCACCACATCTGCGTCACCAACGCCGCGAAGCTTACCCGGCACGAGCGCACCATCCAGCGCTACGTCAACTACGGCGTCCTCTCCGCGAAGCGCGGCGACCTCAAGCGCGCCTGCATGGTGCGTCCGCGCAAGTCGCTCGCGAAGGAGTACCAGCACAAGGTCGAGACCGGCTGCTACGCCGGGCGCACCTACAGGGACTACGAGAAGTTCCTCTCCGACCACCCCGGCGTCGGGCCCGTCTACATGGACCTCGTCATAGGGCGCGTAGGCGGCGTGTGCCTCCTGACGCTCCACTGGCTTAACGCGGGCTTCATGGTCGGCATCCTCATCCCCAACAAGTGCGCGGAAAGCGTCGTCGCGGTGTTCGACAGGCTCTACGCGGAGCTCGGGCCCGAGCTGTTCGCGAAGCTCTTCCCGGTCATCCTCACTGACCGCGGCACGGAGTTCTCATACCCATCGCGCATCGAAGAGTGCGAGGACGGCACGAAGCGCACCAGGGTGTTCTTCTGCGACCCCATGAACTCCAACCAGAAGTCGCAGCTCGAGCGCAACCACGAGATCGTCCGCGAGATCCTCCCCAAGGGAGTCTCGTTCGACTCGCTCACCCAGGATCAGGCGTACCTCGCGCTCTCGCACGTCAACGCCTACGTCCGATACGCGCAGGGGGACAAGACGCCCTACGACGTCTTCGAATTCCTCTACGGCAAGGGAACGGCCGCGAAGCTCCACATCGCGAAGATCGACCCGAAGGAGGTAGTCCTCAAGCCCAGGCTCGTCGGAATCGAGATGAAGTAAGGCCCTCTCGACAGAGGACTTGACGCACCATCCAACCCAGGCGCATTTACTACGCCGAAAACGAGACTTGCGCGATGGGCTGGGGGAGCTTTTGTCTCGAGGGCCAGCGCGAATTATACGCCAAAGCCGGGGCATCCTGCAAGCGCGGCGCGGGCGGGAAGCCCGCTCCGTACGGATGCGCGGCGAGCGGAGGGACGGAGTGTGCCGCGAGTGAGGAGCGGGGTCTTGCAGGCGCAGGAGGCGTCTCGCACGCAGCCAGAGACACCAGCCGAGGCACGGCAGGCTGAACGCGGAAGATTGTCTTCGGGGCGAAGCGCAAAACCGAGGGACGAGACCGAGCGGCAGCACCACGGCCCGCAGCGACGCTTCCGACGGTGCGCCACGGCAACGGGTTAAATGCAATTTGGCAGACTAAATGCACACAGCAGCGCTACGGTGCATTTAACCTGCCCCTAGTTGCATTTAGTCTGTACGGCAACGGGTTAAATGCAATTTGGCAGACTAAATGCACACAGCAGCGCTACGGTGCATTTAACCTGCCCCTAGTTGCATTTAGTCTGTCCGGCGACCAAGAAGAATGCGCGTCCGGGCACCTGGCCCGCCGCCGCGGAATCATCTCGCCACGCTCTCGACGAGGTCGGCGACCTTCGAGGCCGCGTCTGGCGTCGCGAGGGCGCGCATCTTCGCCGACATCTCGGCGAGGCGCTCGGGGCGGTCGTAGCGCCCCATGAGGTAGATGTAGAGCTGCTTCGCGGAAAGCTGCGCCTGGATGCCCTCGTCTGCGGCGCCCTTCGCCGCGAACGCCTCGGCGTTGAAATGCTGGTGGTTGCGCATCGCCGAGGGAAGCGGTATGAGCATCGCCGCCTTGCCGCACGCAGCGAGCTCGAAGCAGGTCGACGCGCCGGCGCGCGCTATGACGACGTCTGCGGAGGCGAAGGCATTGGCCATCTCGCGCTCGAAGGCGTTTACGCGCGACGGGAGGGACACGTGCGCATACGTCGCCATGACGGGACCTTCGTCCGCCGCTCCCGTCTGGTGGATGACGTAGAGAGGACGCGTCTCCCTGCCGGACGCCGCGCGGCGGTCGATCTCGCCCTTCATCATGGCGAGGGCCTCGCTCGCGATGCAGTTGACCATGTGCGCCCCCTGCGAGCCGCCCGTAACGAACACGACGAACGAGCCGGCGGGGATGAAGTCGAAGCGCTTCCCGGAGGCGATGTCGGCGCGCACGGGAAGGCCCGTCTTCACCGTGTCGCTGCCGGGCAGGTACTTCGCGGTGACATCGAAGCTGATCGCGACCTTCCTGGCGAAGCGCGAGAGGAATTCCACGGCGCGCCCGGGGACGGTGTTCGCCTCGTGGAGAACCACGGGCACGCCGCAGCCCTTCGCCGCAAGGACTGGCGGAAGCGAGGAATAGCTCCCCATCGCGAGCAGGACGTCGGGCTTCGCGCGCCTCATCTCCTTTCGGCAGCGCAGGATCGAGCGCAGGATGGAAAAGGCGTTGCGCGCGGCGAGCTGCTTCGCGCCCGTCGAGAAGACGGCCCCCTTCCAGTTGCGCATGACGCTCGACTCTATGTCGCGCCCCGAATCCCACACCGTCACGTCGTGTCCGCGACTCTTGAGCTCCTCCGCCACCGCGAGCCCGGGGAACGCGTGCCCCCCAGTGCCTCCGCATGCTACTACTATTTTCATAAAGTTGAAAGGTTGAAAAGTTGAAAGGTTACCAGTCGCGCTCGTTTGGCGGGAGCGGCACCCTGCGCATGCGCGCTTTCTTCTCCGCCTCGTGCTCGTCGCTGCGCTCCTGCGCCTTCTTCAAAACGGCCTCAACCTCCTGGTCTTCGGTGTCCTGCTGGTCGCCCTCGTCGGGCTCGTCCTTGTTCTTGTCATCCTCGCCCTCGGGCTGTTGCTGGTCCTGATTCTGTTGCTGCTGATCCTGGTTCTGCTGCTGGTTCTGGTTTTGCTGGTTCTGGTTCTGCTGCTGGTTGTTCTTCTGCTGTTGCTGCTGGTTCTGCCCGCCGCCGTTCGGATCCTTCGGCAGAAGCTCGCGTATCTCGTTGATGATCTCAAGGGCCTTCTCCTGCTCGGGCGGGAGGGACTTGTCGACGCAGCCAAGCTGGATCTTCTCGAGCTCTGTTGCGAGGGCCGACACCTTCGCCTGGTCCTCGGCCGTGAACGGCGGCTTGTTCGTGTCGCTCTGCGCCTGCTGCTCGTAGGCACGCGCCCACGCGGGGAACTTCGCGCGGAAGGCGCGCGTGTAGTCGAGCGCGTCCTGCTGCCAGCTGCGCCCGTTGAACGCCTCGACGTCAAGCCAGGCGTTCGACTGCGCGACAAGGTCTTCGTCCATCGCCGCTGGCGGCATCACCGTCAGCTTCACGAACCTCGTGAAGTCGTGCTCCACGTCAGAAAGAAGAGGATACGCCTCGGCGTCGAGATCGGAAAGCCGCTTCGCCGCGTCCTTCGTTTTCTTTCGCGCCGCGTCGATCTGGGCCGATATGGTCGCCGCCTGCTCCTCGTTCGTGACCGACTGCGCGATGAGTTCGCGGACGGGAATCCACGAATCCGAAAGCCGCTCCGCGCGCTTCGAAAGCGCGTCCGCCAGCGCAACCGCCTTTTCGGCGCGGTTCGTGCGGTAGGCGCCCGACTCCGCCATGAGAGCGCGGCAGTCCTTCGTCGCGGCGAGGAGCATCGCGCCGGGATCCTTGCCTTCGGCGGCCTTGAGCACGGCCTTCAGGTGCTCCTCCTCGCGGATCGCGGGGAGGCGGTCCGTCGCCCTTGTGAAGTTGCGGTTCGCCTTCGCGTCGTCCGGCGCGGCCCTCAGCGCGATCTGCGCCGCGTTCGCCGCCTCTTCGAGGTTCCCCTTCTCGTACTCGAGCTTCGCGACGACCTCGGCGGCGCGCGCTCCGTGCGATTTAGTGAGGATGAGCGGGCGCAGCACGCGGAGCGCGTTGGTCACGTCTCCGGCGCGGTAGTACTCGACGCCCTCGTTCCAGACCTCGCCGTCGGTCATTGCCGGCTCTACCGCCGCGAGCAGAAATGCCAGAGCGAAGATCAAGACGCCATCTCCGCAAGAATCGCCGCAGCCGCCGCGACCGGGTCGTCTGCCGCAAGTATCGGACGCCCAACGACGAGGTGGGTCGCGCCGTCCCTCACCGCGTCGGCGGGAGTGGCGACGCGCTTCTGGTCTCCGACTGCCGCACCCGCGGGTCTCACGCCGGGCGTGACGAAAAGCGTGCCCGCCGCGAGAGACTTCGAAAGCGAGCCGACTTCCTTCGGGCTGCACACGAGCCCGTCCGCGCCGTTCCCGACGGCGAACTTCGCCATCGCCGCGACCTGCTCGGCCGGAGTGCGGCCCGCGATCCCGACGTCGCGAAGGTCCTGCTCGTCCATCGAGGTGAGCACGGTGACGGCGAGAATCTTCGGCGCGGATGCGCCAAACTCCGCCGCTGCGTCGGCAGCCGCGCGGATCATCGCCGCGCCGCCGACGGAGTGGATCGTCATGAGGTCTACGCCGAGCTTGCCGCCCGAGCGCACCGCGCGCTCGACCGTGCGCGGGATGTCGTGGAACTTGAGGTCGAGAAAGACCTTCTTGCCGAGGTCCTTCACCGCCTTCACAACATCCGGGCCCTCGGCCGTGTACAGCTCGAGCCCGATCTTGTAGAAGCCAACCCCGTCGCCGATCGCCTTTACCTTCGCGACCGCCTCCTCGCGCGTCTGCACGTCAAGCGCAACTATCAGTTCTGCCATTCCTCGCGTCCTCCCTTGTTGACGGTAATTATACCATATTCCGCCTTCACCGCGACACGGATATCATCCGCTTTTCCTCCCCAAGGCGGCGGAAGGAGACGTGGCGCGCCGACGGGGGAATGAGCGACCCTGCGCGCTCCGGCCACTCGATGACGAAAATCGCCCCGCGCGCGAGGTAGTCCTCCCATCCGATCGCCTCGACGTCCTCCTCTCCGTGGAGACGGTAGAGATCCATGTGGACGAGCAGAACGTCGGGAGACTGGTGCTCCTGCACGATGCAGAACGTCGGCGAGGTGACGCGCCCGGGAACGCCCAGCGCGGCGGCAAGCCCCTGCGTGAACGTCGTCTTGCCCGCGCCGAGGTCTCCTTCGAGGCAGACGACGTCGCCGCTCTTAAGCTCCTTCGCGAGCTCCTTCGCGACCGCCCACGTCTCTTCGACGGAATCTACCTGATATTCTGATTGCATAGAGGTTCGAGAGTTCAGGCGTCCAGCAACCCCTCGCGTGCGAGTTCCCTGAAGCCTTCCCGCATGTAGCGCGTCGAAAAGGCGCAGGCGTGAGGCATCCTGACGAGGTTCCACGGCACGTTCCTCGCCGCAGCGAGCCCCTTGCCGCGCGGGCCGACCCCTGGGTTGAGGGCGGTCGGCTCGTGCTTGAAGACGTCGAGATACGCGCCAGCGAGACGGCCTTCCCCGATCGCCGCGAGAAGCGCCTCCTCGTCCACCGCGTTGCCGCGCCCGACGTTGACGACGACGCACTTCTTCGGAAGGCGTCGGATAAGCCGCGCATCGAGAAAATCATCCGTGCCGGTATCAGACGGCAACGCCATTATGAACCAGTCGGCGTGGCGCAAAAACGACGCGCGAGAGCCCGACGGCAACGGCGTGCGCCCCTTCGAGCCAGAGAAAACCCCGTGTCGCGTCAGGCCGAAGCAGGATACGCCGAACTGCTCAAGCCGCACGGCTATCGCGCGGCCGATGCGCCCGAAGCCGGCGATGACCGCCGTAGTGCCCTCGAGGTCGCCGCAGTGCTCGGCGAGGGCCGCGCGCGGCCACATGGGGCCCTTCCAGAAGAACCCGCGCGTCCACGCGAGAAGGAAGCCGAGAACCGTCTCGGCGATGATCGGCCCGTGAAACGCGCCGAAATGGACTTTCACGCCGGCCGGAGCGTCACGCCACGCCACAAGTTCGCGTCCGGCCGCAGGTGTCGCGAGGACCCTGAGCTTCGGCGCGCGCGGGTACCACTCCTTCCTGAAATGCCAGACGACGGCGTGGGTCGCAGACGGGAGGGCCTTCAGAAACGCGCGCTCGCTTTTGGCGCGCACGACGCGGCTCCCCTTGGGCACGAGGGACCTGAAGAACTTCAGGTCCCCGTCATTCGCCCGAAAGCACCTCTCGGGCCACTCAAGCCAAATCAGGTACGTGTTCACTCGTCCAGCTTGCCCTTGTAGGCGACGCGGCGGACCTTGCCGATCGAAGTGCGCTCAAGGGGCTCCTTCCAGACGACGACCTTGCGGACGCGCTTGTAGTCGGCGAGCTCGGCGCTCCGTTCCTGCGTGTGCTTGACCGCGGCCTTCTCGACCTCCGCCCAGTCAGGCAGCTTGCCGCCGTTCTGCTCCTTGAACCATTCCTCGTTCGGATACACGATCGCGCCGACCTTCTCGCCCGGATCGCCGCCCATCGTGTAGCCCACGACGACGACGTCCTGTATCGCGGGATCCTTGCCGATGATGTTCTCGACCTCCTCGGGGTAGATGTTCTTGCCCTCGCGGTTGACGATGAGGGCCTTCTTCCTGCCGCGGATCGTGATGAGCCCGTCCTCGTCTATCGACGCGAGGTCGCCCGTCGCGAACCAGTCGCCGTCGAACGCCTCCTTGGTGGCCTTCTCGTTGTGGAAATAGCCCTTCATGACGATCGGGCCCTTTACCTGGAGCTCGCCGACGCCGGCCTCATTCATGTCCGCGAGCCTGACCTCAACGCCGGCGCAGGGCTTGCCTATCGTGCCGACCTTGCAGCAGTCGGAGCTCGTGACCGAGACGACGGGCGCGCACTCGGTGAGCCCGTAGCCCTCGACGAAGTTGACGTGGAGCTTCCTGAAGCACTCGAGAACGTGCTTGGGGCAAGGCGCCCCGCCAGTGATCATGTAGCGGAGCCTGCCGCCGAGCTTCTGCAGGACCATGTGCATCACGGGGCCCCTTATGCCGATTGCGAGAAGCGTGCGCGCGATTCTGGAGGACTCGAGCCCCTCCTGGATCTTGTCGTAGAGCTTCTCGCAGAGGAGCGGAACGGCGCAGAGAACCGAAGGCCTAAGCAGCTTCATGTCGCGCGCTACGGTGCGGATCGACTCGACGAACTGCATCTCGCAGCCGACGTAGAGCGGCCCGAGGAAGTTCGCCGTGAAGCTGAACGCGTGGAACAGCGGCAGGACGGTGAAGAAGCTGTCGTCTTCGCCGACATCGGCGTGGAACGTCTTGAACGCACCGTCAATGTCCGAGACAAAGTTCCTGTGCGTCAGCATCGCGCCCTTGGGCTTGCCCGTCGTGCCGGAGGTGTAGATGATCGAGGCGACGTCCTCCTCGCGGGCAACATGCGCGTCATACCACGCGCCGCCGCCGGAAATGCGGAGCTTATCGAACCCGACTACCTTGACCTTGCCGATCGTCTGCCCCTCGTTTATGACACCGTCCACGCAGACGATGCCCCTGAGCTTCGGGAGCTTCGGCGCGAGGCCCATCATCATCTTGAGGTGGTGGACGTCGGTCGTGACGACGACGGCCTCGGAATCCGCGAGAATGTACTCGACTTCGGCGTCGTGCAGCTTCGGGTCGAGCGGCACGACCGAAACGCCGGCGCCGGACTGGGCGAGATATGCCTCAAGCCAGGTCGGGGAGTTGCCGAGAATGATGGCGGCGTTCTCCTCGCGTGGCTTCAGGTCGAAGCGCGTTCCGTAGCCCTCGGCGACGTCTCTGACGCGGGCGAGGTACTCCCGCCACGTGCGACGCATCCACGTCTTGTTTTCACTCCATACGAGCGCGTTGCGGCCCGGCCGCTCCGCGACGTTCTTTTCAAGCAATCCGCGAATAGTCATGTCTTGCTCCAAGTGATGTCTGCGTGACATTATACCATATTTTGTCGCAGACGCGTGGTAATTGAAAAAAGAAGCGCGGAAAACTTTCCGCGCCTCCTTTCAACGGTTCGGGGGAATTACTTCCTGAAGCTCTCCTCGACCGCTACAGCAACCGCGACGGTCGCGCCGACCATCGGGTTGTTGCCCATGCCGATGAGGCCCATCATCTCGACGTGCGCTGGGACCGAGCTCGAGCCCGCGAACTGCGCGTCGGAGTGCATGCGGCCCATCGTGTCGGTCATGCCGTAGCTGGACGGACCCGCCGCCATGTTGTCGGGGTGGAGCGTGCGGCCCGTGCCGCCGCCCGAGGCGACGGAGAAGTACTTCTTGCCGTTCTCGATGCACCACTTCTTGTAGGTGCCGGCGACGGGATGCTGGAAGCGCGTCGGGTTCGTGGAGTTGCCCGTGATCGAGACGCCGACGTTCTCGAGCTTCATGATCGCGACGCCTTCAGGGACGTTGTCCGCGCCGTAGCAGTTGACGGCCGCGCGCGGGCCCTTCGAGAATGCCTTCTTCGAGACGACCTTGACCTTCTCGGTCTTGTTGTTGAACGCCGTCTTGACGTACGTGAAGCCGTTGATGCGGCTGATGATGTACGCGGCGTCCTTGCCGAGGCCGTTCAGGATGACGCGGAGGTTCGTCTTGCGGACCTTGTTCGCGTTGAGGGCGATCTTGATCGCGCCTTCCGCGGCGGCGAACGACTCGTGGCCCGCGAGGAACGCGAAGCACTCGGTCGCGTCGTCAAGGAGCATCGCGCCCAGGTTGCCGTGTCCGCGGCCGACCTGGCGGTTCTCCGCGACGGAGCCGGGGATGCAGAACGCCTGGAGACCGACGCCGATCTCCGCGGCGGCGTCCTTGGCCTTGACGCAGCCCTTCTTGATCGCCATCGCGGCGCCGACGGTGTAGGCCCACTTCGCGTTCTCGAAGCAGATCGGCTGGGTTTCCTCGACGATCTTGTAGGGGTCGAAGCCGGCCTTGAGGCAGATGTCGGGGCACTCGGGGATCGACTTGATGCCGTAGGGCTTCAGCGCGGCGAGGATCTTTGCCTCGCGGCGCTCGTATCCCTCGAACAGCTTCTCGGAGGAAGCCTGCTTAGTTGTCTTCTTTGTAGCCATTTCTCAGATTCCTTTCACTTGCAGCCGGTCGGCGTGATCACTCCTTGCGGGGATCGATGTACTTCGCGGCGCCCTCGAACTGGCCGTAGTGGCCCTTCGCCTTCTCCCACGCCTCGTTCGGTGAAAGGCCCTTCTTGATGAAATCGGTCATCTTGCCGAGCGAGACGAACTCGTAGCCGATCACCTCGCCGTCCTTGTTGAGGGCCATGCGCGTGCAGTAGCCCTCGGTCATCTCGAGATACCTGGGGCCTTTCGCCTTCGTCGCGTACATCGTGCCGACCATCGAGCGGAGACCCTTGCCGAGGTCCTCGAGACCGGCGCCGACGACGAGACCTCCGTCGGAGAACGCAGACTGCGTGCGGCCGTAGACGATCTGGAGGAACAGCTCGCGCATCGCCGTGTTGATCGCGTCGCACACGAGGTCGGTGTTGAGCGCCTCGAGAATCGTCTTGCCGACGAGGATCTCGCTCGCCATCGCGGCGGAGTGGGTCATGCCCGAGCAGCCGATCGTCTCGACGAGAGCCTCCTCGATGATGCCGTTCTTGACGTTGAGCGACAGCTTGCACGCGCCCTGCTGGGGAGCGCACCAGCCCACGCCGTGCGTGTAGCCGCTGATGTCCTTGATTTGCTTCGCCTGAACCCACTTACCCTCTTCCGGGATCGGGGCAGGACCGTGATTGCACCCCTTGGCCAACGGGCACTGGTGCTCAACCTCAGTCGAATAGATCATGTTTTTTTACCTTTCGATGTAAAACGGCGGTATTTTACCAAAAACCGCCCCCGCCTTCAAGTGGCAGGGGCGTAATATCCCAAGTCGACGGCGTACTAAAAAAGAAAACCGCCGCCAACTGGACGATGGCGGCGATTCTGTTGCCAGGCGTCCGCCGAGGCGTCACCGGATGACGCCGCCGCGCAGCATGGACAGAACCCGCCCGATGGTCTCGGCGATCACCGCCGACTCCCGCGGATCGATGATCCTGTCCTCAAGGTATTTTTCGAGCTTGGATCTGACAAGCGAGAACTCGCCCTTGGAATCGTGTTCCTCGATCCAGCGCTTTATGACGCGCGCCTCGTCGAAATCGACCCGGCCATCCTGCAGGATGCCCTTGGTCAGCAGCCAGAACTCCTCGCGCATCTCTTCCCTGGTCAGCATATCTTGATCTCCTTACACCTAATAACGCCGCTGGCGACGATGTCACGCGACGACCGCGCTTTTCTTCGCCTGCCTCTTCTTCCAGAGAAGGAAGATCGCGGCGCCGGCGACGAGCAGAAGGACTATGGCGAGGACGGGTCGGTAGAATATCCACGCAATCGCGATCGTCACGAGCGAGCAGACGAGCGCGATCACGCCGGCCACGAGCCCGTTGCCGATCTCGACGATGTTGCCGAGGATGGGCAGCACGTCCGCAAGGACGGAGAGCGGCTTCAGGACCATCGAAAGGCCGAAGAACATGAGGAGGAATCCGCCGATTCGCACCAGCCACGTCAGCATCGCGTTCGCGTCGCGCGCGTCCTCGAACATCTCGGCCGCATCCTTGGTGCCGTCGCAGAGCAGATCGACCTTCTTCTTCGTCTTCGCGAGATACCCGACGAACGTGTCGCCCCTCTGCTTCGCGACGAGCGAGATGCCGTGCGGCAGGATGACGGTGAACTTCACGCGCATGTCGCCGATGCGCGCCTGCGACGCGACGTCGCGGTTGTTGAGCGCGTTGTCGCGCGTCTGCTTGTTGGGGACGTAGATCACGGAGCCCTGGCGCTGGGCACGCTCGACCCTGCACACGAAGTCGGTCGGGAACGCGTACGCCTGCTCGGAGCCGATGCGCCCGATCTGGCGCTCGTTCAGGCGGAACGCGCCGAACGTCACGTTCGCCGCGCGCTTCTCCTCGGACGGGAACTCGATGAAGCCCGGGTTGTCGTGGCCCTGCTCCTTGAAGCCGCTCGAATCGACGGCGCTCTCAAGCCACTCCTGGGTGTAAGTATAGGTGGTTGTCTTGGTGACGCTGCCGCCGAGGTTCTTCTTCTCCTCGGTCTTGGAGTGCTCGACCCACTGGAGCATCTCGGTCGTGCGCTTCAGGGCGATCGCCGTCGTAGAGACGCCGAACTGGTCGTCGGAAAGGACGTCCTGCGTCGTCGCGAGGCCGGTCATGTGGACAAGCTGCCCCTCCATCTCGGGATCGACCTTCTCGATCGACTCGACGGGCACGCACGCGCCCTCTCCCTCGTCGAGCGCCTTCGCCGTCTTCACGCTGTTGCCCTCGTTCCAGAAGAGCACAGGGAAGCCGAGCAGAAAGAGCACGATGCCGGCCAAGACGCCCTTTACGGAGCTTCCCAGCCTCGAACCCCACGAAACCTTCGTCGTTTCAGTAACCGCCATTTCTTGTCTCCTTGTTCTGTCTTGTTTCCGACATTATACCAAAAATCACGCGCCACGACGCAGACTGTCTGCCTGCCGGCCCAGCTTGAAGCCGGTTCCGACGAACTGCGCGACCTCGCGCCCGGTGTCGTCAACCACGTCGACGTTCACGACGCACGAGCTGCGGCCGTCCTTCCTGTAGCGTGCCGTGGCCATCAGCCGCCCTCCCTTGGCCTGCGAGAGGTAGTTGACGCTGACCTGCTGGGCCACCGTAAGCCTTTCGCGGTCGTTCGTGAGCGCGGCGAAGGCGAAGTCGGCGAGCGTGAAGATCGCCCCTCCCATCACTCCGCCGAAGGCGTTTTTGTGGCGCTCGCCCAGCGTCATGCTCGTCACGGCATGCGCCTCGTCAATCTCGTCGAGCGTCATTCCGTTCTCGGTGGCGAACTTGTCGCAGGAGAAATACTCCCTCGCCTCCTCAAGTGTGCTGAATCTTCCCATGCCAGTGCTCCTTTGCGGCCTTTAGATCCCAGACCCGTCATTTGCGGCGCGCAAGCGCCTCGTGGTACTCGGAGTAGCTTCCCTCGAACCAGGTCGTCTTCCCCTTCCCCTCGAACGCGAGGATGTGCGTCGCGATCCTGTCGAGGAACCAGCGGTCGTGCGAGACCACCATCACGCACCCGCCGAAGTCCTGAAGGCCCTCCTCCAGAGAGCGGAGCGTCGCGACGTCGAGGTCGTTCGTCGGCTCGTCGAGGAGAAGGAGGTTCCCGCCGGACGTCAGCAGCTTCGCGAGGTGGACGCGGTTTCTTTCGCCGCCCGAGAGGACGCCCACCTTCTTCTGCTGCTCTGGCCCGCGGAAGTTGAAGCGCGAGCAGTAGGCGCGGCCGTTCATCATCGTCGTTCCCGCGAGCTTCACGAACTCTCCGCCGCCCGTTATCGCCTCGTAGACCGTCTCGTCTGGCTTTAGCTCGCTCCTCGTCTGGTCGACGTAGGAGAGCTTCACCGTGTCGCCGACCTTGAAAGTGCCGGAGACCGGCTTGAGCTGCCCCGTGATGAGCTTGAAGAGCGTCGTCTTCCCCGCGCCGTTCGCGCCGATGACGCCGACTATGCCGCCGCGCGGAAGGTCGAAGTTGAGGTCCTCGTAGAGCACCTGGTCGCCGAACGCCATCTTGACGTGCTCCGCGCGGACGACGAGGTCGCCGAGCCGCGGCCCCGGCGGGATGCGGATGACGAGATCGTCCTCGCGCGTCGAAACCTCCTGCTTCTGCAGCTCCTCGTAGCGCTCGACGCGGGCCTTCGCCTTCGCGTGGCGCCCCGAGGGATTCGTCTGTATCCACTTGAGCTCGTTCTCGAGCAGCTTCTGCCTGGACTTCTCTACCTTCGCCTCGCGCGCGAGCATCGCCTCCTTCTGCTTCAGCCACTCCTCGTAGTTGCCCTTGTAGGGGTAGCAGATGCCGTGGTCGAGCTCGAGGATCCACTCGGTGACGTCGGAGAGGAAGTAGCGGTCGTGCGTCACGACGATGAGCGTCCCCCTGAACTCCTTCAGGTACGCCTCGAGGCGGAACGTCGTCTCTGCGTCGAGGTGGTTCGTCGGCTCGTCGAGGAGAAGGACGTCGGGGTTCGAGAGGAGAAGCCGCGCGATCGCGACGCGGCGGCGCTCGCCGCCCGAGAGGACGCCGACCTGCTTCGACCCGTCTGGGCAGCCGAGGTCGGCCATGCGGCGCTCCACGAGGTTCTCGAGGTTCCAGTAGTCGTTCGCGTCGATGATCGCCTGGAGCCGCTCCATCTCCGCGGCGGCCTTGGGGTCGTCGAGCTCGCAGCAGAGGTCCTCGTAGCGAGTCACCATGGCCTGCGCGTCCGCAACGCCCTCCATAACCGTTTCGAGGACGGTCTTCGAGTCGTCGAGCTCCGGCTCCTGCGGGAGATAGCCGACCTTCGTCCCCTTCGCGACCTGCACCGTGCCCATGAGGTCGGTGTCGAGACCCGCGAGGATCTTGAGGAGAGACGACTTGCCCGCGCCGTTCGCGCCGATGACGCCGATGTGCGCGCCGTAGAAGAACGAGAGGTTGACGTCCTTCAGGATCGTCTTCGCGCCGACCTGCTTCGTGACGTCGATCAAGCTGAACTGGTATTCGCCTGCCATAAAAAGTCGAAAGGTTGAAGGGTTGAGAGGTTGATGATTGTCGGAGTTGTGGTACTTGAATGTTTATTATACCATTTTATCATGCTTTCGTGGGATTGCGGACGGCGGACGGAACGCGCGGGCGGCGAAACGGGATCTACATGACGTACCAAAGCATGCAGAAGAAGTGGCAGATCGTTCCAGCGAGGACGAACAGGTGCCACACCATGTGCGAGTAGGGAAGCGACTTCCAGAGGTAGAACAAGCAGCCGAGCGTGTAGAGCCCGCCGCCGAGCGTCAGCCACATCGTGCCGAGGCCCTGCAGCGACCTGATGAGCGGCACGATGGCGATGATCGCGACCCAGCCCATGACGACGTAGGCGACCGTCGACACGAACCTGAACTTCCCGGTCGTCCTTATCTTGAAGAGGATGCCCGCGAGCGTCCCTCCCCACTCGATGCCGAAGATCGTCCACGCGAGCGCGGCGTGGCCGGGGCGGAGGGTGACGAGGCAGAACGGCGTGTAGGTGCCGGCGATGAGGAAGTATATCGCCATGTGGTCCATGACGTGGAGGACGCGCTTCGCGGGGAGATGCGTCACCGTATGGTACGCCGACGATATCGCGTAGAGGAGAATCATCGAGAACCCGAAGATGGCCCCGGACGTCGTCTTCCACGCGACGTCGACGCCGCTCGTCGCGCCCTTCCAGACGAGAAGCGCGAGCATCGCCGCGCCGAGATGGGAGCCGACGACGTGCGTGACGGCGTTCGCGACCTCCTCCCCGGACGTATATGACCTTTCCTTCCTCATTTCGCGGCGCAGAATTTACCAAAAAAACGCCCAACAAGTCAACGGGATTTGGTATAATCTGCGTATATGTCCAACGAGTCCAAGAAACCCGCCGCCAAGCCGGACGGGAACAGAACCGGCGCAATGCGATCCTGGATCATAATCGCGACCGTCGTGGCGCTCTTCTTCGCCTTCTACAAGACGAATCCGGGCGAGCAGGCGGTGCGCGAGCTGACGCAGATCGAGTTCTACAAAGCGCTCGACGAGGGGAAGCTCGTCGAGCCCGTCGTCAGGTTCATCGACCGCGACGAAGGCGAGACCTATCTCACCGGCGAGATGGAGACCGACCAAGTCGACAAGGACGGCAAGCCCCTCGCCGACAAGAACGGAGACCCCGTGCGCGTCAGGTACCGCGTGCCCCTCGTCCCGGGCGAGAACGAGCCCCTGATGGAGAACCTCTTCTCCCAGCAGATACCGGTCAAGGTCAAGGAGCGCAGAAGCCCCCTCTCGCCGCTCGTGATGAACATACTCTTCTTCGGCGGGATGATGTTCCTCTTCTACTGGCTATTCTACCGCAAGATGGGCGGCGACGGCGGGATGTTCGGCTTCGGCAAGTCGCGCGCGAAGCTCCTCGACGGCAAGGCGGAGAAGGCAAAGGTCACCTTCTCCGACGTCGCCGGCATCGACGAGGCGAAGGAGGAGGTCCAGGAGATCGTGTCGTTCCTGAAGGAGCCGGCTGCGTTCCGCAAGCTCGGCGGCCGCATACCCAAGGGCGTCCTCCTCGTGGGTCCGCCCGGAACGGGCAAGACGCTCCTCGCCAAGGCGATCGCGGGCGAGGCCCAGGTGCCCTTCTTCGCGATTTCGGGCAGCGACTTCGAGGAGATGTTCGTCGGCGTCGGCGCGAGCCGCATGCGCGACATGTTCGCGGAGGCGAAGAAGAAGGCGCCGTGCATCATCTTCATCGACGAGATCGACTCCATCGGCATGAAGCGCACCGGAGCCGGCGCACTCGGCGCGAGCCGCTACAACGAGCAGACGCTCAACACGATGCTCGTCGAGATGGACGGCTTCTCACCGAACGAGGGCGTCATAGTCATAGCGGCGACCAACCGCCCCGACACCCTCGACGCCGCGCTTCTCCGCCCCGGGCGCTTCGACCGCCAGGTGATGATCGACCTCCCGACGCTTAAGGGACGCGAGGAGATCCTCGCCCTGCACGGGAAGAAGATCAAGTTCGGCCCGGACGCGGACCTTTCGCGCATCGCGCGCGGCACGCCAGGCTTCTCGGGGGCGGACCTCGCGAACCTACTCAACGAGGCCGCGCTCATGGCCGTGAGGAAGAAGCTCGAAGGCGTCGACATGGAGACGCTCGAGGAGGCGCGCGACAAGGTGCTCTGGGGGCGCGAGCGCAAGAGCGCCGGCTACTCGCAGAAGGACCGCGAGATCACCGCCTGGCACGAGGCGGGGCACGCGATACTCCAGCTCCTCGCGAAGAACGCGGATCCCCTCCACAAGGTGACGATCATCCCGCGCGGGCGGGCGCTCGGCGTCACGATGTCGCTCCCCGAACGCGACGTCCTGGGGCGCACGAAGAGCCACTTCCTCGACGAGCTCGTCATCTGCTGCGGCGGACGGATCGCCGAGAAGTTGTTCACCAACGAGATATCGACCGGCGCCGCGCAGGACATCGCGATGGCGACCGACATCGCGCGCAAGATGGTCTGCACGTACGGGATGAGCGAGCGTTTCGGCTTCCAGGCGTTCAACGAGCAGAGTCCCTACGCCATCGCGGAGTCGATGCCGCCCGCCTTCAGCGAGGAGACGTCGCGCGCCATCGACGCGGAGGTCTCGAAGCTCATCGCCGACGCGTACGCGCGCGCCGAGCGCGAGATCGCGGAGAACAGGGACAAGGTCGAGCTTCTCGCGAAGACGCTCCTGGAGCGCGAGACCATGGACGGGCGCGACGTCGCGAGGCTCGTCGGCATCGAGATGAAGGAGACCGAGAGGGAAGAGGCGAAGCCGGCGGACGAGGCCAAGCCGGGCGAAGCGCAGCCCGGGGAACCCAGGACGGAGGTGCTGTGAACGGAATCGCGATAGACGCATCGGACGTGATACAGATCGCGATTCTCTACATCGTGATCTACCTGATCCTCAAAAGCGCGAAGGGCTCGCGCTTCGGCCAGGCGCTGATGGGCTTCGGGCTCCTTGCCGCGCTCCTCACCGCGTTCGCGTACCTGTTCCACTTCGATGTCCTAACGCGCATCGTCCAGTTCCTGCTCGTCTACATCGCCGTCTCGACGGTCGTCATATTCCAGCCCGAGATCCGCCGAGTGCTCTCCGCATTCGGCGCGTTCGGATACCTCGAGCGCCCAAAGTACGGGCCTGGCAACGCCGTGACGCCGGACCTCGTCGTCGACACGCTCCTTTCCCTCGCCGACAGGCGCATCGGGGCGCTGTTCGCCTTCGAGCGCGGCATTTCGCTGAAGGGCTACGAGGAGACCGGCATCATGCTCGACGCCGTCTTCTCGCGCGAACTCGTGACGAGCATATTCACGCCGCCGCTGCCGCTGCACGACGGAGGCGCGGTGATGCGCGGCGGGCGGCTTTCCTCGGCGCACTGCATATTCCCCGTGTCCAGCAACCCCAACCTCATCGCGAGCGGGATGCGGCACCGCGCCGCAGTCGGGCTCTCCGAGGATACCGACGCCCTCGTCGTGGTCGTCTCCGAGGAGTCGGGCGACATATCGGTCGCGCGCAACGGGAAGCTCTTCCGCTATTCCGGCGAACAGAGGGCCGAGACGCTGCACCGCTGGCTCGCGAAGACCCTTCCCTCCGCAGGCGGCGGCACCGCGCGCATCGGCGCGCTCGGGCACTGGCTGCGCGAATGGACAGGCCTTCTTCCGAAAGGAGAGACGAAATGAGGACCGAGTCGCAGAAGTCCGGGTTCTTCTCGCGGGCGGCGTCGCTCCTGACGCACAACTGGTGGCTCAAGCTCCTTGCGCTCCTGCTGGCCATAATCGTCTACCATTCCCTCAAGCCCGAGGGCACGAAGATCAGAAACCAAAATGACAGAAACCTCTTCGAATACCGCTGAACCGAGCATCGAGAAGCATGTCTTCGGGTGGCTGCTTTTCATTGTGTCGCTCTTCCCGCTCGTGGCGCTGCTGACCTACGACTGGCGCTCGGTCGCGGCGCTTCGCGTTCCCCCGCTGCCGTCCACGAACTGGGTCGGCGCACTCGGCGACACGTTCGCCTACTACGGCTACACGGTCATCGGCCTCGCAGTGTGGATAATCCCCGTCGTCTGCGTGGCGCTCGGGCTCTGCCTCGTGGGCGGGCGCAGGCTGCGCCTCGGCCGGCGCATCCCGTGGTTCGCGCTCCTGCTCGCCGCATGCGCGTGCCTTCTCCAGGTGGCGCAGCGCCACGCGCCGGGGATATCGGCCGCCCTCGACCGCGTCAACATAGCCAACGCAGGCGGCGTGGTTGGCTATCTCGTCATGTCGCGCCTCGTCTCGCCGCTCCTGAGCGACTTCGGCGGTTCCGCGGTCATGGCGATGATCGCGCTCGTCGCGCTCGTCGAATGCATCGGAGTCAAGGCGATCCTCGGCTTCTTCGCGGGGCTTTACCGCTGGGCTGCGGCTTCGGGGACAATCGCGCCGTCTCGCGAGGCAGCTGGCTCCGACGAGGAGTACGAAGCCCAGCAGGCGGCCTACCTCGCCGCGCTCCAGGCGAAGAAGGACGCCAAGGAGCAGGCGCGGCTCGAAAAGGAGCAGGCGCGGCTCGAAAAGGAGCGCGCAAAGGCCGAAAAGGCCGCGGCCCGCCAGGCCGAGAAGGAGGCCATACGCGCGGCGAAGGAGGCGGCGCGGGCCGAGCGCGAGGCGGCAAGGACCGCGGAGCTCGCCGGCGCGCCGGCCGCAGCGCAGGCCGCCACCGTCCCGCCCG
>CACYNF010000043.1 GCA_902775595.1 uncultured bacterium | reverse complement strand
CATACCCGTTCCCATTCCGAACACGGAAGTCAAGGGCTCCATCGCCGAGGGTAGTGCGTCTCCCGGACGTGCGAGAGTAGGACGTCGCCAGCTTTTTTTTGTCTTAAGTGTTGGTTCTGCGGGGTCTGTCCCCGTTGCCTCGCGCTTCGGCTATGCGCCGCTTTTCTTCGCCTTTGCCCTTGCTGCTGCCGCGTATTTTGTGCTGGTGAGCGTAATTCCTACTTTTCGCAAGCAGTGAAACTCCAGTAAAGTGCCCCATTGACGTTAATATGATAATATGATAACATATTGCGCGTTGCATTGAGTAAATTTACTCAATGCAACGCGCAAATTGGAACTGAAAGGACAATATGTATAAACTTAGCGTTGTTAATGTGATTTTGCAACGATTTCGTGAGCCGCGTAAGAGAATCCAAGTCGTTGCAGGTCCGCGTCAGGTGGGAAAGACGACATCGGTTGAGCAGGCACTTGCTGAATATATTGGAGGATATACTTATAAGTTGGCTGAAGGCTTGGGGCTTTCTCCCATTGATTGGCTGATTTCTGAATGGAATGCAGCAAGAGCGAAAGCGAAGGCGGAGGGAGAGTATTTGCTTGTCATTGATGAAATTCACAAGATCAAAGGATGGTCGGCTGTTGCCAAGCGTCTATGGGATGAGGACAGTTTCAACCATGTCGGATTAAAGGTTTGCATTCTCGGTAGTTCACGTCTGTTGCTTCAGAAAGGGCTGGACGAGAGTCTGGCCGGGCGATTCGAGATGATAGACGTTTGGCATTGGTCGTTTGCGGACATGCATGCGGCGTTTGGCTATTCATTGGAGGATTATATTTTGTTCGGTGGCTATCCTGGCGCGGCGGATTTACGCAGGGACGAGGCTCGCTGGAAGCAGTATGTTCGCGATGCCATTATCGAGCCGAGCATAACGCTTGACATCTTGCAGCTGGAGACTGTTGCAAAGCCAGAGCTTCTGCGCCAGACATTCGTCCTCGGCTGCAATTATTCCGGCAAGATTCTTTCCTACCAGAAGATGGTGGGGCAGCTTCAAGATGCCGGGAACACGACGACAATCGCGCATTATCTCAGGCTGTTGGGCGAGGCGGGGCTTGTTGCGGGGCTGGAGAAATTGTATGATGAGCCCGTGCGCTCGCGGTCGTCCAGCCCCAAGCTTGTAGTCTGCAACAACGCCCTGCGCACTGCTATGCAGACGGGCGCGCCCAGCGAACTGCGCGCGGATCCCGTGCGCTGGGGACATGCCGTCGAATCTGCCGTGGGTGCGCAGCTCATGGCGTCTGTCCGTCGAAGCGGCATTGATCTCCTGTATTGGAACGTCGGATGCAAGGAAGTGGACTATGTGCTTCGCAGGGACGTAGAGATTGCCGCGATGGAGGTGAAGAGCGCGGATGCCGACAGTGTTTCCGGCATTCATGAATTCCGTCGCAAGTATCTAAATGCCAAGACTTATCTGATAGGCGGACAGGGCATGTCGCTGGAGTCGTTCTTCGCGATTTCAGCTCGGGATTTGCTTTAGTTGCCGCGCGGCGCTTTTGCCGCGCTTCGACCTCTCGACGATTCCGCACTTCCCATATTCTTCTATTCAACGCGGGTTTTAGATTTTGCGCGAGTGCGTCGAAGCCTCCGCGCCGTTTCTCCGTGCGCTTTAGCCCGCGCCGGATGTGCCGCGGCTGGAAGAAGGCGGAAACGAGTGGCGGCTTCTGAATTCCCGCATCGTCATGCCGTAGCGCTGGCGGAAGAGTTTCTTCGGATGGTTCTCGCTGCCGAATCCGCAGCGTTTGCATACTGTTGAGATTGGCATGGAAGACGACGGCAGGAGCTTTCTCAGAGCGTCGAGTCTCCGCTCGATTATCGCCTGTCCAGGCGCCGTATCTCCCCGTTCTCGGAACCTTAGGTCGAGAAGCCGACGCGAGATGTTCAAGTGCGCACATACGTCTGCTACGGTTATTCCTGATGCGGCGTTTTTGTTGATGTACTCGATTGCCCTGTCTACTATGTTTGCGTTGCGGGGCTCCGACAGAGTGGAGCGTCTGGACACGACACGGCGTATGCCGCAGACGACAGATGGAGGGAAGGGGCGGTCTGAAAGCATTCTGATGACCGCCTGCATCGCCTCGTAACCTTCGCGTTCGAAGTCTGGCTCGATGGATGTAAGCTTCGGCGATACGCTCTCGCACAGGAATTCCTCGTTGTCTACGCCTACGACCGACACATCCCTCGGAACGTCCAAACCGTTTCGCCTGCAGCTGTTCAGCACCTTTGCGGCGTATGTGTCGTTTGCGGCGAATACGCCAATGGGTTTTGGCAGCTCAAGCAGCTGCTTCTCGCATTCTACCTCGGAAAGTGTGACACATGGACAGTGTCCGGATTTCTTGACTGCCTTGCGAAACTCCCTGTTGCGCTCCAGAGACCATGTCGGGTCGTCCGTCGCAGGGTAATAGGCGAAGGAGCGGACATGTCTCGTCCCGGCGAGCGCATGAAACGCCGCGAATGCAACATCCTTGTTGTCGGTGAGTATCTCGCATGCGTTGCTGTAGTGCTTGTCCATCTTGAATATCGTGGCCATCGGAATTCCCATTTTGCCCAAGTGGTCGATTGAGTTCTCTACATTGAGGGCACCGATTATGAACGCCTTTACGCCTTCCGCGATTTCCCTGTCGGCGTATTTCGGCGTAAGGTCGCGACCTTCATCCATCAGTTTCAGCTCGATGCCGCCGTGTTCCGTTGCCGCTCGGAAGATGCCGCTAAGCTTGCTTGTCCGCGAGATTATCGACTTATTGAGAGCGACTAGTACCTGAACTGGCTTTTTCTTCTTCATGCCAGATAGTATATCATATCCATTGCCGATAATGATAGATTTTGTTTCTCATAATGATTGGTAGTATTTTGTATAATATAACAATTCAATCGAAGGGAAGAATGGATAAATGACGAAGGTTCGTAAATATCTTGTGCCAATGCTCGCAATCGTGCTGGGTGGTTTCTCGGCGCATGCGGAAGCACTTGACGGTTCAAAGTTCACTTGCATGGTGCAGTTCACCGCTTTCGGTTACGACGGCGAGTCCACGCTTGAGAACTTTCCGGCACTTGTTCGGCTGTCGGAGGGGATTCCCGGCTTCCACTACTCTGACATAGGTGACACGACTAATGCCGTCTACGCCTCGCTTCGATTTGCCGATGCGGACTATAACAATCTTGACTACGAAATCGAGACGTGGGATACTAATGGCACGTCCTTTGTCTGGGTGTCGATTCCTGAATTGTCTGGAACTGGCACAAAGTTTTTCGCATGCTACATGCCTGATGGCGGTTATACGCTTCCTGATGTCTATCCGACGAATGTCTGGACTTCAGCTGGTTATGTCGGTGTCTGGCACCTTTCCGTGACGGTCAATGGCCGTTCGTGCTACAAGGATTCGTCCGGCGGCGGCGCGGACTTGTTCGGAAGTTGGAATTTCTCGTCGCGCGCCGACTCCTCCTGCAACGCCAACGGAACGCCATGGTCTGCGGACGGGGCCCGTGCGGTCACGACGAACACTGCCGGCTGGACATTCTCGCGGACGGGTTACAGTGTGGAATCGTGGATTTCGACGCGCGAGCGGCCCGGATACAATGAAGAGGGAAATGCGAAGAACGGATACATGTTCGCCTCGGAGGCGAAGACGGACAACGGTGCCGAGAAGCAGTGGGCTCCGTCCAACGGTCTGCAGGTCTACCCGACATACGCGACCATCATTGGCGGGCTGACCAACACTACGGTCGTGACTTCGAACCCCGTCTGGCACGGTGACGCCACGAACGACTGGCATTTCATCTCCGCCGTTTGGAAACCGGAAGGTTCTACCGAACCAGCGACTCTCTACGAGGCGGGAGTCGGATATTCGAGCCACGGAACAAACCTGCGCATTCTCCGGACGGTCGACCGTCGCGCAATTGACTTTGACGGCGACCGCGGCATGGGCGTCTTCGCCTCGTCTGACCGGCAGGGCAACGGTTGTTGGTACGACGAGACGCGCGTTCGCCGCAGCGTCTCCACGCCTGACTGGATTCAGGCCAACTGGGACACGCAACGCGTCGGGACAGATTTCTTGACTGCAGGTGAAGTAAAGTGTCGTAAAGCGGGATTAATCATATTTGTTCGCTAATGACTTGCAGATGGTGTAGATATCTTGTCATAATTGCAGCGTTCGCGACATTGGCCGCGAACATGGCAGTCGCCGTTGAGATGGCGGAGCCGAAGGACGTGCCGCCGCTGTTCGCCGAAGGCGAGGCGCGGACAGTCGAGGAATGGCGTGACGTACGCCGGCCCGCCATAAAGAAACTACTCGAGAGCGAGGTGTACGGCAAGCGTCCCGTCGAGCGTCCGCCGCATCTTTCGTTTTCGGCGCTCGAGCCGGACGCCGTGATGATGGACGGCGTGGCTGTCCGCAAGCGCGTGCGCGTCGAATACGGCGGCGCGTTCGGCACGAATTCGTTCACTTTCACGGCGTTCATCCCGCGGCAGGAGAAGCCGGCCCCGTCGTTCGTCTTCATCTGCAATCGCCCGCCTGACGAGGTCATCGACCCGACGCGTCGCATAAAGAGCGGCTTCTGGCCTGCCGAGGAGATTGTCGCGCGCGGCTACGCGGCGATAGCATTTGCGTTCGACGAAGTGACACCCGACCGCGAGCACGGCAACACGCTCGGCGTCTTCGCGGCGTTCGAGGACGTTACGGCGAAGTATCGCCCCTACGACAGGTGGGGGGCGCTTTCCGCATGGGGCTGGGCGGCGAGCCGTATCCTTGACTGGATCGAGACCGAGCCGTCTTTGGACGCGAAGCATGTAGCGGTGATCGGTCATTCGCGCGGCGGAAAGACTGCGCTAGTGGCGGCGGCGTGGGACGAGCGTTTCGCGATGGCGTGCTCAAACGATTCGGGCTGTGGCGGCGCGAAGCTGCACCACGCCGATTTGCCTAATTCTGAGATGATCTCCCATTCGATCCGTTCGCGCGCGTTCTGGTACTGCAACAGGTACAGGATGTGGGCGAATCGCGACAAGGAGACGCCGTTCGACCAGCACATGCTCGTCGCGATGATTGCGCCGCGCCTTGTCTGCATCGGTTCCGCGACAGAAGATCCTTGGGCTGGGCCCTGCGGCGAATACCTGACTGCGTGTCTTGCGTCGGAGGTGTGGCGAGTCTTCGGGCGAAAGGGGTTTGTTTCTGACGGCTTCCCCGCTCCAGAGACTCAGCAGCAGGATGGCGACATCTCCTATCATCTTCGCTGCGGGGAGCACAATCTCACCCCGTACGACTGGAACGTCTACATGGACTTCGCAGACCGACACGGATGGCTGTGCGCGCAGGGGGAAGGCAAGGGAGAAACTGGGAAATGAAAAACTGGGCCATTCTATTTGCAATGTGCGCCGTGGCGTTTGCTACGAGTGGAGAGGTTGTCTTTGATTCGGGCAAGCCGCGCTCTTTTGAAGCCGGGTACAACAAAAGCTGGAAGGTGAACCTCGAGCCGGACTGGGCCGTCCTGACAGTCAAGACGCGCGTCAAGCCGACGGACGTCGCCGTCGGGAAGGACACCTGGATGAACGCGCGCGTTCCGATGAGCTTCCACGACGCGGACGGAAAGCGGGTCGGCGGCTGGCCGAACGTCTTCGGCTTCGAGGGGACGCACGACTGGATCGATTGCGAGCGCGACTACGCAGTGCCGGCGGGCGCTGCAAGTCTCAACATCGCGATAGGCAACTACGGGAAGTCCGGAACGGCCGAGTTCGCGCCGCTCACGGTCTCGGTGAAGCGTCGCCATGTGCAAGGGCCTTGCAACGCGCCGATCCCCGACGGCTTGAAGGGCGATCCATGGGGGCTTGACGACGCGTGGTGCCAGAAAACGGCGACTCGTTCGCGCTGGTCTCTCAACGGGCTTTGGGGCTGGCGGCCGC
Organism: uncultured bacterium; assembly: GCA_902775595.1. Classification (GTDB taxonomy): domain Bacteria; phylum Verrucomicrobiota; class Kiritimatiellia; order RFP12; family UBA1067; genus UBA1067. The sequence continues at coordinate 14,383 of CACYNF010000043.1, read as the reverse complement.
CGCTTGTTGACGACAAGGAGGGCTTAGTGCCGGGTCCGGAGGACAACTGGGGTTGGGGCAAGATACCGTCCGTATGGGACCGCGGCGGCGAATGGCAGCGCGAAGGCCAGCAGATAATCCTTTCGCCCTGGCTCGAAGACAAAGGCGTCCAGTCAGGGATCGGTGACCGCGCGTGGTATCGACGCGATTTCACGATGCCGATTGAGGCGGAGGGAAAGCGCGTCGTCCTTACATTCACAATGCTCCAGACTCACGCAGTCGTCTATGTCGACGGAAAGCATGCGGCGGAGGTGTCGTTCCCAGGCGGCGAGGCGGACATAACGGAGTTCGCGAAGCCCGGCGTAAAGCAGTCGATCGTCCTCGACGTGACAGCGTATCCGCTCAACCCATTGACGCTCGACTTCAATGCACCAGACCGAGCGACAGAACGGAAGAGCGAAGTGAAGTACCGTGGCGTGACAGGCGATGTCTACCTTGACATCATGCCGAAGGGCGCGCGTGTCGTAGACGCGACGGTGGAGTGCGATGTGCAGGGCAGCAAGGCAAACTTCGTGGCAGACTGCGCGGGCGTCGCGGGCGAAGTCGAACTTGAAGTGCGCGTGTACGACACGGCTGACGTGACGAAAGTCGGTTCGCTGAAGCCCGTCTTTATGGCCCACAGCGCGGGCATGAGAACCGATGCGGAAGGGCGCGTCGCATTTGCCGCGGACTTTGCCCGCGCGAAGAAGTGGGATGTGCATACGCCGCAGAACCGCTATGTGTGCGTGATGGAACTGAGGGACGCGAAAGAACTGACGCTCGACGCCGCGCTGCCGTTTGCGTTTGGGTTCCGCGACGTTCGCATCAATGGGCGCGATCTCCTGCTTAACGGAACGCCGATCCATCTCCGTGCGCTATACAGCAGGTCTATCAATGCTTCCGCTGGCGTTGCCTGCCGCGAGTCATCGCTTGAGCTATGCCGCCGTCTTAAGGAAGAGGGTTTCAACTATGTCATCGCTGGCAACTACAACTTCTCGCCGGGCGAGGTTTCCTATATGGACGACTTCCTCAATGCCTGCGACGAGACGGGAATGCTCTTCTCGTTCTCCCTGCCGCATGTGCGCGACTTTGGAATGAAGCTCGAAGACCCGGCGGTCGCGGCGCGGTATCGCACCCTCGCCAAGTGGTGCATCCGCCGCGCCAGGAACCACCCGAGCGTCGTCACCTACGCGATGAACCACAATTTCGCGGGCTATTCGGGCGACATGGATCCGCAGAGGATCGACGGGAAATACGACTTCGAGCCAGAGTCCGGCAACGGACGCGTGGAGGCTACGATCCGCACCCGTCGCCGTGCGCACGAGGCGTGGGCGATTGCGAAGTCGATAGATCCTACGCGCCCCGTCTACCACCATGAGTCCGGCAACCTTGATGACTTCCACACAGTCAACATCTACCTCGACTGGGCTCCTGTTCAGGAGCGTAGCGACTGGCTTTCGCATTGGAGCAAAGAAGGGGTGAAGCCGCTTTTCTTCGTCGAGTGGGGTATGCCGCACATCTGTTCCTGGTCGAGCTATCGCGGTCCGCTCTTCATCTGGCGCAATCCCGGATACATGAGCTTGTGGGCGAGCGAATATGCGGCGGCGTTTCTTGGGGACGCGGCCTATTTCGGAAGCGACCCCTTGACGGTCAAGGCGCTCAAGAAGGAGGAATCGCTTTGGACGCGCCAACGGCCTTTCATGTGGACTGAGCTCAACGGGCCGCTCAGGGAAATGGAAGACCGCTACACTGGCGTCCAGTCCATTTACATGTCCGACAACTGGCGCAGCCACCGCGCCTGGGGCATCACCGCGATGTTGCCATGGGACCAGGGCAACTTCCGTCGTGGCGGAGGAACGCCGACGCGCGTCAATCCTCGCCGCTGGGAAGGACTTAAACGCCCTGGCATCGTTCCCGACACGATCCGCGACGAGGGCTGGGACACTGGAACTGGCGACGCCTCGCGCTACGCCTTGAGCGCAGTTGGCGAGACGCTTGTCAGGTGGAACAAGGACGACTGCGCGTTCATCGGCGGGAAGGGCGTGTTTACGGATAAGTCGCATCATTTCCGTCCTGGTGAAAAAGTCGAGAAGACGCTCGTCGTCATGAACGACCGCCGCGTTGCGCAGGAGGTCGAATGGTCGTGCGAACTCGTTGGCGGAAGCAAGCGTATCGGCGAGGCGCTGCGTGGCAAGGTGGCTGTGCCGCCAGGGAAGCGGCGCGATGTGCCGGTTTCGTTCGCACTTCCAGATCGTGCAGGGCGCTATGTGCTTCGCGCGGAGTTTCGCTTTGCCGGCGGAGTCGTGCAGAAAGATGAGTTTGGTGTCGAGACTTACGCTGCCGCTCCGCTTGGCGAGAAGTCAAAGACGCCGTTCCTATACGATCCGAAAGGGATGACGACGAAGGAGCTCGACCGTCTTGGGGTAAAGTATGTCCGCCTCGGGCTCGAAGAGCTTAAGGCGAAGGCGTCAGACGCGAATCTTGAGCCGGAGACGCCGTTTGTCGTCGGCAGGGAATGTCTCGCGCGAGAACTCATGTACGGCGTTCTCGTTTCGGCGGCACGGAGGTCGCGTGCCCGCGTCCTCGTCTTCGAGCAGGACAAGACGACGCTTGAGGCGGTGGGTTTTCGAGTTCAGGCCTACGGACTCAGGACGACTTTCCCGCGCTTTCGCGACGACCGCCTCGGCCTTTCTCTCGACACCGCCATGCTGCGCGACTGGAACGGCGAATCGACTATAGTACCGCCTTACTTCGCAGACATCCCGAGGAACGAGCTCAACTACCTGACGGACACATGGGCGGGCTACCTCAACACGCGCGTGTGGCGGTGCGGCAACCGTGGCTGCGTAGCGACGGTCATCCCGGAGAAGCCGACGGTAGGCGACTGGCGCGCACTCGTGGACGGCGGTTTCGATCTCCAGTATGCGCCGCTCCTTGACTGGACGATAGGCGACGGGCGCATAACTTTTTGCCAGCTCGATGTCACCGCTCGGACGGCGGTAGATCCAGTGGCGGACGATGTCGTGCGTCGCCTTGTCACGCGGCTTGGCGATGGCGTCAGGATCTGGTCGAAGAATCCCCGTGCGTTTGGCCGCACGGCGTGGATAGCGACGCGCGATCTCGCGAACGCCCTGAGGCAGCACGATGGCGACAGAGAGAGCGGTCTATACAGTGTCTATGTCGCCGCGTCTGGCGCTGAAAAGCCGAAGAACTTCCTTGACTGCGTTGCGAATGGAGCGAGTGTCCTCTGTCTCGGCTTCACGGCGAAGGAAGTCGCTGAGTGGAGCCCTGTGCCACTCGAGATGGCGCATACGAACGGATGCCTCGCTTCGCGCATAGAGGAACTGCCGGGGGTGCTGAACGGACTTTCGAACGCCGACTGGTCGTGGCATGGCGAGATGGAATTCGATGCGTTCACTAAGCCGGTGAGGGACGGCAACGAAGCGTTCCGTATAGTCAGGCACGGGAAGGGGAAGATTGTGTTCTGGCAGGTTCCGCCGTGGGCCATAGACGACGAGGCGAAGCCGTATCTTAGGACGACAAAGCGCCGCGCGCAATACATGCTCTGCAGGATTCTCGCCAACATGGAGACGAACTTCGCAACGGATATCGTCCGCTATGCGGATATCCCCGTTCCGGAGGATGATCCATATCGCTACTATAGATGGTGAGAGATTGCAGTTCCTAAAAACTCTGCGACTCTGCAACTTTGCGTCTCTGCGTTAAGGACATGAAAGCTTAAAGAAAGGAAACTGAGAATGGAAAGAAGAGAGTTCATAAAGGCAAGTGCGATGGTGGCGGGCGCGATGGTTGCGCCGAAGGGCGTATTGGCCGACTCAATATTGATGGCGCCGATGAAGGCGATCACGATTACAAAGACGAGCTGCGGTTTTGAGCGCGAGCCGATGGTTCGGCCGTTCGGCTTCAAGGGCGGGTACTTGACCGAGGAGTGGATCGTCTCCGCGTTCGTAAAGTCGACTTCCGGCAAGCACGGCATAGGTCTTGGCACTCAAAGCTGCCTTTGGTCCGATGCGAAGGTGTTCGCGGCCAACTCCGAGGCGGGCGGCAACGCGATCATGTTCTCGATGACGCAGTATGCGCTTAAGCTTCTCGTCGGCAAGACCTTTACCTCTCCAGTCGAACTTAACGACTGGCTCTGGCCGCAAGTGTGGGAGTACGGCAAAAAGGTTTCGGCGAATCCCGACCTTCGTGCGACTTACGCCTTGAACGCGCTCGTCGCGGTAGACAATGCCGTGTGGGTTCTCTTCGCTCGCGAAAACGGCCTTACATCGTTCGACGAGATGATCCCGAGCGCCTATCGCCCAGCGCTTGCCGCGCATCACGCGAAGTGCGCATCGATCCCGCTCTTCTCCTACAAGGTTCCCGTCGCGGAGATCAAGGAGGCGGTCGACTCGGGTTACTTCTTCATGAAGATCAAGATCGGCCAGCCCGGCACTCAGGAAGAGATGCTTGCAAAGGACATGGCCCGCGTCTCCGAGATACACGCCGTCCTGAAGGACTGCCGCACCCCATACACAAAGTCGGGGAAACTCCCATACTACTTCGACGCGAACGGCCGCTACGAGAAGAAGGAGACGTTCCTAAAGTTCGTCGACCACTTGAAGAAGATCGGCGCGTACGACCAGGTGGCGATTGTCGAGGAGCCGTTTGACGAATACGCCGACATCGACGTGAACGACATTCCGCTCCGCCTCGCGGCGGACGAGTCGGCGCATACGGTGAAGGACGCGCTTGAGCGCATTAAGATGGGATATCGTGCGATGGCCTTGAAGCCGATTGCGAAGACGATGTCCATGTCGATGAAGATAGCTGAGGCCGCATATGAAAAGGACATCCCTTGCTTCTGCGCGGACTTGACCGTTTGCCCCGCGATGGTCGAGTGGAACAAGGCGGTTGCATCGCGGCTTCCCGCGTTTCCGGGGATTGGTGACCTCGGGCTTGTCGAGACGAACGGGCACATGAACTTCCGCAACTGGGAGACGATGCGCAAGGACCTCGCCTATCCCGACGCGCACTGGACGCGCACCGAGAAGGGCGTCTTTGAGTGCGACGCGGACTACTACGCGAAGTCGGGCGGGATCCTCGAGCCGATGTCGCGCTACGAAAAGATGTATGAGAAGGTTTAAGGTTTTTTAACGCAGAGGCGCGGAGACGCAGAGAAGTTGTCGTCCTTGAAAAACTCTGCGCACTCTGCGACTTTGCGTCTCTGCGTTGAGATCATTAAAGTTTAAAGAAAGGAAACTGAAAATGGAAAGAAGAGAGTTCATAAAGGCAAGCGCGATGGTGGCGGGCGCGATGGCCGTGCCGAATATCCTGAGGGCGCAGGGCTCCAGGGGACGCGTGCGTATGGGATTCATCGGCGTTGGGAACCGCGGCACGCAGCTTCTCCACATCTTCATGAAGAATCCGCTTGTCGAGGTGACGGCGCTTGCCGACATCTACGAGCCGTACTTGCGGCGCGACGATTCTGCGTTCGATCCAAAGTTTCTCGAATGGGGTCTCAAGGGGCGTCTTCCGAATTTCCGCAACAAGGACGGCTCCTTGAAGAAGCAGGAAGTCGAACTCGCCGAGCGCATCAAGGCGGGTACGTGCAAACTCTATAAGGACTACAAGGCGCTTCTCGCGGATCCCAACGTCGACGCCGTGTGCATTGCGACGCCCGACCACTGGCATGCAATCCAGACGATCGATGCGATCAAGGCCGGGAAGGACGTCTACTGCGAGAAGCCTCTCACGGCGACGGTTGCCGAGGGGCGCGCGATGGTGAATGCCCAGAAGAACTCGCGGCAGATCGTCGCCGTTGGCCTGAACCGTCGCGGCAACGACGCGTATCGCGAACTCAAGAAGGCGATTGCGACGGGGAAATATGGCTTGTTCCGCACGGGCCGTGCCGCGCGCGTCTCGAACATCTGCCCTAACGGAATCGGCAAGTGCCCACCGTGCGAGCCGCCGAAGGGCATGGACTGGGACGCATGGCTCGGGCCTCGCGCCTACCGCCCATACAAGTACACGATCGCGCCGTACTATTTCCGCTGGCAGGTCGACTTCTCAAGCCAGGTCGGGAACTGGGGGGTCCACTACCTCGATACGATGCGCTGGATGATGGATGAGCGCGCTCCGTCGGCGATCACGGCGGTGGGCGGCAAGTACTACACGGGCGACCGCTCGGACGCGACGATTCCCGACACGATGTTCTGCATCTTCGAGTTTGCGAGCGGCAAGGCGATGGAGTTCAACGTCTTCGAGGGAGGGCGCTCCAATCCGATCAAGCAGGGAGAACTTGAGCTTGCCTCTGGCGACGCCACGATCTTCGCAGACCAGCAGGGCTGGGAAATACTTCCTTCGAAGAGCAAGGAGTTCAACAACCCCGTGAACACCTTCGAACCGCAGAAGTATGTCTTCAAGGAGGCGCTTCTCGACGACGGTTCTGCGGAGAGCGCGACGAGGAACGTGATAGGTGATTTCGTGGACCGCTGCATTGACCGCAATCCCGCCGTCCTCTGCACGCTTGAAGAGGGGCATCGCTCGACTTGCTTCGCGCATCTCGCCAATATCGCCTACAAGCTCGGCCGCCGTCTCGAATGGGATGCTGATGCGGAGCGCTTCACAAACTGCGACGAGGCGAACGCGCTACTGCACTACAAATATCGCGATGGGTACAAGTTGGGATGAACAGACGTGATTTTATAGCATATACAGAAGGGTCTGACCCTTTTGCCCTTGTCTTGCAGGGGAAATAGGAGAAAGGGGTCTTTTTATGCAGATGCTTGGTTGCTTGTCGATAATTGCCTTGGCCACCGCGTGGACGTTCAAGTCTGCGCCGTTGGCGGTTGATGCGGCGACGGGGCGCGAGATTGCGCCCGACGTGCATGAAATGCGCGTGCCGTCGCGTGGTTCGTGCGGCTGGTGGGAGACTTCGGCGCCAGTCGCTCCGGGCGGCGGAGTGCGGTTTCGTGCGACAGCTGAGATTGCGATGGACGATGCGAAGGACTTCGTCCACAACGATTTCATGATGTTCGTCCGCTGGGACTTCCCGAAAGACGGGAAGGACCGCTCGAAGTCGGGTAACGGCGTCGACAAAGGCAAGTTCTACCAGCGCGACTTTGTCGTTTACACGGATCGCATGGTGGATGGCAAAATCATTCGCACATTCGACGAGATGTTTGCCGTTCCAGGCGAGTGTGATTCCGTCAAGATCGAGTTCATCGGCAAGTGGCATCCGATGACGGCGACCATTCGCGACGTCAAAGTCGAGAACGTTGCGCGACCGAAGCCTCGCGTCGCCCGGTGCGTTGTCGGCAACCCACACGAGTCAACAGGCAATTGTATCATTGCAGCTCGGCGCAGGGCAGGCGAGACGATGACTGGCGAAAAGACGATGGCCGTGCATCTCGCGCAGATTGAGACGTGTCTCACCAACATCTTTGCCAATGTCGAGAAGCCGGACATCATCCTCTTCGCCGAATGCCTTTCGACGCAGGGTGCGCCCGATCCTGCATCTGTCGCAGAATCCATTCCAGGCGGACCATCCTGGAAGCTCGCAGAGAAGTATGCGGTGAAATATACCTGCAACATTGCGATGAACGTGCGCGAGCGCGATGCAGAAGGCAGATGCCACAACTCCGTGTTCATTTGCGACAGGAGCGGCAAGTTGGCAGGGCTCTATCGCAAGGTTCACCTGACGAGCGGCGAGTATCAGCAGGGGATTGTCCCAGGCGATTGCTTTCCGGTGTTCAACCTCGACTTCGGGCGTGTCGGCGCCCTGATTTGTTGGGACAACTGGTTCTCGGAGTCCATCAAGATGGTGAAACGCAACGGCGCGGAGCTTCTTCTTTTCCCGCTTGCCGGATGTGCGCAAGACCATGTTGAGACTGTCTTTCCGGCGCGGGCCATTGATGCGGGCATTCCGATTCTCGTCGCAATGCGGCAGGGGCATTTGCCGAGTGGCATCATCGACCGGGACGGCAGGTGGATTGCGCAGACATTTGAGGATTGCGGATTCGCCGTTGCCGACATTGACCTCAACGACCGCAAGCGGACCTTCTGGCTTTCAGTTGGGCCGGGAGGAGGCGACCCGTATGAACTCTATTACGACGAGAGCCGTCCAGAAGTGTACGAGAAGTTCGACTGGCGGCAGCCGAGGAGGTGAAAGTAAAGATATGAACAGAAGGGAATTCATAGGCGGTATATCGGTGGCTGCATTGGCGGGGTGCGCGACGGGAGGGCGCGTGTCCTCACGCGCCGCAGCGGACGTGCAGGAGCGCGTCTCTCCCAAGCCGCGCTTCCATGTGTTCTCAAAGATGTTCCAGCCGCCGGTGACGAAATCGCCGGAAGAGCTGTGCAACCTCATGGCGAGCGCGGGGCTCGACGGTGTGCAGTGGACGGTTCGCAAGGGAGGGCACGTCACACCGGAGAATGCGAGGGCCGAGCTGCCGCGCCTCGTCAAGGTTGCGGAGAGCTTTGGGCTGAAGTGCGAGTCGATATGCACCGATATTACGGCGGATGCAGCTGGCAGGCCTGGCGTTTCCGCCGGGGCGGCGGAAACGCTTGGCGTCGCGGCAGACTGCGGCATCCGATTGTTTCGTCCTGCATATTACTTTTATGACGAAAAGACGGAGTCGTTCAGCCAGTCGATTGACCGCATTCGCGGCGGATTCGCGAAGCTTGCCGCTTTGTGTGAACAGACTGGCGTCAAGGCGACTTACCAGAATCATTCGAGCTGGGGGCCGAGCGTTTTCGGAGGACTCGTCTGGGATGTGTATGAATGCGTCAAGGACATTGATCCTGCGTTGGTTGGCGTAGAGTACGATCCCATGCATGCGTATTTCGAGACGAACCTTTCGTGGACGCACGGGCTTGAGCTGATTGCGCCGTGGATTTCGTCCGTTGACCTCAAGGATTTCCACTACCGGCTCGATCCGAAGAACCCGAAAATGACGAAGAAGGCGATGGTCGCCGCCGGCGAGGGTGTCGTGCCGTGGGACGAGGTGCGCGATCTCGTGGCAAGGCACGGAGTCGATCCGCTCTACATCCTGCACTTCGAGTACAACTTTGACAAGACGAATCTTAAGAAGACGGTCAAGGCCGAGCGCGATGCGTTTGCGGCCGTTTTAAGGGGATAGATTGGCAAAAAGGGTCAGGTATAATGTAGAACGGCTTTTCTGACGGTGGAGAAGAGCCGTTCTACATTATACCTGACCCTTTTGTCCAAACGGCGACGGCCTCAAGCCGTAGATCAGCCGGATGTACTTCTGCGACCGCGACTTCAACGTGTACCGCCTGCCGCTCAGGTTCGAGGGCGACTTCGCCCGTCCCGAGCCGCTGCCGCGCTGAGACCGACGGTCCGCCAGAAGCCTTGCGACGTGGCTTTTTGGTATAATATGCAGCATGGCAACGACGTCGATCTCGAGGGCAGCTTCGACGGGCGCAAGGGACTGACGGTCGTCGTCAGCTGAAAATGAACAAGATTGACAGACGAGAATTCATAATCGCCGCCGTCTGCACAGCGGCCGGGTGCGCCGATATCGGTGCGGGCGAGAAGCAGATCGCACACTTTGGCATGGCTACGGACATGCACTATGCGGATCTGCCTAACGCCGTGGACGATCCGGGCGAAAGGTGCTACAGGGACGCTCCCGCGAAGCTGCGCGACTGCATCGACACACTGAACGCGCGCAAGGTCGACTTCCTCATTGAGCTTGGCGACTTCAAGGACATGATGCCGACGAAGGAGGCCACGCTCAAATGCCTTGACGACATCGAGAAGGTTTTCTCGCGATTCAACGGCCCGCGCTACCATGCGCTCGGCAACCACGAGACGGACTGCCTTACGAAGGCGGAGTTCCTCGCGCACGTTTCGAACGCGGGACAGGAGAAGGCGTTGGCGCATTATTCGTTTACGGCCGGGGATGTGACGTTCGTCGTCCTCGACCCGAACTACACCTCGAAGATGGAGGACTATAGGCCGGGGAACTTCGACTTCAGGGACGCCAATGTGCCGCCGGACCAGGTGAAGTGGATAGAAGACGTGCTGGCCGCGGCACCGGGACCTGTCGTCGTGTTCTCTCACCAGCTTGTGGACCCGGTCTGTCCGGACGTGTTCCGCATCAGGAACGCGGCGCAGCTGAGGGATGTGTTCGAGAAGTCCGGCAAGGTCAAGGCCGTTTTCACGGGGCATCATCACGTCGGGCATCGCGCCGTTCACAACGGCATTTTCTACTACACGCTCCGCGCCATCTCGCAGGACGCGTATCCCGAGAACAACAGCTATGCCGAAGTGACGATGTACGACTCGGGACGCATCGTCGTCAAGGGTTTCGTCAAGGCGGCCTCGGCTATGTATACATCACCGGGATTTGGTATGCCATTGCCGGATAATGGATGACGTAAATCCTCAGGGCAGACGAATTACCATTATATCGTCAGTTGCATGTATCAAGCCGGATTGATGAAAATGCCGCGTTCGGTCCAGATTGCGGCGCTTCGAGCATCGCCCGAAAGCTCGGCAGGGTTTTGTCGTTCGCGGCGCATTTGCCGCGTGGCGTTAATGAAAAAAAGCGCGGGTTGTCGGGAAGGGGCGGCAGTACCGGCGAAAATTGGGGAACCTCCAGGAAATAGGCGACTGATGCGCAGACGCGGCGATTTTGCTATAATATGCATACTATGAAATACGACAAGAATCATGCGCTCCTCGAATGCGCCATACCGGGGCTCCCGCAGAAGAGCGGCAAGGTCCGCGATGTCTTTGATCTCGGAGACAAGCTCCTGATGGTCGTGACAGACCGCATCAGCGCGTTCGACGTAATCCTCCCCTGCGGTGTTCCCGACAAGGGCAAGGTCCTCAACCAGCTTTCCCTTTTCTGGATGGAGTTCTTCGGCATGAAGAACCACCTCGTGACGGCGAACGTAGACGAGTACCCAGCCGAGCTCCAGCCCTACAAGGAAGACCTTCGCGGCCGCTCCATGCTCGTCAAGAAAGTCAAGATGGTCGAGGTCGAATGCATCGCCCGCGGCTACCTCACTGGCTCGGGCTGGAAGGAATACCAGAAGTCCGGCACCGTAAACGGCATGAAGCTGCGCGCTGGCTACGAGAACGCCTCGAAGCTCGACGAAGTCCTCTTCACCCCGACGACGAAGGCCGCGATCGGCGACCATGACGAGGCGATCAACTTCGACGAGACAGTCAAGCTCGTCGGCGAAAAGACGGCGACGCTTCTCCGCGACACGACTGTCTCGCTCTACTCGAAGGCGGCAGACTACGCGCGCGAGCGCGGCATCATCATAGCCGACACGAAGTTCGAGTTCGGCCTTGACGCGGACGGCTCGCTCATCCTCGCGGACGAGGTGCTTACGCCCGATTCGTCGCGCTTCTGGCCCGTCTCGAGCTACGCCGTCGGCAAGAACCCGCCGTCCTTGGACAAGCAGTACGTCCGCGACTGGCTCGACTCAATCAACTTCAACCACCAGCCGCCGGGGCCTGTCCTTCCCGACGACGTCATCTCGCGTACACGCGAAATCTACCTGAAGGCATACGAGGACTTGTCCGGCCGCAAGCTGGAAGTCTAAACCCTCCAGCTTTTCAACTTTTCAACCTTTCAACTTTTCAATCAGGAATCATACCATGGGAATGTTCGATCAGATAAAAGAGGCAATGCAGATGCGCAGCGAAGCTAAGCGCATCCAGAATGAAATCCAGAAGATCAAGGCCGAGTACTCGAACGGCGGAATAACTGTCATCGCGAAGGGCGACATGACGATAGACAAGATCGCGATCACCCCCGAGGCCTACGAAGAGGTCAAGGCGGGCAAGCCCCAGCGTTTTGAGACGATGCTCTTCAACGTCGTGAACGGCGCGCTAAAGAAGGCGAAGGACGCGACGCAGGCCGAGATGCAGAAGATGATGCAGGCGGGCGGCGCAGGCGGCCTCTTCGGGAAATGATAGCGCCGGTCGCCGAGCTGGAGAAGTGCCTCGCGAAGCTCCCCGGCTTCGGGCGTCGCTCGGCGTCGCGCGCGGCGCTCGCGCTCGTCCGCGAACCGGCGCGTCTCGCGGAGCCGCTCGCAGCGGCGCTAAGGGCAGCGCACGACTCCGTGCGCTGCTGTTCTCGCTGCGGCGCGTTCACGACGATAGACCGCGACCCCTGCGACATGTGCACCGACGCGACGCGCGACGGAACGGTCGTCTGCGTCGTCGAGGAGCCGGCCGACATCGTGTCGATCGAGGCGTCGGGCGCGTTCCGCGGCAGATACCACGCGCTCGGCGGTAAGCTCTCCCCTGCGCGGCGCATGGGGCCGGAGCGCCTCAGGATTTCGGAGCTCGTTGCGCGCGTTCGCGAAGAGGGCGTTTCCGAGGTCCTTCTCGCGCTTTCGACCGATATGGACGGAGATGCGACGGCTGGCTACGTTGCGGAGGTGCTTAAGGGGGCTGGCGTCAAGGTGACGCGCCTTGCCTTCGGGCTTCCAGCCGACTCCGGCATAGCGTATTCAGACCCGCTCACCCTAAAGCGCGCCATTGCCGGCCGCCGCGACGCCTAGGGCTTTCCTGGTTCGGGCCACGCAGAAGGCCCGTCTTGGCTGGGCCGAGCCCCTCTCGGGAAACGCGGCCGGCCACGTCATTCTATCGGGCCGTATTCCTTGGCGTTTGCGTACTTGTCGTCGTCGCCGAGCTTTTGCTTCAGTTCGGCGATGCGCTTCTTTAGGAAGTCGATTCGCTCCCGGTATGCGGGGTTGGAGTACTCGTTCTTCACTTCGTCGGGATCCTTCACGATGTCGAAGTACTCCCACTCGTCGCGCTTGTAGTAGTAGACGAGCGCGTCGGTCTTCGTGCGGATGCCGTACCACGCGCTCGTCGCGTGTTCTCCGCCTTCGACATAGTAGCGCATGTAGCAGTCCTCGCGCCATGATCCCGGCGTGCGCCCCCTGAGGTTTCCGAGGAAGCTCTCGCCCTGCATGCGGCCGGGCCTTGGTTCGTCCGCGATGTCGAGGAACGTCGGCGAGAAGTCGATGTTCGTCACGATGTCGGAGTTGACGCTTCCCGGCGCGATGATCGCGGGGCAGCGCGCGAGAAAAGGCATGCGCGCGACCTCGTCCATGATGAAGCGCTTGTCGTATAGCCCGTGGTCGCCGAGGAAGAAACCCTGGTCGGAGGTGTAGATCACGACGGTGCTGTCGAGGATCCCTTTCTTCGCGAGGTAGTCGCACATGTCGCCGACGGAATCGTCGACCGACTGCACGCACGCGAGATAGTCCTGCATGTAGCGGAGGTAGGAAAGGGCGGTCTTCGCGCGGTCGTCCATTCCCTCGGGCCACGCGTCGATGAACTTGCCGGAGGCGTCCTTCGCGCCCTCGTAGCTGCGCCCCTCGAACTCGAACCTGCCGCCGCCGGCGAAGTACTCCGCGAGCTTCAGGTCTTCCTTGAGGCGCATGTGGTGGAGAAGGGTCATCGCCGTCGTCCTTATGGGCGAGGCGCGCCCCTTCCAGTCGTCGAAGAGGGTGTCTGGCGGCGGGATGTCACTGAGCGTCAGCTTGCGGAACGCGGACCTGTACTTGTCGCTTGGCAGCCAGTTGCGGTGCGGCGCCTTGTGGTGCATCATGACGAAGAAGGGCTTTCCTGTCGCAAGCGCGCCGTCGATCACGTTTTCCGTCACCTTCGTGATGTTCTCCGTGGCGTATTCGCCGCGGTACTCCGTCTTGACGATCTTGCCGTCCTTCTTCTCCCAGAACCACGGGTCGAAGTAGACGCCCTGGTTCGCGTAGACCATCCAGCGGTCCCAGTCGGCGTCGCGCACCGTCTTGGGGCCGCCGAGATGCCATTTGCCGATGAAGGCCGAGTAGTAGCCCGCGTCGCGCATGTAGCCGCCGACTGTCTTGATGTCCGTCGAGATGTCGTTGAAGACGGGAACGCCGTTTTTGTGGCTGTACTCGCCGGTCAGGATTCCGGCGCGGCTCGGCGTGCAGATCGGGTTCGTGCAGAAGCAGTTCTTGAGCAGCATTCCCTCCCGCGCGAGCCGGTCGATGTTCGGCGTCTTGTTGATCCGCGACCCGTACGCGCTTATCGCGTGCGCGGCGTGGTCGTCGGTCATGATGTAGAGGATGTTGAGGCGCTTTTTCTCGGCGGCGGCGAAGAGCCCCGAGCCCCTGCAGGACAGGAGCGCGAGAGCGGCGGTCTTCGTAACGAAGTCTCGACGTGTGGTGTTGTTCATGTCATTATTATATCAAAAAGCCCGCTGACTGTTCTGTGTTGTCTCGTGTGTGGTTTGAAAAGGTAAACATGGTTTTGGGGAACGTTTAGTTCTGCGGAGTGCATTGATTCTCCTGGATGTGATCGATGGAGTGGATAATTTCTCCC
>CACYNF010000042.1 GCA_902775595.1 uncultured bacterium | reverse complement strand
AGAGCGAGACCATCAAGTCCGGCCAGCCCGACTGGTCGGGCAACAAGCACTTCTCCCTGTTCTCGTGGTGAGGGCGGGGGGCAACACAAACCGGAAAAGGAGTAGTCAGATGGACAGAAGGTTCAACACGCCCGGCAGGGTGTGCATGGGAATCGTCGCCGCGACGCTGATCGTCGTCGCGTCGGCCGCAGTCGCGGCGATCATCGGGTGTTCTTCGATTGGGGAACACCGCAGGCAGAACATCGCGCAGGTCATCCAGACGGCCTACGACCTCGGCGGGCGCGAGGCGGTCTCCAACAGGATCGAGTCGCTCGTCCGCGAGGACAAGCTGTCCCCTACGCAGGGGGCGAGGCTGCATGCGCTCGCCCAGCTCGCCTACGAGGGGGTCATGGACGATCTCGCTCCCGCGACGAACGCGGCCCCCGCTACCGCCTCCCCAAGTGGATGCGGCGGCTGCTCGGTCCCCGATGCCAGCACAGGCTGCGGCGGCGGTGGATGCACGGACGGCCAGTCCGACTCTCAAGAGGAGAGCGGTGCGGAGTCCGCTGGCGTGTGCAATGAAGACGCGAGATGCTGCAAGTGCGAGTATTGCAGGGCACAGGAGTAGGCTACAGGCGGTCACGCTTCCATCATGGAGGCGTGACCGCTTTTTTCGTTTACGCCCCGCTGCGGGCGCGCGAACCGAGTCCCTATCCCATCGTCCGACATATTACCGTAATAGTTCAAATGACTGCAAGCGGGATTCTGCATAAATATTTTTTCATAAATCTTCGCATGGGCCGTTGCTATCCCTGGACTATTACGGCATCATGTGTAGCGTTCCTTGCGGGGGAAAGGGAGTACCCCAAGAGGCAACGGAAAACCAAAAGAAAGGAAACGAAGATGAACGTGATCAAGGTGACGACGAAGAAGCAGCTCGACGAGCTGTACGAGGACTGGGCGCTGACGCTCGAAGGGCTCGCCCCGGACGAGAAGAACCTCAAGGAGTTCCTCGACTGGGTAAGGGAGCTTACGCCCCTCAAGCGCGAGGACGTCTACACAATCGAGGGGTCGGTGATGAACCGCGAGTACCACCTCACGGGAACGAACGCCTACCCCGAGAAGGACTGCACGCTCGTCTGCATCAAGCTCTCGGACATGGAAAACCACAGGGCGGTGACCTATCCGCGCTTCCAGATCGGAGGGCGGTGGTTCCTGGACATAGTGGACAACAACGCCCGCCGCGAGGAGGAGAAGCGCACGGGCACCGAGGGCTGAACTCCAGACGCCTCCGCCCGAAAAGGGGCGGAGGCAAAACCAAAAAGGAAAGGACAACGGAAATGGGAGTATCGATCAACAACGTGACGGTCGCGGAGCTGAAGGACGGAATCGACTTTCTGCTCAAAGTCGAAAAGCTGAATGCGCCGGACGTGCCCGTCGCGGTCAGGACGGCGGACGGCGTCGACGGGCACTTCTACCTCGACGTCGACTCGGGGAGGTTCCTGATCACGCCGGAATCGTTTTACATGAGCGGGAAGGGCAGACGCAAGGCGAAGAAGGCCGAGCCGAAGAAGGAGACGCTGACGGCGGCGGAGAGGTCGCAGCTCGCGGACGCCTTCGACGCCATCCTCGGCGTCGCCTCGGAGTACGGCCCGGAGTTCTTCAACTCCTACCACAAGCGCGGCGGCGACGGCCTCTTCGGAGAGCTTGAAAAAATATTCATCAAGCTCGCGCCCGAGGAGATGAAGAAGGTTCTCGGCTGAAACAAGATGTCCCGCGCCCCGGCATTCGTGCCGGGGCGGGGACGCAACTGAAAGGAAACCTAAGATGAACACAGTAAGCTACGAAACCGTGGTGGCCGACCTTGAGGCGCATCCAAAGAAGCGGATCTTCTGGCGGGCGGGCTGGGCGTACCGTGGGGCGAGGGAGCGCGAGATAAGCCGCGCCCCGCACGAGCCGAAGACGGTGATGAAGAGCGACGGCTCTGACGGATGCCGGATGGTGCCGACGCTGATCCGCGACTGGAGGGACGAGCTGAAGGCGTGCTTCAACTGGGCTTGC
Source organism: uncultured bacterium (assembly GCA_902775595.1). GTDB lineage: Bacteria > Verrucomicrobiota > Kiritimatiellia > RFP12 > UBA1067 > UBA1067. The sequence continues at coordinate 18,349 of CACYNF010000042.1, read as the reverse complement.
GTCGTCGAGCTCGACGCGAACACGGACGCAGAGATGCACCTCAACGGACTCTCGTGCAGCGACATGGAGTAGCCGCCGAAAAGCCGCCGCAGACGCCGTTTCTGCGGCGGCTTTTCCACATCGAAAAAATCTTCATAAATCTTCGCGGGGGCCGTTGCTATTCCTGGACTATTACGGCATCATGTGTAGCGTTCACTGCGGGGAAAAGGGAGTACCCGAAAGGCGAACGGGAAACCAAAAAAGAAAGGAAACGAAGATGAGCAACGAGAGGAAAGAGCCGATCACCGACGAGACGGTGATCGTGGAGATGCGCGGACCGAGCGGCAACGCCTACTGCGTACTTGGGGCGGTGGCCAAGGCGCTCCGCAGCACGGGGCACGGCGACCTTGTGGAGGAGTACTTAAGGAAGGCCACCTCCGGCGACTACGAGAACCTGCTGAAGGTCAGCGGGGAGTACGTCAACATCGAGCGCGTCTAAACACAAGCCGCCCGGCCTCCGGGTCGGGCGACGCAACCCGACGAAAGGAAACGAAGATGAGGATGAAGTACGAACTGACCGACGACGACGTGGAGTTCATCGGCGCGGCAATCGAGACGCACGTCGCGGCGGCGATGGCGAGGGCGGGCGAGGAGATCGCCGGCCTCGCGGCGAAGAGGCCGTCCCCCGACAAGGCGGGCGAGTGGCTCCAGAGCATCGAGGACACGCTCTTGCAGGAGAAGGGGTACGTCGACAGGCGCGACTCGGTCTTCGAGGCGCTCCGCAAGCCGATCAAGTAGACGGCAACTGGCTCGCCCCGCCCGTGACTGGTCGGGGCGGGCGCATAACGAAAGGGAAAAGACTATGGCCAAGTCGGGCAAGGCGAGGGTGCTGAAGATAATGGCGTTCGGAGGATGGGGCTTCGACCGCATGGAGACGGACGGCGGCGGGCGTATCCGCGTCGGCGACATCCGCAGGTACGTGGGCGGCGAGAGCAGACGCATCGCCCTTGAATGCGTGGGGATCAAAGGCGTCGACGCATACCTCAACGGCGGGGATCGCGGACCCAGGCTCCACTCGAACGAGACGGCCGCCGCCGTGCTTGGCTACAATCCCTATGCGCCGAGTGTCTTCGGCAATGTAATCATCTGCGGCAGGGACAAGTCGGGGAGCCCCGTCGGGCTTTCCGACGCTCAGGAGCTTTCCATGTGGCGGCGGCTGGACAGGGTTCTTCGCGGCGCTGCCCGCGCAAGATAAACCGCCGCTAATAATTCTTCATAAATCTTCGCGGGGGCCGTTGCTATTCCTGGACTATTACGGCATCATGTGTAGCGTTCACTGCGGGGAAAAGGGAGTACCCGAAGGGATACGAAACAACGACAAAAAGGAAAAGGAAAATGACGCTCAACGAGCTGATAAAGGAACTGTAGGAGATGCAGGATTGCTTCGACCACGACCCGAAGGTCAAGGTTGCCGAACAGCCGGGTTGGCCGCTTTCGGCAGACATCAAAACGGTGACGCGCGTAGGCGACACGCTTTGGATCGCAACAAGCGAGGACGGCGACTACGCGCCCGAACGCGCGTGGGAAGGCGGCGAGTTCGACTCGGCCGAGGACGACGAGGAAGACGAGGACTGAAAACCATGTCCCCGCGCCCCGGCTCAACGTCGGGGACGGGACGCAATCGAAAGGAACAAGACGATGGAAATCACGCAGAAACAGATCAACGCCCTCGCGGACAAGGCCGGCAAAATTTCAACCCTTCTTCAGGAGGTGAGGAAGACGGCCTTCGAACTTGCAAAGACGGGCAACGCCAACGGGGTGTTCCAGCTTCGCGGCGCGTTTTCGGGAACGCTTGCGGCGGCGCAGGAGACGGACGGATTCCTCTCCGGCCTCGTCGGGATGGTCGACCGCTGAAAGACGAGTCCCGCCCCTCGGCGGAAACGCCGAGGCCGGGACGCAGCAGAAAGGAACACGAAGATGGCAAAGGCAAAGGTTCTGAAAATCCCCGCGAGGGGCGGGTGGGCGTTCGCGGAAGTCGAGACGGAAGAGAACGGCAACATCCCACTCAAGACGATGCAGTCCATTGTCGGAGGCTGGATCGAACGATGGGAACTCCACGGACACTCCCTCGACGGCCTCGACCTCTTCCTCGACGAGGAGGGGAAGCTCAAGGGGCTCTCCTACAACCCGAAGGCAACGCTCCTCACGGCGATACTCATGCACGGCGACGTCATCGTCGGGGACACGTTCGTCTGCGCGCACGACGGCGAGGGACGCTCGGTCGGGCTCTCCGACGCACAGGAGCTTGCGCTCCGGCGGCGGCTGAACGACCTCGGCGTCTGATTTCGGCCGCGCCCGACACGCCCGTTCCGCATCGACGCGGGACGGGCTTTTTCGTTTCCCGCCCATAAGTTCAAAGGGCCGCGGGGCCGCGAATCGAGTCCCTATCCCATCGTCCGACATATTACCGTAATAGTTAAACGGGTTGCAAGGGGGATAAGCGATATTTTTTAATGAAAAATAGTTGAAAAATTATCGCTATACCCCGTTGCTATCCGTAAAACATTACGGCATCATATGGGCGTTCCAACGGGGAAAAGGGAGTACCCGAAGGCAAGGGAAAACCAAAAGGAAAGGAAACGAAAAGATGGGCAACGAAGAGATGATCGCGGAGCTGAACGCCCAGCTCCTGACAAAGGAAGGACGCGTGAGGAAGCTCGCGCGGTTCGTGACGGAGCTTCCGCTTTCGCGGGAGAACCTTCCGGCGCTCGAAACCTACGCGGTGGAGATGCGGAGCCTCGCCTACCAGATAAGGCAGCTCCTCGTAGCAAAGGCCGCCGCCTTCGCCGCGAGGTAGGACGGACGCCCCGCCCCCGCGAGGGGCGGGGCAACACCCAAAACCGAAAAGAAAGGAAACGAAAATGGACGAGCAGAAGATTCACCGCATCCTCATGGACGCGCTCAAGGCCGCGAACGCGAAGTGCGACTCGGACGGGTCGACCATCTGGATCGACGTCGGCGGCAGACGGACGCTCGCGGTGTGCGTGAGCGAATGCTTCCCCGACGACGGGGATGCGGAAGAGGACGCGAAGCTGTACTCCGTGAGCCTCCACGCGACCTTCGCGGGGTCGTTCGACGTCAAGGCGTCGAGCGAGGGCGAGGCCGAGGAGAAGATCCGCGACCGCTTCACAGCCGAGGACATCAAGATGAGCGACCTTGAACTCGACACGACCGAGGTACACGCGACCGAGGTCGGCTGAACGATTCCGTCCTGCGCCTCGGCGGAGACGCCGGGGGCGCGGGGCAAAACCAAGAACATAAAGGAAACGAAAAATGCCAACACCAATCGAAATGGAAATCAGGCACCTCCCGCCCTCCGTGCGCAGGCGGTGCGAAAAGGAGCTCGGCCTTCGGAGCCGCGACGAGGAGCACAAGGTCTTCGTCTACGGAACGCTCATCGCGGGCGAACGCAACGCGCACTGGGCGGGCAACGCGCGCCGACAGAAGGCGTGGACCACGGGCACCATCCACGACACGGGGTGGGGCTATCCTGCCTTCGTGAAGCGCGGACGGACGCGCGTCGCGGGCGAGGTGCTGACGGTCAACGAGGACGGCTTCAAGTCGATGGACAGGCTCGAGGGCTACCCGCGCCTCTACCGCCGCGAGCAGATCCGCGTCCACCTCGTCGGAGGCGGGAGCGTTCTCGCATGGGTCTACATCATGAACGCCCTACGCGCGGACGCGCCCGTCATCGAAGGCGGCGACTGGGTCGCCTACCGCAAGGCGAAGGACGCCGAGCGGAACGCCGCCGAAGGGCGGTAGCCTTTCCGCCTGTCGGGGCGGGGCATCCAAAGGCGGGACTCCCTTGGCGCGATCCGCTTCGCGTCCCCCCGCCTTGGATGCGGTCTGAGCGACGCCATTTCCACCGTTGCCCGAGCCTCGCTCTCCCGTCCGCCCCGACAGGCTTTTCCGAAATGCCGAAACCCATCGTCGGCGTGCGTCCGTCTTTTTCGGCGCACGCCGATTTTCCATCCCCGCGCACCGCTTTCCGCCCACCGCCCCCCGATCATAAAGCGCCGTAATTCCGCGATAATAGGCGCGTTCCTTTAAGTTATAAAAAACAGTGAAAAATAATCAAAAATAATCAAATACCCCGTTGCTATCCGTGAAATATTACGGCATCATAGCGGCGTTCCAACGGGGGAAGGGCCCCCGCGAGAACGCCAAACGAAAACCGAAAGAAAGGAACACGAAGATGACGATAACGGAAGCAGAATTGGCGAGCCTCACCTACGGGTGCGAACTCGAGTACGAGGGAATCAGCCAGGAGCGGGCGGCCAAGGTGGTCGCGGAGGTCACGGGCGGCACGGCCTACTACGAGGGCTGCCACCTCCACAACTGGGTGGTCAAGATGCCCGACGGACGCAAGTGGAACATCGTGAGCGACGGCAGCCTTTGGGGGACGAGCGCCGAGGTGGTAACGCCGATCCTCCGCTACGGCGACATGGACACCCTGCAGAAGGTGGTGAGGGCGATGAGGAAAGCCCGCGCGAAGGTCAACAGCCGCACGGGGCTCCACGTCCACGTCGGGGCGCAGGGGATGACCCCGACGCAGATCAAGAACCTCGTCAAGATTTTCTACAAGCAGGAGACGCTGATCCTCAAGGCGACGGGAACGCAGGAGGCGCGCATCAGCAGCTACACGCGCCGCACCGACCACGCCTTCGTCGACAAGATCTGCGCGATGCACAGCCCGACGATGGCGAGGCTCGCGGACGCCTACTACGCGGGATGCCGCGACCGCAACAGCCACTACTCCTCGGCGCGCTACCGCGCCCTCAACCTCCACAACCTCTGGAACGGAACCAAGGGGACGGTCGAGTTCCGCTACCACGAGCAGAGCCTTCACGCGGGGGTCATCCGCGCGGCGGTTTTGATCGACCTTCTGATGGTTCTCAAGGCGAAGAGCGCGAAGGCGGCGAGCGCGAAGAACCCGCGCCCCTACAGCGAGGCGAGCGCGAAGTACGACTTCCGCGTTTTCCTTTTGCGGCTCGGCGCGAACGGCGAGACCTTCAAGTCGATGCGCAAGCACCTCTGCAAGAACCTGCCCGGCTCGGCGGCTTGGAAGGACGGACGCCACGACTGAGGGCGGACGCCCCGCCTCCCCGCGAGGGGAGGCGAGGCAATGCCAACGCAGAAACGAAAGGAACGAAACGATGAAGATTCAAGACGAGCGCAAATACCACTTCGACGCTACGGGCTCCTTCGGGTGGAGCTTCGCCACGAGCCCCGACACCTTCCTGTACTTCGCCTACGGGTCGAACATGAACCCCGAGCAGATTCGACGCCGCATCCCCGAGGCACGCCCCGTCGGCCGCGCCACGCTTCGCGGGTGGAAGCTCGTCGAGCGGCTCTACGCGGACATCGAGCGTTCGCGCGGAAGTCGCGTCGAGGGCGTCCTCTACCTCGTCACCAAGACCGAGCTTCACCGCCTCGACCTCTACGAGGGGTACCCCAGCGTCTACAACTGCGTCAAGGTCATCGTCCACGCCGAGCTGATGGGAAGCCGCGCGACGCGCTACCGCGTCCCCGCGTTCACCTACGCGATGACGCCCGAGACGCGAAAACTCCGCGACGGCAAGCCCTACCCCGACGGCTACCGCATCACCTGCGCGACGGGGGCGAGGTACTGGGGGCTCCCCAACGCATTCGGCGCTTTGAAGCCAATCGAGAAAAGGAGGTGGGTCGCCATGAAATAGCGAAGGGCGGCAGGGCCGCATCGAGGTTTTCGTTTGGCCGACGGCGGGGGCGATCCCGCCGTCGGCTTTCCCTTTCTCCGTTTCCCGTTCCCGCCGTGCCGCGCACAGCGGGCGCACGTCGCGTTCCCGACATGCAGGCGGGCGTTCCCCCGCCGTCCGCGAGGAGGCGAAACAGGGCGGTTTTCGCGGCGATTAGGCGGGCTGAAAAAATAATGAAAAATCTTCAAAAGGGCCGTTGCTATTCCTGGACTATTACGGCATCATGTGGTCAGAAAATTGCAGCGGGGAAGGCCCGCGAAACGAAAACCGAAAACGAAAGGAAAACGAAGATGAACAACAGGGAAAATTACGAAGCGCGCGACATCGCGGGCGACCTCGAAAGGCTCGGCGAGGAGATCGCGACCGACACCGAGGCGACGCTGACGGAGACGAGGCCGCAGGACTTCGACCACGACGACTGGAAAGCCCTCCGCGAGGCGATCAAGGCGATGCGCGCGAGGCTCGACGAGATGGAGGAGATGATCGACCGCGCCGAGACGGAGGCGGACGAGTACGACGAGGAGACGGCGGAAGACCGCTACGAAACCTACTGGGCATGAATTTGAAACCGCCGCGACCTCCCGCGAGGGAGGCGCGGCAAAACTGAAAAGAGAAACGAAAGGAAACGGAACCATGACGAAAAAGCAGAAGACCGAGCTGAGGGACAGCCTCATACGCTGCCGCCGCGCCTACGCGGAGCGGGGCGCGAAGCTCATCGAGGTCACGCACCTCGACGGCAGGAAGTCGGGCATAGCCAACCCCAAGGCAATCAAGGCGGCGATGGACGCCTTGAATGTCGAGCTCGACAGGCAGATCGAGGAGCTTGGCGGCGACCCCGAGAGGAGCGGGCTCAACGAGGTGGTGCGCGACTGGATGCTCCGCGTGCACCCTGGCGAGCGCGACTTGATGGAAGACTTCTCCGAAACGGTTACCTTCCTCGAACTGGCGAGGCGGATGCGCGACGGCGAGAATTTCTACGAGATTGTCGACTGCGGAGAGTCTGAGCAGCGCCAGCGCTGCTTTGAGCGCCTTGCCGAGCTGACCGACACCGACTACGACGTCTGGTACGGTCTTTGGCTTGCCGCCGGTCCGCACGAGAACGCCAAGGAGAGGAAGGCGGACGAGGCGAAGCGCAAGGCTCTCGCCGCAGAGGTCGACAAGGCGCTCAAGGCCAAGGGCTACGACCCGAAGGGCTGACGCGCGAAGGAGGGCGGGGCGGGAGACCGCCTCCGTCCGCCGATTTCGACGGCTGAATAATTCTCAAAACAGGCCGTTGCTATTTCCGCCGGATTACGGCATCATAGTGTCTGCATGTGGAAGCTGCCCCCTGGGGCGAAAAGAAAGGAAACGAAGATGGGATACAGCATAAGAATCAAGCGCGCGGACGGCGGAGACGCTGTCCTGCCGGAAAAGCACGACATCGCCGGCGGTACGTATGCCGTCGGCGGCACGAGGGACGCATGGCTGTACGTCACGTACAACTATGCGGGCACCTTCCATCGGGTGATCGGGGGCGAGGGACTGCGTTCGCTCGACGGCGGATGCGTCAGGGATTCGCTTCCCGTCCTCGACAAGGCGATAGCCGCGCTTGGCGAAGCACAGCCCGACGCGGACTACTGGAAGGCCACGGACGGAAACGCGAAGAAAGCGCTTGTGGATCTGAAGGCGATTGCAGACCTCGCGCTCCAGGCTTTCCCCGACGAACGCCTGACCTGGGAGGTCGATTAGCATTGAACGAGACGAGAAAGGAGAACAACGCCATGAACGAGATCGAAAAACTCAGAGGCGAGGCCCGCGAGGTCATCGCGGGCTTCTGCGCGGGCGGCGACTTCGACGCCGCCGTCGCGCGCCTCGCGGCAATCGGGTACGCCCTTGAGGACGCTCTGACGCGGGCGTGAGGCGAATCGCCGCATCGTCGCCTGCGGCGGGGCGCGGGTATTGCCGTCGTCCCTTTGCCGTCCTGTGCTGGGCGATTCATCGCCTGGAAATCCGCCTCTCCTGCGGTCGGAAAGAAATCTTCATAATTCTTCAAATGGGCCGTTGCTATTATCCGAAACCTACGGCATCATATGCGGCGTAGACAACTCAAAGGAAAGGACAATGCAATGAAACAGAAAAAGGGCAAGGGGCTGAACGAGACCATCCTCGGTTGGTTCAAGCGGGTGCATCCCAAAGAGCTGTGGGCGGTCGGGGAGATGCCGCCGACGCTGACGTTCGAGGACATGCGGAAGAGCATGGAGTCGGGCGACTCGATGGGCGAGGCCGCGAGGCACTGCGACACGATGACGCGGGAGATGATGCTCGACCGGCTTGCCAAGCTCTGCGGCAAGGGAACCGACGAACTGATCGGCTGGTGCAACGCGAAGTTCCGCGAGAAAACAAGAAGCGAGTACAAGGCAAAGCATCCAAGGGCGAGGAAGCCGAAGCCCGACGTCATCTGCATGAACGCGGGTAAGGCCAGCGTCGCGCTCCAGAAGGTGTCTGGATCGCTGGCGGGGATAGACTGCCTTGCGCTTGCCGACGGCCTTGGCAAGGGCGGCATAAAGGAGCTTCGCGGCATTCTAAGCCTGATGAAGTCGCAGATCGAGGACTGCGAGTCGACGCTCCGCGAGGCGTCAAGCCTCCTATAGCGCGAAAGGCGATCCTCGCGGGGCGTCCGCGAGCGCCGCTGGCTTTTCGGATGAAACGCCGGCGGCTTTCCTTTCGTCGAAAAGCCGGCGTTGCCGTTGTTCGACGCGGAGGACTTTGGTAAAATATGTGCATCGTAAAAACAGATGAAAGGAGCCGACGACATGGCAACCAAGAAAGCAGCCAAGCCCGCGAAGAAGCCCGCAGCCAAGAAGCCCGCGCCGAAGACGAAGGCGGCGGCGAAGCCCGTGGCGATCAAGAAGGCCGCAGCCAGGGCTGCGACGAAGAAGCCCACCGCGAAGAAGGCGGTCAAGAAGGCCGCGAAGAAGTAACAGCCGACCAGGGCAGGTTCAAACCGCCAACCGCGTCCGAGTCCGCTCCGGCCTCGGATGGGTTGGCGTCGGTTTAAAAGGCGACTCGGTTTTCGGCGCTGAAGATTTATGCAGAAGGGCCGTTGCTATTCGTGAATTATTACGGCATCATAGTGTCGTTCCTTGAGCGGGAAAGGCCCGCAGGAAGGACGCAACCGAAAACCGAAAGCAAAGGAGAACGACAATGACGATACAAGAGGCATACGAGGCAAGCTTGCTGGCGAAGGCCGTCAAGGAGGCGAGGCTCGGACACTTATTCCTGGAGAGGGAAGACGCGGTGATGATCCACGACACCGACTACACGAACGAGCCGAAGGGCGAGGACGAGAAGACCGAGATGGGCGAGTGCGTCAGGCAAGTCGTGGAGAGTGTTCTCGGCGCTCCGCTGCCGCGAGAGGTTCACGTCCTCGTCGACCCGAACGCGGGCGCGAGGGGAGTCAGGTGCTACTGCACCTGCGCCTCCTACGTGGTAGGCCGCGACGAGCTGAAGTGAGCGAAGGCGACAGCGAAGCCAATGACCCCCGTCCTGCGCAAGGGCGGGGTTCTTTTTTTTCTGCGCTGAATCGCCGCCGTTCTGCGGGTGAAAAAATCTTCATAAATCTTCAGACAGGCCGTTGCTATCCTGAAAACATTACGGCATCATGTGTGCTGTTCCAACGGAGGAAAGGCCCTCGCGAGGGACGACGGCAAAAACCAAAACGAAAGGAAAGACAAGATGGCAGGGGACAGATTCTTCACGACGAAGGTATGCGACAGATGCGGGCGGACGCTTGACGGCGGCCGCACGATGTCGATGTTCAACGAGCAGACGATCTGCATGGACTGCGCGGCGAAGGAGCGCGAGCGGCCCGACTACAAGGCGGCCTGCGACGCCGAGATCGCGGCGGTCCGCGCGGGGAACAGGAACTTCAAGGGAATCGGACTGTAGGGAAGGGATGGCACATCGTCCGCGACAGCCTCGCGGACGGTGCGCCCGGTTGGATGCCCGGAGCGGGGAAATGGTATAATTACCTCCAGTGCTACAGATGGCAAAGGAGAAAGCAATGACTTCCTACAAACTCGTTATGCCGGGCGACCTCAACCACTACGGATTCCTCTTCGGCGGGAAGATGCTGATGTGGGTAGACGAAATCGCGTGGATGGCGGTGAGCGGCGACTACCCCGGATGCCACTTCGTCACCGTCGGAATGAGCGAGGTCACGTTCCACAAGAGCGTCCACCCGCAGTCCGTCCTACGCTTCGAGACGACGAAGGCGCGCGTCGGCCGCACGTCCGTCACATACCACGTCGAGGTGTTCCGCCGCCACATCGAGTCGAGCGAGGAGACTGGCGTCTTCACGACGGACATCACGTTCGTCAGGATCGGCGCGGACGGCGCGAAGATGCCGATTGAGGAGGGTCGTTCATGACGGTTTAGAAGCCAGGGTCACGGGGTGGATCGACTAATCGGGCACCGAGGCGGCGTGGCCGCGATACGAGCCGAAAGCCGAGGGGTTCATTGCTCGCCTTGAAAAGACCGACGGACAGTGGCTCTTTTCAAGAATCAAGGTTCCGTGATTTTTTCCCTCTGACCGAGACGCCGCCGGGGGCGTCGGACTTCACGAGGTCGCGGGGGGTGTCGTCCCTCGGCGAGTCAAGCTCTGCGGCAATCGCGGCCGTCGTCGCGGTGTCGTACTCCCCGCCGAAGAACCGTCTGATCACCTGCGCGAACAGATCGCGGTCGCCCTGGTCCTTCGCGGTGAGCGCGAAGAGCGTCGCCGATGCCTTCACGTGGCGCGCGGCCTCGACGCCGAAGATGTCCTCGGCCGATTCGCCTCGCGCAAGGAGAGCCGCCGCCATCTCGCGGACGTGAGTGGCCACGGCCTTCCGGCTTAGGACGAGGCGGGACTCCCGCAGCGTTCGGAGCGTGCGCCCGTCATCGCCGTCCGTGTCGGACGCAGTCCGCAGGCGCGGGAACGCGAACCATTCCCACGACGTCTCCATTCTGCCATTTGTGATCTCGTCGAGGGCGTCTCCATAGGCGACCTTGTGCGCGAACTCGATCTTCGATATGTCGGACGGGCTCTCAAGCGAGAACTCCACCCATCTGGAATTCGGGCCTCCCTTGCGGCGGACGCCGACAAGACTGCGCCCGAAGACGGTCAGCCGCATGAGAACCTCGGGCAGCCTCGCCTGCGCGAAGACGACGGCCGGGCGGCCGATGACGTGCTGTGTCGAGATCGGCTCGGCGAGAAGCCTCGACACGTCCTCTGCGTCCTCGCATAGGAATAACGCGACCTTGCCCGTCTCGAAGAGGACGAGGCGGTCGGGGTGCTGCCTTTTCAGCTTGCGGTATGTGTCGACGATCACTGACATATGAGAAAGTATATCCTAATTCGCGCGTACGTTCAAGGGCGGTTTTTGGGCGGAATCCCCATAGCGAAGAATAATGCAGAAGGGCCGTTGCTATTCAGAAAACATTACGGCATCATAGAGCCGTTTCAAACGCGGGACAGGTCTGCGGGCGAAGCGCAAACGAAAGGAACACCAAGATGGCGAAGACAACGGTCAGGTTCAGCGCGTCGGGCTACGGAAGCGAGACGCGGAAGTTCGATTCGGCGGACGAGGCGCGCGGGCACATCGAACGCGACGCTGCGGATATCGCGGCCGACCACGGCGGCGAGGTCGTGGACTACGGCAACGGCGAGTGGGTCGTAAACTCGCGCAGCGGCGAGGAGATCGCCCGCTGGGAGATCGCATGAAGGGGCGCTTGCGCCTGTCCTGCGCCGGGCGGATTGTCGCCCGGCTCCGTTGCCTTTCTTTCGCCTTTGGCGCATCATGTGCGAGGTGGCAAAAAGCCACAGAAAGGAAAACACATGAGTAAACAATGGAATCCCGGCGGAGGCTTCCCTTCGCCGGAGCAGGTTGAGAGGATGGTCGCCGCTGAGGTGAGGCACCTTGCCGAAGCCGAGTACGCGCGCCAACGCGGAATCGAGGAGAAAAGCGAAAGCCGCAGAGACCGCCTACGCGCGGCCTACAGGCTTCAGCACCGGGAGGTCGGGCGCAAGGTCAACCTCGACGCCGTCTTCGCCCTGGTGGGCAACGTGGCGGCGGTCACGCTCAGCGCGTGGCGGGGGCTCTTCGCCCTCGACATGGTCGCTCTTGCCGACGCGGGCAGCAGAGAGGACTTCGACGACCTCGAGTTCCTCGTGACCCGCTCGCTCGGCGAGCTGAACGGCGTGAAGAATCTGCTCGCCCTCGCCCGCCGCCTCGCTTAGCGGGCGGGCGTTTTGGTATAATGTCTGCATCAACAACCCTACAAAGGAGACCCACTATGGACACAATCCTGGTCAAAGTCCGCCTCCCTTGCAGTGCTGCTCGATTGGAGAATGCGCTACTGAAGGCTGCTCACAATGGACATTGGCACGATGCACAGGTAAAGGTGGACGAGAAAGGCAACCTAATCGTGACCTACCCGAACGACTCGAAGTGAGTCGGACAGACCCCGGCGGAACCGACCGCCGGGGTCTTTGCGTCTGTCCTGCGCTGGGCGGTTCACCGACGGGTTTCTCGCCTTCGGAACCGCGAGATTTCCCCAGTAAAAATATAATCAAATAGGCCGTTGCTATTCCTGGAAACATACGGCAGTATGTGTCGCGTTGGGTGGCCGTGGTGGACGCCCTCGAAAACCGAAAGGAAAGGCAACGAGATGAACAACGACGAAAACTGGGAAAACGAGATCGACTGGTCGAAGCGCACCGTCATCGTGGGCGGGCCAGTCTTCTACGAGTTCCTGAAGACGCAGGCGATCCCCGTCCTCGACGAGGGGCTCCGGCAGATGGCCGCGACAAGGGCGGAGAGCGAGCGCAAGCTCCATCGGTGGGGCGCGATTGCGGAGCGGGCGGCGAACCTCTCGGACTGCTTCGCGGCGCTGACGGGCGAGGCGGACTTCATGCGGATGGTTCACGACTTCGACGAAGGCACCAAGGCGATGTTCGAGGGCGAGAGCATCCCGTCCATCGGCGCGTGGCTCATCATCGGGAAGCGCCTCACGGACGCGATGAAGAACGGCTCGGCCGTCCCGACGAAGTACGAGGAGGAGCTGGACTCGGTGAACAGGGAGATCGCGGCCGCGACAGCCGTCAGGGACATCCTCCGCTCGTTCGTCTCGGCGTGCGACAACGACTACCGCCTGCGTTGTGCGCCCGAGCGCTTCCGCACACGGGTGTTCCGCGACCTCTCGCAGGACTTCGGCGACATCGTCTCGACCGCCGCGAAGATCGACCTGGACGACCTGCCAGCGACGGTGAACGGAGTGACCGACGCGCTCAAGGTCATCATCGACGTCTCGCGCAAGATGCAGGGCATCTGCCGCCGCGCGAAGAAGGACATCAAGCGGCACGGCGGCCGCTTCTGGTCGAAGCTCGACGAGTGGAACGCCATCCGCAGCGCCGTCTGACGCGCCTGAGCAAGCGCATCGCGCACAAAGCCCGCCACGTCGCCGCGTGTCGGGCTTTTCGCTTCAGGTCGGGGAAGCGCCCGCCCCTCGCGCCGGAACGCGACACGGGCCAACGTCGCGCGTCCTGCGCCGCTACATCTCCGTCAGCTTGCGGAGCTTCTCCCGCAGTCGTTCGGCTTCCGCCTCGTCGCCATGCTGAACCGCCCATTCAAGGAGAAGGTCGGTCCGCTTGATCTCCTCAATGAGATCGTCTCTCTGCGGCATTGCCATCGCCAATTCTCCTTCAGTCCCTGCCGAGAAACGGCCCCGCCTCACGGTCGGTGGCCTCAAGTTTGAAGTAGACCGGGCGCAGTCCGTCGTTGCAGCACGTGATGACCTTGCCCGGCTCCTTCATCCATCCGCCGCCGTAGAACTCGCGCACCCCGCAGGCGAGGGCGAAGATGTACTGGTTGATCGTGCGCCATGCGGCGTCGCACATTCCCTTGGGGCACGTGTTCGTCGCGTAGAACACCTGCCCCGGCTTGAGCACCGGGCAGGTTTCCAGATTCGGCACGGCGTATTCGCCCGCCAAGTCCTTCTTCAGCGAAGTTTCAAGAACTGTGATTTTTACGACTGTCATGGATTTCTCCTGTGTCAAAACACATACGCTTCGCCGTCGTCAGGCATGAGGACGCGCGAGACGAGGCCGCGCCTTTCGAGCGCCGCCTTGAGCGTCTTGCGCGTCAGCGAGGCGTGGGCGACGGTGTCCATGTGGCTCGCGATTACCGTGGCGTTTGGCGCGGCGCGGCAGACGCTCTCGACGTCTGCATCGTCCATGATGAGACGACCGTAGGTCTTAAGCTGTGCGGCGCAGGCGTTCAGGATTACGACATCGGGTTTCAGCTCCGCCATAGTCTTGGCGACTTCGTCGCACCAGATCGTGTCGCCGAGAATCCAGAGTGTTTTCCTTTCGCCTGGTGCACTGAAGAAGATGCCCGATGCCGGACCACACGGCTCTTTCGTGCCATGCTTGGCGTAAGTGCGCTTTAAAGTCACCCCGTTGAATGTGACGCCGTCATCCGTTAACATCCGAACGTCCGCGAAGCCAGACTTCTTCATCACGCCGACCTCGCGCTCGTTCTGCACGAATATCGGCACGCCCTTGTCGAGCTTCGCACCGACTGTCCCGTCCGGTGCCATGTCGAAGTGGTCTGGATGAAGATGCGTGAGAACGTATGCATCGACGCCGGACAGTACATCGGCGAGGGGCATCGGGAGCTCGCACATCGGCATTACGATGTCGAGCTGCGCTGGATCGACCACCTCCGATGCAAAAGGCGATTGGCCGAATGTGAACCCCTCGGACTTGCCGATGAGCCAAGGGTCAATGAGGAATTCAACCCCGCCGAGATTGATGCGAAGTGTCGCGTTGCGTATCTGCTTTATCTTCATTTTTCCAGCCTCCATCCGAAGTCGTTGTGGTAAATCATGTTGCGGGTCATGCCTCCGTCGATGCAGATGTTCTCGCCCGTGATGAAGCCTGCCTTGTCGGAGGCGAGGTAGAGGACCATGTTTGCGATGTCCATCGGATTGCCGACGCGCCCTGCGAAGTGCTGGGAGGCGTCTGGCCCCTCGTACTTCCTGAACGACGTGTCTATCCAGCCTGGCGAGATCGAGTTGACGCGGACGCGTCCGGCGAGGCTGGCGGCGAGCGCGTGCGTTAGCGCGGCGATTCCGCCCTTGGCGGCGGTGTAGCTCTCGCTCTGCGGCTGGCTCATCCTGTCGCGGGAAGACGAGATGTTGATGATGGACGCTCCCTCGGCGAAGCTGTCCTTGAAGAGCTTTGCGAGGTAGAAGGGCGCGGCAACGCCGACCGCCTGCGCGTAGGCGAACTCCTCGTATGAGCAATCGTCGATGCCCTTGAAGAGCGGCAGCGCGTTGTTGACGAGAACGTCGACCTTCCCGCTCTTCGCGACGACGTCCGCAGCGAACCGCTCGAGCGTCGCCTTGTCCGCAAGGTCGCCGACGAACCACGGACCCGTCTGCACGTCGATCACGTGAACCGTCGCGCCCTCGCGCGCGAAGCACTCGGCGATGCACTTGCCTATGCCCTGCGCCCCGCCGGTGACGACCACCGATTTGTCCTTGAATTCCATGTCAGTGTTTGAATGCGTTGTCGGCCTTGATCTCGTAGATTTCAATTGGAAGGCCGTCGGGATCGTGGAAGAAGAAGAAACGCATCCCGGTGTACTCATCCGTGCGCACCTCCTCGTGCGTAATGCCGTCCTTGTCCAGCTCTGCAAGCGCCGCATCCAGATCGTCCGTTGCAAATGCGAGATGGCGAAGTCCTGCGGCCTCCGGATTCGTCACTCGCCGGGGCGGTGACGGGAACGAGAACAGCTCGACCACGTAATTGTCGCCAAGGGCGAGATCCGCCTTGTACGACTTCCGGTAGGAGCGGTAGTTCTCGGCCATCAGGCGCAGCCCCAGCGTCTTTGTGTAGAATTCGAGGCTGCGGTGGTAGTCCGAGCATATCACGGCCACATGATGGAGACGGGAAAGTTTCATGGTCTTTTCCTTTACTTTTTTGCGAGCTTGCGCGATTCTGCCAGGAGCTTCCGCAATTCTTCTGCACCCGCCATTCCGTCGAGGACGATTGTCGTCCATGTCTTCTTGTTCATGTGGTAGGCTGGCAGGAAGCGCGGCCCGTCCATGCTGGCAGTTCTTCGCAGGTTCACGGCTTCTACGATGTCCTTCCTGTTGCCGCCCACCTTGTCGGCGGTCAGCCGCGCGACGAGTGCGTACCACTTGTCTGTGTCCTTCCTGCGCAGCACGGCGTAGTCGGGAAAGTTCTTCCACAGGAACTCCGGCTTCTCGCCCCATTCCGATTCGGCGAAGGCGATGATACCGCGTGCGAGGTCGGTCTTGAACACATCGCGCTCAAAGCATGAATCGGCGATGCGCTTCATCAGCGCCATTATCTCGCACCTCACACCGCCGACGAACTTCCCGGAAGCGCCAACCACGCGATGCTGCACATATTCGTCGCCGGTTGCTGCATCCGTAGTCGTCTCTTTGACAACACCCCTGGAGTCCACTGCAACGGTGCAGACGAGCGCTCCGTTGGAGATGGGTGCGGAATATGTCCAGACACCTGATTCCTTCTTGAATCCGAACTTCTGAAGCGTAGTGCGTTTTACGCGCATCCGGCGGAAGAATTCAGCTGGCGTCACATATTCTATTGGTGCGCAAGTTTTAGCCATTGAGTCGAATGTCCTGACTTTTGTGTTCTGCGACCCACGCGTCGAGCATGGCTCTCGCTATCGATCCGAGGCGCGGTATCTCCGGCAGGTGCTCGCGGTCGAACCACCCGGACTCCACGACCTCCTCGCCATCGGGCTTGAGTTCCCCGCCCGCGTACTCCGCCCTGAAGCCGATCATGATGTTCGATGGGAACGGCCACGTCTGCGATCCGAAGTAGCGGATGTCCTTCACCTCGATGGATGCCTCTTCGCGGACT
Source organism: uncultured bacterium (assembly GCA_902775595.1). Classification (GTDB taxonomy): domain Bacteria; phylum Verrucomicrobiota; class Kiritimatiellia; order RFP12; family UBA1067; genus UBA1067. Next base: position 1,636 of record CACYNF010000042.1, on the reverse strand, counting down.
TCGCGTCGGATGGCGTCCTCCAGGCTTTCGCCCGGATCGACGAATCCGGCGACAAGCGACCACACGACGCCACGGTAGTGTGTGTTCCTCTGGAGCAGCACCTTGTCGCTTTTCGTGACGAGGACTATCACGGCGGGCGAAATCCTCGGGTAGACCGTGTAGCCGCACTTCGCGCACACGAGCGCCCGTTCACCCGGATCGCCGTGCGGCTGCATCTCCGAGCCGCAGCGTCCGCAGAAGCGGTTGCTCTCGCGCCACTCGGCGATCTCCGCCTCACGCGACGCCTCGCGCATCTCGTCGGGCGTCATGTCGCGGAACGTCTCGCGGAGGCTCTTCATGGTTTGCCTTACAGCTGTTCCTTTCTGTTGTTCAAATCTCTTCATATTATACCAAAACGGGAGCTTGCCGCTTGCGAATCGCCGTCCCGAAATCTTTTGTCAGAAAGTTCCTGCGGATCGTCCTGTCTTTTTGTAAGCGCGAGAATGGGCTTGCGCGGACGACGAAAGGAATACGACAATGAACAAGGCAATACAGAAGATGGTTATGGCGCTCGCGGTGTGCGGCGCTCTCTGTGGCACGGCGATGGCTGCTCCGAAGGGGAACCCTCCGCCGAAGGGCAAGGCCCCGACGGCGATGAAGGCGCCGGCACAGAAGCCGCCAGCGGCCAAGGCTCATGCGCCTGTTGCGCACACCGCAAAGGCTCCTGCTCCGGCCAAGCATGCGCCGCAGGCTGCGAAGGCATCGGGAAGGGCACCCACAGTGGCGCATTCCGCGCCGATGCATCCCGCGCCCAGGCACGAGGTCGCGCGTCACGCGCCTCCGCCCCCGCCTCACACGAAGCATCATGAGCCGAGGCATCACCACGATCACCGCCACCACGACAGCCATCACAGCAGCACGCTCCACACGGAGGACTGGTGCGAGATCGGAGCCTCGCTCCTTGGCGGGCTCGTCGGCGGACTGATCGGAGCTTCGATTTGACGAAACACATAACCTAACCCCAAACGAAGAAAGGAACCATACCATGAACAAGATCAAACTTATCGCGGCCTTTGCCGCAGTCGCATTCGCTGGTGCTGCGTTCGCCGGAGGACACATGGGTGGCGGCGTGATCGCGCATCATCACCACCGCCACCATTGGCGGATGCCGCCACCGCCTCCCCCGCCCCCGCATCACTGGGGAATGCCCCCGCCACCTCCGCCGCCACCCCCGCCTCCGCCGAGGCGCTGCTGGCGATGATCGAAGAGACAAAAGCAAGGAGCCGACGGGTGAAATTCTCGTCGGCTTCTTCCTTTTGGGGGAGCGTCGCGGAAGAGCGCGAAAAGGCGCGGAAGGGCGCGCGGGGGTGCGTGAGGCCGCGGGCGGCGGGGGTGAAAACCGGGCTAAAAAAATTTTTTTGAGGGGGTCGTTTTGCGGGGTCAAAATCGAAATGACCCAATAAAATCAAGGGTTTTTGTCGATTTGCCCTGAAATTACCCCATACGGGGGACCCCTGCCTGGGTTGCAAAGCAAAGCCGAAATCGTGTATAATTGTGCTGTCATTTGGGAGGATTGTAGACTTGCGCGTGCAGGTCGTCTTTCCAAGGGCCTCGTGAGAGCGAGTGCGGAAGCGAGTCAGTCTGGGAACTGAACGTG
>CACYNF010000041.1 GCA_902775595.1 uncultured bacterium | reverse complement strand
CACTTCGCGTGTAAAGGACTTTAATGCGCGGCGAATCCGCCGCGGGCGGCGCGGCAGCAATATTCTTATTTCAATAATATTGAAACAGGAGTATTGAAATGAACGCCGCGATTGTGGTATAATTGCCGCATGAAACTTGCAAATCCTTTTTTGACGGCCGGGTATGCCGGTCCGGACTACTTCTGCGACAGGAAGCGAGAGACGGAGTCGCTGATCCAGCATCTCGACAACGACCGGAACACAACGCTTATCTCGCCGCGCCGCTATGGGAAGACCGGGCTGATTCGCCAGGTCCTGCACCTCATGTCGAAGCGCCGCGGCGTGAAGACGGTTTATGTCGATCTCTATCCGACGCGCAGCCTTTCGGACTTCGCCCGTGTGCTGGCGACTGCGGTCGCGGAATCCGTGGAGTCGCCAGCCGAGAAAGTCATCAAGGCCGTGTCCGCGTTTGCGCGGGGATTCCGTCCGACAATGACCATTGACGAGTTTTCCGGCAAGCCGAAGTTCAGCTTCGACATCAACGCAGGGAATGCGCAGGCTTCGCTTGAGTCGATACTTGAGTATCTTCAGTCGCGCAGGGCGCGCACTGTCGTCGCGATAGACGAGTTCCAGCAGATTGCCGAATATCCCGAGAAGGGCGTAGAGGCGCTTCTTCGCTCGAAGATGCAGTTCATGCACAACGTCGGGTTCGTCTTTTCCGGGTCCAGACTTCACATGATGGCGGAGATGTTCCATTCGCCGAAGCGTCCGTTCTTCAATTCGACTGCGTCCATGTCTCTCGACGTCATTGACAGGCAGGCCTATTTCCGCTTTGCGGCATCGTTTTTCCGAAAGGCCGGCAGGATTCTGCCTGAAGAGACTTTCGTGGCGGCGTATGACCGTTTCGAGGGCATCACCTGGTACGTGCAGTCGGTAATGAAGGAACTCTATGCGATGGAGGTCGCACGACCCACCGAGAAGGACGTGATTGCCGCCGTCGGTCATCTGGTGGAGGAGAACGCGATGAACTACGGGTTCGTCCTTTCCAAATGCTCGCCTGGGGCGGTTGAGCTTCTTCGGGCGGTGGCGGCGGAGCGCGTTGTGGCGGAACCTATGTCCGCCGAGTTCGGGCGCAAATACGGTCTGCGTGCGGCTTCGAGCGTGCGCTTTGCGCTTGACTCGCTGCTGGACGATGAACTTCTCTACAGGCGCGAGGATGGATATGTCGTGTATGACCGTCTGTTCGCCGAATGGCTGAGGACATGATTTGGCGTCAGCATGGAGATTGAGGGGACGGTGGATGTAACGGAGTGAGAATCGGCGCGTCGTTGGGTTGTGGTTGTTGCCTAAGTTGAAGAATCACGAATATGGATGGTTATGTCGGAATCGTTCGGGATGAGCAGAGAATGATAGGGTCGATTAGGGACGTCGCACCCCCGCTAGGGCGCCCTTCGGGCTCAGCTTCGCTGAGGGGGATATAGCTTTTTTGGTATAATACGCCGCGTGAAGATTGCGATACTTTCCAATGCGACTGTAGAGATGCTGGCGCGGATGCTCGGCGGCGAACACGCCGTTTGGACTGCACCTGGCTTCGGAGCGTGGATGGAGATCGCCCTTGCACCGCCAGCAGACTTGATTTCGTTCTCCCCCGACATCATCGCGATTCTTCTCGACGAGAGATGTTCGAAAGACGATGCGAGAAGCCGCATTGACGATGCTGTCGCTTCGCTTGCCGTCGCGTTCCCGAAGGCGAAAGTCGTCGTGCCCGATCTCAGCATGCTTCTTTCGGACCTTGGCGACGGTGCGTACGACGAGCGGATGTGGAAGCTCGCGAAGATGCCGTGGTCGATGGATGCGCTTCTCGAAATCAAGAAGCTCTTCACGCCGGTGAAGAAGGTTCTCGCCCTCGATCTCGACAACACGCTATGGAAGGGCGTCGTTGGCGAAGACGGCGTAGACGCGATCGTGCCTAACGTGCCGCTTCAGCGCGAAGCGCTTTCGCTCAAGGAGAGCGGCGTTATTCTCGTTGCGCTCTCGAAGAACAATCAAGAAGACGTCGCGCCTGCGCTGCGCGATGCGCGTATGCTTCTTCACGAAGACGACTTCGCCGCGATGCGCGTCAACTGGGATGCGAAGTCGCTCAATCTTTCTGATGTCGCGCGCGAGCTCAACCTCGGCGTCGATTCCTTTGTGTTCGTCGACGACAATCCCGGCAACCGCGCGGAGATGCGCGCGTCTCTCCCCGAAGTCGCCGTCGCGCCGTTCCCTCCGGACCTCTCCCTCTATTTCCACTCTGCCGCGCTGACCGACGAAGACCGCATGCGAACCGCGCACTACAAGGCGGAGTCGCTGCGCCGCGAAGAGGCCTCGCGTCTTTCGCTCGACGACTATCTGCGTTCGCTCGACATCAAGAACGAAATTCATCTCGTGCGCGAAGAAGAGTTCGCGCGCGTCGCGCAGCTCGCGCAGAAGACGAATCAGTTCAACGTCTGCACAAACCGCTGGACTGAAGACGACGTGCGCTCGTTCGCATCCGATTCTCGCCACCTGATCTTCACGCTTCATTCCTCCGACCGCTTTGGCGATCTCGGTCTTGTCGCGTTCGTCCATGCAACGATCGAAGGCGATGCAGCCGAAATCGTCGACTGGGTGATGAGCTGCCGCGCGATGAACCGCCGCATCGAATTCGCGATGGAAGGCGAAGTCGAACGCGCTCTTGCATTGCGCGGCGTGAAGAAAATTGCCGCAACATGGAAGAGGACAGCCAAGAACAATCCAGTCGAAAATCTATTCGATGCCTTCGGATTTGAACTTGTCGAATCAACGCCTGAGCTTCGGCGCTACGAGCGCCTGATCTAGAGATACTTCGTTTTTTAAAAGGTTTTTCGCTAATTCTTTCGCTTTTTTGAAAGGCGAAAATTTTTTAAAACTTCCTGTTGCACGCTGGTGTCAGAAAGTGTATAATGGTGTCAGAAAATGTCAAGGGTAGGCAAACAGAGTGTCGCGGAGTCGACTGGCGGTGGAAAAGGCTTCCTTCTTGGACGCTATGACCACGCGCTGGATCCCAAGAAGCGCTTCACCATCCCGTCTGGATGGCGGCAGATTCTCGGCGATCCGCAGTATGTCTTCGTGATGCCCGACAATGCCAAGCAGTGCCTCAACATCATTCCCCAGGAAGAGATGGAGGCGCGGCTGGCGAAGCTCCGCGAGAAGGCGCTCTTTGATCCTTCGCTCTCTCGCGCGCTTCACATTATCGGCGCAAACTCCGAACAGCTTGCCCTTGACGTCCAAGGCCGCATCCGCATCAGCGACAAGCTCCTTCAGTTCGCGAACTTGACGACGACGGTCGCGATGGTGGGTGCGGTTCGTAAAATCGAACTCTGGAATCCAGAGGCGCTTCCGCCGGAGGACAAGGTCGATCAGGCCGAGTTCGGCGAAGCGTTGCTGGCGGCCGGGTTCTGACGGAGAAGAGACGGGAAGATGGGCAGCCACAATCCAGTTCTGCTGAAGGAAACGGTAGATGCGCTGTCCGTGAGGCCTGGAGGGAGATACGTGGACGGGACGCTCGGGCGGGCCGGACACGCGAAAGAGATCATCGCCCGGGGCGGAGAGGTTCTCGGCATAGACCGCGACGAGCAGGCCATCCGCGAAATCGGAGAAGTCGCGGGACTGACGGCCGTCAGGGGACGGCATGGGAGCTTGAAGGAGATTGCGAATGAAAAAGGGTGGAACGAAGTCGATGGGATTCTGCTGGATCTGGGCGTGTCGAGTCCTCAGCTTGATGAAGCCGGACGCGGGTTCAGCTTTCTGCGCGAGGGACCCCTTGATATGCGCATGGATAGGTCGTGCGGCCTGAGCGCCGCCGACATCGTGAATGGAGAGAGTGCGGAGAGGTTGGAAGAGATCTTCCGCACACTTGGAGAGGAGCCGCAGGCGAGGCGCATCGCGAAGGCCGTCGCAAAGGAGCGCGCTGAAAAGCCGTTCGAGACGACGGTAGAGCTTGCCGAGTTCATCGAGAAGGTTGTCGGGCGGAGAAACGGACGCCATCCGGCGACGCGCGTTTTCCAGGCGCTCCGGATGGAGGTGAACGACGAGATCGGCGAACTCGGGCGTGCGCTTGAAGGCGGGCTCGACCTGTTGAGGAGCGGCGGCAGATTCGCGGTCATCACGTTCGAGTCGCTGACCGACAGGATCGTAAAGCGGTTCTTCGCCGGGCACATAGGCAGGATGGTTTCGCTGCAGCAGGGCGGCGAGCGCTGGGAGGGCGAGGAGCCCCGCATGAAGGCGGTGACCGGAAAGGTGGTCGTCGCCTCAAAGGAAGAAGAAGACTTAAACCCCCGGTCGCGGAGCGCAAAGCTCCGGGCCGCAGAAAAGGAGTAGCATACAATGAGAAAAAACCGCAAGATGCCGAAGAAGATGTCTGTCGTCGCCGGTCTTTCCGTGAAGATCGGCGCGGTGATGGTCATGCTCTTCGCATGGGGCATTCTCTATGTGCTGGCCACGTCAAGCTGCACGCAGCTCAGCACGACGATCCGCGAGAAGGAGCGTCTGCTGGCGAAGCTCGAGGACGAGCAGAAGCGCCAGAGCGCGGCGTGGGACAGGATGAAGACCAACGAGAGCCTCGAGACGGCTCTTCTCAGGCACGGCATCTCGATGAAGACGCCGAATCCGGCGACGCAGGTTGTCCGCATGGACGCGTCTGGCCGCCCGTATTCCGGGCAGATATCCGTTGCGCGCGCGAGGGAGCGCAGCAAGGCCGCCCAGACGGCCAAGTACACGCCGGCGAGGAATCCTGCCGCAGGAATGGCCTCGAATCGCAGACGCAGGTGACGCGATGCCGATGCGCGGCGAAAACTGGCGTTTCTGGTTTCCCGTCGTTCTGCTTCTGCTGTTCGCGGGATACACGTCGCAGAAGCTGATAAGGGCGCACATCGATCCCGAAGTCGGCTCCATCGACTATACGTTTTCGCGCGAACTGCCGGGTTGCCGAGGCACAATCTACGATTCGTTCGGCGAGTCCTATCCGCTTGCGAAATCGGTGCCGATATGGGAATACCGCATGGATCCGGTCGCGCTGACCAACCGCGTCGTCCAGCGCAAGGGCGAGGCGCCGCGCACTCGCGAGCAGATCGTCTGCACGATAGCCGATGCCCTCGGGATCGATCGCGCGAAGGTCTACAGGATGGCTCTAAACACGTCGAAGCGCTATCAGTTCCTCGCCATATCGTCCGACCCAGAGGCGCACGAGAAGCTCTGCGACTCTACCCGCGTCGCGGGACTCAGGATCGAGGACACGCAGGCGCGGCAGTATCTCCACGGGCGGCTCCTGTCGCACGTGCTTGGCTCGATCAACGCCCAGAGCGTGGGTTCCGCCGGGATAGAGCTTCGCTACAACCGGGAGCTTACCGGTGTTCCGGGCAAGATACGCGGCATGAAGGACGCGCACGGGCATGAGATATACGACAGACGCATCGAGACGATCTCGCCATTGCCTGGCGCGGACATACATCTCACGATCGACCACAACATCCAGTACGAGGTGGAGCAGGCTCTCAAGTGGGGGCTTGAAGAGTACGGCGCCGCGTCTGGGTGGAGCGTCGTCATGGATTCCGCGACGGGCGCTGTCCTTGCCATGGCCTCACGCCCCGACTTCGATCCGCTCGCGTTCGGCCGCACCCCAGAAAACGCGAAGGTGAACCGTGTGACGAGCTTTACGTACGAGCCAGGTTCCGTTATGAAGGTCATCACGGTTGCAGGAGCCATCGATATGGGGCTCGTCCGTCCCGAGACGAAGTATTCGACGAACAGGAACGACGAGAGGTACTACAAGCTCCCTGGCGACGGAAGCCACGTGTGGGAACCGCTTATGACCGTCGGCGATTCAGTGGTACACTCGTCGAACATCGTCGTCGGAAAGATCGGCAGCGACATGGGGCCGAAGAACCTCTGGACGTATATGTCACGCTTCGGCTTCGGCGCGAAGACGGGCATAGAACTGCCGGGCGAGGAGTTTGGCATCCTTCCAGACTGGAGAAGATGGGACAGGGTGAAGTGGTCGCGCGCTCCGATAGGGCAGGGCGTCGCCGTCACGGCGATCCAGCTCTGCTCGGCGTATCAGGCGATAGCGAACAACGGCCTGCGGATGAAGCCGTACATCGTGGACAGGATAGTGAACTACCGCGGGGAGGAGATCTATAGGCATTCGCCTTCTCCTGCTGGGCGCCCCATAAAGGAATCAACTGCGAGAGAGATGCGGAAGGTTATGCTTGGCGTCGCTTCTCCTGCGGGAACGGCCAGAAGGGCGGCGATTCGCGGCTACTCGGTTGCCGGCAAAACAGGGACGGCCCAGAAGGTGGTGAACGGGCATTACTCCGACTCGCTCTTCCGCGCGACGTTCTGCGGCATTGTGCCCGCGTCCGAGCCGAGGCTCGTGATTCTCGTTACGCTCGACTTCGACGAGAAGCGCAAATTCCATCAGGGCGGCAACTCGTCGGGACCCGTGTTCAAGCGTATCGCGACGAAGGTTCTGAGTTATCTTATGGTTCCTCCCGACAGACCCGACGAACTTGCCGATTTTGAAGAAGAGGACGCGGGTGTGTGACGGGATTAAGCTCCGAGAGACGGGCGAACGAAGCCCAAACGCGAATGACCGAAAGCCCTCGTCTGCACCGGCCGTATCCGTAGTTTACATCGACCCAACAAGACGGGGACGGTCATTAGTGACGCATTACGTGAAACCATCCACGCCGATTTGACATTTTTCGGGGTAATTGATACAATTCTCACGGCGTGTGATAGTGCATGTCGTATATATAGATGAGGAGGAAACTCATGTCGGTATCAACGATTCTAACCTCAAAGCGCACAATTTCTGCCATTGTCTGCTCGTTGTCTATAGCGGCAATGGCGGCAACGCCCGTCGCCGTCTGGGATGGGGATTTCACCGCAACGCAGACGGGGTTTACCCTGAACCGCAGCGGCAATGCCATAAGTCAGGACAATTCAACCATCACCATCGACCAGTCCGTCGGTGTGAAAGTTGATTTCGATTCTGCTATGACAAGTGGCATGACGGTGATGTTCAGATATGCGAGCCTTGCTCTTGATGCCGACAAGACAATGGCTACGTCCTTTGGGCAGGGATCGCAGGAGAATAGCACGGGCGTTCAGTTGGTATCTACCACGGTCGATAATGAAACAGTCGGCGTTCCAAGTGGCTTTCATAGCACATCCACTACATATAATACTGGTGCGACCCAAAACAATGTAACCAGTAGTAAGTCATCAGGCGTCATGGCATTTCGCTATACAAATGGCGGCGGAACAGAACTTTATTATATTAGCAATGATGCGGCTTCGATTGTTTATAGTTGCTCAACCCTGAAATTTGGCGCTGATTTTACGTCGGCTAGGCTAAAGGGATGCGCCATAGGCGGCGAACGCGACAAGAGCGGTGCGACGCTGTTCCCCGCCGCCACAGGCATGAAGATAACGGGTATAGCAATCTTCGACAGTGGATTGTCTGACGCAGACATGGCGAGTTATATATGGCCGTCGGAGGTACAGACGATTACCGTCAATGATAACACGTCCGTTTCCGCCATCAACGCCCTGTATGATTCCACCGCATACAAGGTGGCCAAAGTTACGGTCGCAGATGGCGTGGCGATCACGGTCGATGCGGCGTTCAGCGAAAAGATTCAATCCGTTTCCAGTGCCGGCAACATTACTCTCTCCGCCGAATCGCAGCCCGATGCATCCTATAATCTTGCCAATGTCGATTTCTCCGGCGTGAAGGGCGGTCTTCTCCGTTCGTGGCTTACGCCGGGCGTGGTTGGCTTCAATTTCAGGAGTGCAAATGGAACGGATGTTTCTGGCGCTCTTGCCACCGCTGACAATTGGATACACGACAACAATTCTGCCAGCGGCACCTCCACTAGCATGTTCGCCGACGGCCTTTCGACTTTGACATGGTCGTCGGGCGGAACTTGGGCTTGCTCTGGCAGCACGATTATCAGCGGCTATCTTGATGACGGCGCAAATGGCGGGAATGGCGCTACGGTAACGCTTTCCAACGTCCCTTACGAAACGTATGACGTCATCGTCTACTGCTCGTCCGACAGCAACCCCGGACAGTTCCTCGCGAAGACCGTTAACGGCACGACTTACACGTGGGATACCGCGGCCGGCGCGGTTGTTGCCGGCAATGCGGCATGGGGCAAGGCCGCGCTTTCGACGCCCGTTTATGGCGTGAACGCCCTGCGCATCAAGAACCTGTCTGGTCCGCTGACGATCTATGGCACTGCCCGCAACGGCAGCAATCGCGGCGGCATCGCGGCGATTGAGATCATGCCGCCCAACACGCCGGACAATATCCGCACCTACACGCTCACTCTCAGCGGCACGGCGACGACCTGGAGCGCCGGCACGTGGACGCTGAACGGCCAGACGGTCGATGCGCCCGCTTCCGGCTACGTTGAGATTGTGGCCTCCGCATCCACCACGTTGACTGTTGACCAGGCGGTCAATCTCGCCGATTTGAAGGTTCGCGGCGACACTAACATTGTCATCAATGTCGCGACAAACGACACGGGTTCGCTTTACGCGATCAAGGCGACGGTTGAAAGCGGCGTGTTCCAGCAGGGTTCGCCCGCCGTTCTTGGAACGACGCCTTCAATCGTCGTGGCGAGCGGTGCGACGTTCGATGAGAACGGCATGGCCATCAACGCGGCGAATGCGGTCACGATTGCTGGTGCTGGCGCGGGCAACTGGCCGTGGGCGCTCACCTCGTCCAGCGGCGCGGGCGGTGCGATACTCGGCGGTCTGTATCTCTCGGCGAACGCGACCATCGGCGGCGCGAACGAGCTCAAGGTCGGTCAGACACAGGCTGGATATCAGTGCTATCTGCAGGGCTTCACCCTCACCAAGACTGGCGCCGGCGCATTTACCGGAACAAACATGAACACCCCGGGAACCGGTACGATTGACGTGCGGGGCGGAGACATGAGCGTCAACCAGTGGAACAACCTCAACAACAACGGTGGCGACACGACGGTAATCTTGAATTCCGGCACGAGCCTTGCCAATGTCACGGACCGCATCGTTCCCATGTCGGCGATAGGATTGTACGGTGGAACACTGTCGACGGCAAGCAGGGCTTTCAAAGTCAAGACTGCCTTGAGAGGCGCCGGAGAAACGGCCAATCTCGCCTTCGGGGATGGCGCGAGTGCTTCGCTGACGGGCGATCTAACCGTGACGGCGACGATGACGCTTGATGGCAGCATGACATTCCTCAAGGATCAAGAAGCGACGGCCGATGTCGTCGTGACGCCGGCTGCGCTTACGGCGTCTTCCGGCACGATAACGGTCGGTTCTGGTGTGACATTCAACGTCGGCACGAGCCGTCCGACAGCGACGATCACCGTCACGCAGGGCGGTTCGCTCGCGGCGCAGTTGCAGAGCGCATCCGACGTCATCGCGCTTTCGGCGAGTGCACAGCCCGACAATGTCATCCTCTACGATGTCAACGGCGTTGTTGTTTCCAACCCGCGCATCGCCTACTCCGAAGGGACGCTGACCATCAAGCCGCCTGTGCCGGTGCTTCCGGCGAGCGGAACGGTTGCGTTCGACACGGCAACGAACTGGGAAAATGAGGCTATGCCCAGCAACGACGGCGACGCGATCATTGAGCTTTCCGATGACGCCACGATCACGATTTCCGGAACCTACACGCTCGGAGCGATTACCATCACGGGATCCGGCGTGGCGACTTTCTCCGGCGAAGGTTCGATCACGGCCGCCAACATCAGCGTCAAGAACGGCGCGACGTTCACGCGCAATGCCAACATTTCCGCGACAACCGGCATCAGCATCGACTCCGGCACGGTTCTTCGTCTCGATGGCGTCACTGAGAGCGCGGCAATCTCGGGCGCAGGCGCGGTGGAGACATACGGAACAGTTGTTCTCGCCCATGCCAACACGATGACGGGCGGCATCACCGTCAAGACGGGCAGTGCGCTCTCGACGACGGCTGCCGGCGGATATGGCGAATATCAGGCTGGTTGGGCATACACGGCGCAACGGCAGGTCGTCGTTGAAGATGGTGGTACGGTTGACATCAACAATGTCGCGAATAGAGATGGTGCCGTCGTGCTGACGATTGCCGGCAAGGGCATTCTTTCCGGCGATGTCTACTCTGGTGCGGTGACGTATTCCGGCACGACCGCGATTACGAGCGGTAGCCGTCAGATTTCCTCGCTCGTTCTTACAGGCGATGCGCTTGTTGATGTTGGCGCGGGCTGGGGTCTGGTGCACAGCGGCTGGGGTAACGCACGTCTCGGACTCAACGGCCATACGCTCACTGTGCGCGGCACGGGAATATTCCCCGTTGTCAACGTGAACAATGTGAACGGCGCCGCCACGACGGGCACGCTTGTCCTGGATGGCGCGACGCTTGAGCTGAGCAATGCCGCCAGCAATCTCGCGGGCGTTAATGTCATCGCAAAGGGCAGCGCCACTATCAACGTTGCGACGGCACCCTCGGCCCTCGGCTCGCTGACGATTAAGCCTTCGGTCACTGGTACGACGGCTTCGGGCTGGACGCTTCCGAGCGCCACCGTCCCGACCGTAGATACTTCCAACATTGACACGACAGGCCTGACCGACGGGCAGGTGCTGACAATCTTCACCGCGCCGAGTGCAACCGTGCTTTCGAATGAGACGATTTCGGTTCAGACTAGCACGCGCTTCACCTCCGAACTCGACGGCAACCTTGTTAAGGTGTCGTTCAGGAGTGGGCTGCCGACCAACTTCCTGCACTACGACTTTAACAACGGTGCGGCGGTCAATACTGGCAAAGCGGAAGACTCTGGTACGCAAATCAGCTCTGTTGGCGAGGCAGAAACTGAAACTCTCGTGGCTTCAAAGAATGGTGAGGCGGTTAAGGTGTTTAGCGGCTCTAATTCTGATCGCTATACTCCGTATTGGGACACATTTGCAAACCGCACTTCGCCGTTCCATGCTGGCGCTGTTACGGTGACGACCGTCGCCAAAATGAAGCAGACGGGAGTTGTCCTGTGGGGTCTCGGCAATACGAACAACAGTAATCCTGCAATGGGGTTGGTCGTTCTTGATCCAACGACTGCCGCAGTCTACGTACGGAACACTAACGGAACAGTTGAGAAAGTGGTTGAGGTGAGTGACACGGAGGATCTTACGAATGGCTATCATTTCTATGCAGTCGTCGCAAACACGACAGGAACTACATTATATGTTGACGGCTTGTCGCAATCGTCGGACAAAGTAGTGTCATCGAGTATTGGACAGCAGGGGCAGTTAGGCTCCTTCCATGGCGGCGTGATTGGTTCTAGCAAGGTTGGTGCCGACGGCTACTACCTTGACGACTGGCGTATTTACGACACTGCGCTGACGAAGGCAGAGGTGAAGACGATCAAGCGCGAGATCTGCCCCAATCCGCTCTTCATCCGCCTCAGATAATGGAGAAAATATGAAGAAGACAATCACTATGCCGAGTGGGAACGGCAAGGGCGAGCTCAAGCTTGATCTCGTCCTTGACGAGGAACTTGGAGACAAGTGCGGGCTCTATGCCAAGGTGACGATACCGGCGGGTTCCACGCTCGGGTATCACGAGCACCACGGGGAAGGGGAGAGCTACTTCATCCTCTCCGGCGAAGCCGTCTACGACGACAACGGCACGAAGCGCAGGATCTCCGCAGGCGACACGACCTGGACGCCTTCGGGCTCCGGCCACGGCGTGGACAACTCTGCCGGCTCCGAAGACCTCGTCTTCATGGCCCTGATAGTCAAGCAGTAGAATTCTTCTGTAGATCGCATGGCGGCCCCGTCGGTCTTATGGCGAACATCTGCAGATATTCTGCACGTCATACACGTTCTACGCGGCTAAAAAAGACAGGCATTAGTGCGATCATGAAAAATTGGGTTGATGTTTGCGATCCACATCGCTGGGTTGCCGTTGCATTATGTGCATGCGCGGCGGCTTGCCTTGCTGCGCATGCAGACTGCATAGACGAACTTATGCCCCGCCCGAGGATCGTCCATCGCGGGGCTGACGACATCAACGCCACGCATGTTGCGCACAAAGGCGGCTACACTCTTCTCGTGCGCTGCGGCAAGCCGGTGATGGAGGGCGACGACGAGGGGCTGCGCTACGCGCGCTCGACATGGGCCCAGCTTAAGGAGCTTGCCGGATCTAGTGTTGTCCCCGACTGCACGATTGTCGATTGGCCGGAGTTCAAGTATCGCGGGCTTATGCTCGACTGCGGACGCAACTACCAGAGCGTCGAGTCGATCAAGGACGTCATCGCGACCGGCGCGGACTACAAGTTCAATGTCTTCCACTGGCACATCGCGGACAACTACGGCTGGCGGCTCGAATCCAAGAAGCATCCAGAGCTCCAGAAGAATGAGGCGTTCTCGCGCAACGTCGGGAAGTTCTATACGCAGGCCGAGTTCAAGGACATCCTTGCCTTTGCGAAGGCGCGCGGCGTGATGGTCATTCCCGAGCTCGACATGCCCGGCCATACGCTCGCGTTCCGCAAGGCGACGGGCATCAATGATCTTTCGTGCGAAGAGGCGAAGGTCATCCTGGGCGAGCTGATCGACGAACTTTGCTCGCTCGCGCCTGCCGCCGACATGCCGATCGTTCACCTCGGCACGGACGAGGCGCGTGAGCGCGGCGAGAAGGTTCCGCAGAGCCACCTCGACTATTGGGCGAAGAAGGTGACGGACAATGGGCGCACGCTGATGGGCTGGTCGCCGGGGCTGCGTCTCCCCGGGCAGTCGATCAAGCAGCTTTGGATGGGCGCGAAGGATCCACGCGGCGACAAGACGCCATACATCGACTCGCAGAACAGCTACTACATCAACCATGTAGACCCCGAGGAGCTGCTTTCCGTTGCCGCCTACCAGCAGCCATGCAGATGGGGCGAGAAGGACGAAAAGCTTGGTGCGATCGTCTGCGTGTGGCATGACGACGCCATTGCCGACACAGAGGATGTCGTCCGCATGAACGCCGTTTATCCGGCAATCGTTCTTCTCTCAGACAATCTGTGGCGCGGCCGCGAGAAGGACGAGCCGTCGCTCTATGCGCGGCTGCCGCGTCCGGAGGACCCGCGCTTCGAGCTTGCGGCCGATTTGGAGCGGCGCACGATTGCGCAGCGCGACAAGGTCTTGAAGGAATTGCGGCATCCTTTCCCATACGTCGCGCAGACGCAGATGCGTTGGCGCATGACGGATGCGGAAGGCAACGTTCTGGGGGAGGATATTCCGCAGGCGACGATCTATCCGCGGCATTTCTGGTTTTCCGAGAGTGCGTATGTGCCGAGGAACGACGGCATCGTGACGCTTGAGACTTGGATTACGAGCGAGAGCGAGATCGACTGCGGCGCATGGATCGGCATGACTGGTTTCTCGCGCTCCGATGGACGTAGCCGCGACGCGCCGACGCCTGCGATCGGTCAGTGGAACAAGCACGGCGCGACGATTGAGCTAAATGGCCGCAAGATTGAGCCGCCGAAATGGACACATCCGGGAGTGAAGGGGAATCCCAAGGAGACGCCGCTCGTCGACGAAGACTACTGGTACCGCGAGCCGACGCCGATTCACTTGAAGAAGGGCGTCAACTATGTCAAGATGACGTTGCCTAAGAAGGGCGGCTGGAAGTGGATTGGCACGTTTACTCCGATTCTCGGCACGAGCGACCATCCTCGCGAAGTCCCAGGGCTTTCGTATTCTGCAGACAGACTGTAGCTGTTCTGGAATATCCTCACCTTTGGGAAGCAATGTCGAGCCGTTCAAGAACCTCGCGCATTTTGCGCCTACCGGCGCGAACCACGAACCACGGCGGCTTGCCGAGCGGCGTTCCGCCGCGCGAAAGTCCGTGGCAGCGCGTTGGCCAGAAGGTCGTCTGGATGCTTCATTGAGCAATTCAGTCGTCACTACAGTGGGGCGACCTTCGCCACGCGCCGCCGCGAACTTTCGGCCTTCGGCCCTCGGCAAGCCCCGTGACACGAAAACCTGCCTACGCAGGGCACGAAATGACACGAAAAGGTGCGCTCTCCCTTTTCGTGAAGCCTACGAGATGCGCCCGCGCGAAGCGTTGGGTTGGCCGAACGAAGTGAGCCGCGAAACGGAGCCCGCGTGGGCGTTTTCGTGCACCGCTTTAGGCGGCTTTCGTGTCGCGGGCATCTGGCGCAGACTGAAGGTCGAGACGACGCGGCGGCGACGGGCGAAGGTCGCCTGGGCAGAGCTGTCCCTGTTAAAGCCGACGGAACCACTGCGCGACCTTCAGGCCTCGGCGTAGACGCGTCGTCTCAAGCGGCGTTAGCCGCGCGCCAGATGCGCCGCGGTTCGTGGTCGCGCGTCAGCGCCAAACACACATATACGCCAATATATGCGTAATGCTCAAAAGCCATCAATTTTCTGGCTCCTTACATAAATCGCTCGTTGATCCCTTTTACCTAATTTACCTAATTGCCACAGGCATTTTGGGCTGGAATTTGGTATAATTAGCGCTGAGTTGAATGTGGTGGAAATTAGTTTGGGGGTGAAAGTATGATCAAAAAGACAACAATCGCAGTCGTGGCGCTTTTGGCCTTTGCGTTTTCTGCCGTCGCGGAGATGGTTTCGCAGGAGACAGCTTTGGCGGTCGCGGAAGGCTTCATCAAGCCGGGCGGGTTCGGCGCACGGCTTTTGCCTGACCGTTCGGTCTCGTCGGCCACTGCATGGGGCAATCTTTGGATCGTTGCGCTTGAGCCGTCCGGCTACATCGAGATCGCGGGCTCTACGAAATGCGCGCCCATACTGTCGTTTTCGCCCGCAGACTTCGCCGAGCCCGAAGTCGGCTCGCCGTTCGCGGCGAAGCTCACGGGCGACAGCACGATGGTCGAAACGAAGGAGGCGGATGATTCGCTCGAAGACAATGCCGGCTGGGTGAAATACACGGCTCCCGTCGCCAAGAAACGCACGTTGCTGAGCGCGAAGCCTACTGGAACCGACGGTACTGGTTACACTCCATACGTCGCGCCGCTGCTGGGCGCTACATGGAATCAGACCGCCCCCTTCAACGATCTCTCGCCCTACAACTATTTCTGCGGATGCATGGCGACCGCGGCCGGACAGGAACTTCGCTATTGGCGCTGGCCCTACAGGTATGAGAAATTCCGCCAGTCAACACATGGTGTAAGGGACGCACAGTTCAACTACAGCGATTTCGTCATCCGTCCTAATGGGCTAGTGCCGTTCAATTGGGACAAGGTGGTAGCTTCTGCCCCGAATCCGGCTTCTACTCCATGGGCGGCCGACAAAGAGGCTACCTACAATACAGCATGGCTCTCTTTGTGGGCGCAGTCCTTGACGGGCATGGGCTACAAGCCGGGTGGCTCCGGCGGCACGAGGCAGCTCGCGGCCACGGCCGAAGAATACTGGTACGAAAAGGGCAAGGGCTATACATACTGGAACGACGGCTACGAAGCTCTCTGGGCAGCCGTCAAAGCGGATCTCGACTGGGGTTCGCCGATTCAGATCAACACCGCTGCCCACCAGATGGTCATCGACGGCTACGCCGTGGAGAATAACGGAACGGAAGAAGAGGTCGATTGGATAAACCTCAACCTCGGTTATGGCAACGCGGTATATTGGGAGAACCTCAAGACAGCTGTTACCGAAGGCACGTATTCTGGTGTTCTTGCATCCTTCCAGACGGGATTCCGTCCGCAGAAGATCGTGCAGTTCGAGCCAGTTCCCAAAGTCAGCGGCTCTTCGCTCACGCTTGCCTGGCACATCGCGCCTTGCTACACGAACAGAATCAGCGGCTTTCTCCTTCAGACGTCAAAGAACGGCAATAACGCTGGAAGCGGCATGATTCAGTCTCTAGGCGACACGACCGAAAGGTACACATACGAGGTAACCGAGCTCGAATCTGGAAGCGAATACACCTTTACCGTCACGCCGCTGATGAACGAAGGTGAAGGGATTGGGCGTGCCAATTCAGTGACGACGACAATCGGCGTGCCAAAGGCCGCGCCGGAAATCATCTCGGTCTCGTCCGTCGCATGCGGCATTGAACTTCTCCAGCAGGATATCTTCATCGAGTGCGCATACGGAATCACCAACAGGATCGATTTGACCTGCTCCGAATCGACGACGGAAGTCGTGCCGTATTCGAGCCATCTGACGATTTTGCCTGACAACAAGCTGAGCGTGACGAAAGTCGGCAATGTCTTTACCGTCAATGTTGATGCCACGGCGATGGATCCTAAGTGGTCAGGCGAAATGCTCGTTCTTACGCTCGTTGCCAAGAATGCCGACGGCGCGGAGGCATACAAGAACCTGATGCTGCGTTTCAATTCCATGCGCCAGGTGATCAACGGAACTTTCGACGCTGCTGAGGGTGATAGCAATTCGCCGGTCTGGTTCTGTGGCGATACCACGATTGATGCCAAGGGAAGGGCGGTGTCGTTCGGCGCCAACGCCTTCCAGGGCACTGGCAAAGTGACGCTTATCGATTCTGTCGGCACCGGCTCCTTCACATTTGCAGGGCTCGACAACTTCAAGGGCACGCTCGTGTTCGCGGGCGATGTTGGCGTAACCCTGCCAAGCGACATGTCGGGATTCGCGGGGGCCTTAAGCATTACTTCTGGGACTTACGCGATTTCCAATAACTTGCCTGCTACCGCTACCGTCACCGTAGCCGAGGGCGTAAACGTCAATCTTGTCAATGCCAATGTCGCGTCCACGATCACTGGCACAGGCTCCATAAACATCACATCTGGATCCAGCGTGTTGTCTGGCACCGTCACAACGACAGTAAAGCTCTATGGTGGAGAGTTGACCATCCCTGCCGGAACGGGAGACTACTCGACAGTTTCGGTTGGTGGTGGAACGCTGAAGATACAGCTCTCCAAGGCGCAGTCCATATTGGGTTACGATTGGTGGTTGCCGCTTTATACTTCTGGTGCAGTCAAGTTTGTACTTTATGATGGCACCGAAGTCGATGCCACAACGACGGCGGCTACCCCGGGCATAAAGATAGCGCATGAATCCGATGTCAATGTCTGGACGGGTGAAAATTATGCTTTGTTCGGCGACAAGTATTCCGCGAAGTGGTCGAAAGGCTTGCCAGGTGAAGGCGATTATGTAATCTTCAATTCCGCCCTTGACGACACCGACGGTACGATGATGCGGCTTGATCTATCGGCGGAGAGAAATCTTGGATATGTGCTTGTGAAAGGCGCTAGCAAATTGGAAATTGGCAAATACAATACGGATACATCTGCTTTGCTTACGGCGGACGTCCTTGAAAACGAGGTCGAGACGCACATCACTACCACATTCTTCCAACCAAAGGCCGTAATACCGCGTAAAAAACTGTCCACATCCTCTGGCTTTGTCCTCTCTTGCGAATTGGATTCCGCCTACGCAGACAACCTGAAAAAGCATGAGACCGGCGGAAGCGCCTTGCCGGATGCCAATTACTGGCAGGGAACGGTCGTGTTCTGCAACAAGAGCGTGAATAATCTGGAACTTCCCAATTACGGCAATGCGCAATCCAAGATCAGACTTAATGGCGTAACCGGTTCGTTGATGGGCAACAAGGCATTCGAGGGTGTTTTGGAATTGATTGACTATGACGGTGCTCCGGCATTCGATTTGAATTCTGGCAGCAGCAGTTACCCTGTGATAGTCGGTTCTTTGGTCAGCAACGGAACGTTCAAGACTTCGGGGACAGCCAATACGCTGAACATACTTCTCAAAGACATCTCCGGCTGGACTGGATCGTTCGACTTGGCTTCCAAGACAGTAGCAATTGGTCAGGCCGTTCCGTCCTCATACACCGGCACAGACGGCAGGTTGCATGTCTGCCAGGCGGCAACGGTCTCGGCTGACGCAACATGGAAGGCGGCTGGCGGATTGTACCTCGGCGCTGGTGGAGCACTCACAGTAAATGGTGCGGTGGAAGCGAAGAACATCACTACATACGGCGCGGGCGCGTCGGTTGCGCTTGAGGATGGCGGCGTTCTTCAGGTCTCGGCGGCATCGGCAAACGATTCTGCGCCAACGCTAAACTTCAAAGCTGGCACTTACCGTGTAAAGGAAGGATCGGATGCGTTCAGGGAGACTGCTACAATAAACTTCTGCGCGGCAAGCGGCAAGCATACGGTAGTCGACGCCAATGGCTCCATTCTTACGCTCGGCCCCAATGTCTTCTCTGGTTCGGGCGATGTTTATCTCACATCGTCCAAGGCCGGCGGAAAGATTGTGGTCGAAGGAATCTCTGCCGACTACACAGGCACGATCTACTGCGACATTTCGTGTGAAGTATCGTTTGGCGACCTCTCCAAGGCGACCAACTGCAATATCAATGTTTCAGACGTCATCCTTTCGCGCAGTTCCAGCGATGTCGGCAATCTCACCGTCGGCCTTGGCGCTTCGCTTGAGGTGACCGTCACGAAGGACAACCAGATCAATGGCTGCACAATCGACACCGTAACGCTGAATGATGGCGCGACTATGGTGCTCAAGGACAAGACGGGGCAGGTGCTTGAAACCTTTACGACAGAGGATGCCGTGGATGGCAAGTATGTCCTCGCGGCAGATCCGTCCGTTACAGTCGAATACCTGCTTGACTACGAATTCAACGGCAATATGAATTCTGCCGGAACCGACACCACCGGACTCAACATTTGGAATGGAACGGCGTCCTACGATTCTCTGTCCGAGAAGATCTACATGAGGTGCAAGCCGTACATCAACAAGACTTTTGCGATGCCTGACGACGAATGGTCGGTGTTCATGCGGTGCACATTGCCCGCCGCCAACAGCGCGACGCCCACGATGATGCTCATGTTCGGAAAGAACGGCGGAAACGTTTTCGGATTGGTCGCAGGCACCGGCGAAAACACTGTCGCGCTTGCTGGCAAGGACAGTCTCATCGGTGAACCAATCGAGGTAAGCGATGCGACGACCAGGCAGCACGTCTATGCGATTGTCAAGACGGCGAACAGGGTTCGCCTCTATGTCGACGGCGTCTTGAAGGTCGATGAATCGGCAACCGTGTCCGTATCCAAGGAATTCCAGTTCGGGTCGGTTAAGAACGGCAACAACACGTCGTACGCGCCTTGCGACGATACTGACGCGCTCATCGACTACATGAGGTTCTACGACTTCGCCGTCGGACAATCGATTATCGACGAAGAGACGGTGACCGGCGGCGACCCGGTATATATCGGCCCCGCGCCGGTCGCCGTGTGGGTCGCGGGCGAGTTCGACGACGACAGGAGCGCGCACGGCGGACTGGAGTTCTCGCTGAACGGCAACACGACAAACGCGCTCGGGCAGATTGTCATCGGCAGCTCCTCCACACTCGGCGCGACAATCGCGCTTCCGGTTGCGGCACATCAGAAGATGACGATGCTAGTGGAATACTCGATTCCGTCCGGCGGCGCCCCGGCGGCGAATTCCGTTCCTGCGTCCATGTTCTCGACGTACGATCTTGGTGCGCGCGCGGTGCAAGCTGCTTCTTCCGCGCTTGACGGCTATTGGCTCAACGGCTCGTCGGTTGCCGGTGGATATGATTTCTCGACTCCGGCGCAGACTATGCCGCAGGAAGGTTATATTCTCATCTCCACCTGGGCTACAGACGCGAACCCGAACGACCACGGCACCGCCGTTTATTCTGGCGAGACGCTTTCGACGCTTTCCGGCGGCGAGAAATCAGGCCTTCGGTTCACGGGATCCGACCGGTACATAGCATCTGTCGGCATCGGTGGTCCGACCATCGCGGGCGCGGTGCCGTGGGCGGGTATGGTCATCAAGAACGTTGCGCTCTTCGACGAATGGCTCACTCCTGCTGATCTCGCCAACTACACCTTCCCGGCGCAGGGCGCGGTGCGGCCGGTCGATCCCGACCGCTATACAATCGAGCCCGTCGTCTCGTGGGTCAACGACTTCAAGACGACTACGAAGGGCGACTACACGCTCTCCGTCAGCGGCACGACCGCCGTGAAGGACGACACATTCGGCGGCATGCTCACCATCGGCGACGCCGCGGCGGTGGTGGATGTCCGCAATGGCGCGAACGGCGGCAATTTGACGGTTCTCGTCAAGTACCGTGCGACACCTGCGACCGTGAACGCGCCAGTCGTCACGTTTGGCGAGACGTTGAGCAATTCCGTCAAGATCGACGTGGGTGCATACACGCAGTCCGCGAGAACACTTGCGGTAAACCGAAGCTGGAATGGTGGCAACAACAAGTGGGTGGCACTGAATACTGCTGCTTCGCTTAACGAGGGTGAGGGCTATCTCCTCTGCGCCCGCAAAATAGACGATATGCTTGTCTATGTGGGCGGTTCGCTTGACAGCATGACTGGCGGCTCTACTGCCGCAACTGGCGACATTACATTCACATGCGATCTCATTCAGGCAATCGGCATAGGCGGGCCTTCAGGTTTGCCAAACGCAGATTTGGCATGGTCTCCTTTCACGGGCTTCGTGGTCGAAAAGGTCGTGGTCTTTAACGGCTACTACACGCCGGCTGATTTGACTAGCTTTAATGTCCAGGCCGACGAGACCAAGAGTTTCATGGTTGGCGAGACTGAAGAGTATCCAACGATCGGCAAGCTTTCGTCCTCCGGTGCGATTAAGATAGCCAATGCCTCTGAACTTTCCGAAGGGACTTACACGCTCGCGACCTGGACGACTGCGCAGAAGTGGTCAACTGGCTACGGACATGTCGGTAGTCTTGATGTTTCCGGACTGCCCGAAGGCCTATCCGCCGAACTAGTCTATGGAGCAAAGGCGATCTACCTGCGCGTCTGGAATCAGGCCACGCAGGCGGAAATGGGAACCCTCAAGGTCTGGCCATACGGCGACTCGATTACCGAGGGCTTCAATGCCGGCGGAACGAGGGCGAACTATCGCGTTCTCCTTGCACAGAAGCTTTCGATGCTCGGCTTCAATGTCGAGATGGTCGGATGCTACGACAAGATCAACGGTGCTGATGCTATCGATCCTGCCGGACAGGTTGCGCCCGATGCATGGAAGTGGCACTCAGCCAAGCATGGCGCAACGGCCGGTCCTACGACGAGTGCAGCGGGTCGAGCCAATCTCTGCGAGAATGTTGATACCCTCTCTGCGCAGGCCGGAAATCCCGACGTTGTGCTGCTCCTGGCCGGCGCCAATGACGTCGTTCCTGCGACAGGACTCTCTGCCGCGCAGGTTGTGGCGTCGATCACGAACATTGTCGCGCATCTTGCCGCGAACCTGCCGAATACCAAGATAGTCGTCGGCAATCAGATCAATGTCGAAAGCGGGTATAATTCCGGCAACTACAATCATGTTGTCAGTATGATTCCGCAGGTAAATGCGCTACTGAAGACCTATGTCGACAATTTGCCGGAAGAGTTGGACGGCAAGGTGTTCCTGGCGGATCTCAACTCCTACGTCAAGAGCGGTGAATACGGAATACTGTTCGATCATAGCGGCGACCATCTGCACCCTGACTGGTGGGGGCACGACCAGATGGCGGAAGGGTGGCTCTCGATAATCACCAACAAGTTTACGGCTACTCAGGTGTTCCCGTCCGCGACCGTTCCCGCCGCGCCGGCAGCCGAGGAGCTGGGCGCGGCGGCGAAGAGCGAGCTTGCCGAATACAGGAGCGGATACAAGCTCTGCCGTACGATAGATGTGGCGAGCACGAATGCTCCGTCTGTCGTAACGGGTGATGGCGCAACGGAGAGCATCGAGAAGGTGGGCTATTT
>CACYNF010000040.1 GCA_902775595.1 uncultured bacterium | reverse complement strand
CCAGTAGTCGTCCCTCACGTTGTTGTGGATGTGTCCGTAGACCATGTAGCCCCGCCGCGCCTGCGGATAGGAAAGCATCGGATAGTGGCAGAGCGTCAGAACCCTTCCGTCGATCTCCACTTCCTTGAGAGTCTGTACGCTTGCGAAATAGTCGGACGCCGCCACCCTCTTCATCCATGTGTGGTCGTGGTTTCCGACTATGAGGTGCTTGCGCCCGTTGAGCGCCTTCAGGATCGGCTCGACCTTCGCCGCCCGGAAGAACAAGTCGCCAAGTATGTAGACGGTGTCGTCCGCCTTGACCTTTGCGTTCCATTTGGAAAGCAACGCCTCGTCCATCTCCTCGACCGTCCCGAACGGACGGCTGCAGAGGCGGATGATGTTGAAATGCCCGAAATGCTGATCTGACGTAAAGTATGTCATAGATCACTCCAGCGACGAAATGAATGCGGTGATAGATGCAGCCGCCTCTTCTGGCGGCACATCAAGCCATGCATTGACTGGCCTTGATAGATTTCGCATAAACATCTTGTTACCGAAAATCCTATCAAGTCGAGCCTTGATGTCGGATATTGCATTTTCCCGCATTTTGACATCGTCGAAAATGTACTCCTTAAGGAGTTTTCTGACAGCAGCTCGCTTTGTCCGCCTTGAAAGGTAGTACATGTCAAAAATGTCCTTAAAGCGAGTGGAAGCGCTCCCAAAGCGAAGAAGACTTTTCAGCTTCTCGACAAATATCTGCTCGTTCGGATTCACCAGCAATGGCACCTCACTGTCATCCACTACAACCTTGAATACGCGAACTGTCTGCCCGACGCCGGTTCTGGCATGAACGCCAATGTCAATCTTTGTCCCAATAGTGAATCCTTCCTCGTCAACCAGTGTTAGATGGATTCTCTTCCCCTTGTATTCCTGCTGCCGCAGCGTCTCGATCTTGCCCGAGACACGAATTCTGCACTGAGCGACACGTTTCAACCCCGACACGAACCTGCGTATGGCATCGTTTGCCAAAGGGTAATGAACGAAGTCCAAGTCCATATCCATTGTTGCTCGTCTCGCTACATCTGTTAGCGAGCTCATCACAACGCCACCCTTGACCGTTAGGTTGTCCTGAAAACCTGAGTCACGCACAGCCTTCAACACAATGTCATGCGCTATCTTGGCGTACGCGGTGTCATCAGAATATCCGATGGCAACAAGCCTATCTCTGAAAACCGTAAAATTCATCACAACACCTCCTTCTTTATTACATCGAAAATAACATCTCTCTTTGGGAATGCGTCCAGGTAGTCCTCCATCTTTGCGGGATACAACGCGCCAGCCTCTTTGCGATAGTTGCCTATGACTTCATGATAGAGATCAAGCGGCATCTTCGTCCTCATCCTGATCGTTTCTATCAGCAGTCTCTCCTTGTCGTATATGCGAAGATTCATGCCGTGTAAATCTGCACTGACCACGCCGATGCTCCCAGTTCCCTTTGGAACGAAATATTCAACAACGTTAACGTCCTTTATCTTCGTTCCCCCGCGTTCGACCGCAAGGTGAATCCTGTCGGGGACATTGTCCGTAAGACCGTAATAGTAATAGGCGCTGAGCATTGTGACTACAGCCATCGGATACTTCATAAGCAGAAGTTCAACATCGCGGTAGCGTTTTCCATCGGAATAGACACCGTGGGCCACTTTGCGAAGCTCCCCTTTTCGGACTGCCTGGGTAATCCGGTAGAAACTGCCATACTTGGCAATGCATTCTAATGTAGTCATCAGCATTTAATTTTCAGCCCTCAAATTCAGACTTTTGTAGGTTGGTATTCAAATTATACCAAAAAGTGCCGCCGTTGTGTCAACGTGACTGATCTGTTGGCGACTTGGAATTTGTCCCAAACATTACTGCGGCATCGGGGCTGCAGTAGAATGAAACGGCGCGGGCGGCCATCGGGATTGCCTTCCTGCCCAGGAGGCGCTGCTTGCCCATAGACTCCGCGCCCTATCCCGCCGTCGCGCGGAAAACTGCGGATGTCTGTCCCCGCGAATCAAACCGGCACCGGAAGCGGAAGAAGCCGTTCATGGCCTTTCCTCGCCCCTTGGCCAGACGGGTGTTCCCGACACGAACGACGCCGCGAAATGCACACGCGAATCAATTTCCACCGGACACGGCGGGTTTACCGCGATAGTTTCAGCGCCCACGCGTTGACAGTTCCTCGGCGTCACCGAGAAATTCACTTTCGCGGACTCAAGTCCGGCGGACGAGACGGCAAGACTTCCTTCGCCAATGGCGGCCTTGAACTTCACCGATCCGCCGGACTTGAAGTCAAGTACTGCGTCTGCGTCGGGGCAGAGATTGCCGTCCCTGTCAACAATGTTCGCCGTCACAAACGCAAGGTCGGGAGTCGTGAGGCCGGACGGAGGTTCAAGCGTCACGCGGTCGGCGGAAACCTCGATGCGGCGCGGCTTGCCTGAGGTGCGAACCACCTCTTCGCCCGCCCTGCGTCCCTGGGCGTCATACGCAACAACCTTCAATTCCCCCGGCTCGTATACGACGTCGTTCCATCGCAGGCGGTACCTGTCGAGGCGAGACGACTTGTCCTTCGTCCGCCGCCCCTGCGACTTGCCGTTTACGAAAAGCTCCGCCGTCGGCCAGCTCGTGTAGCAGTACACCGGCGTAACCTGTCCTTCTCGGCCAGGCCACGTCCAGTGCGGCAGGATGTGCAGCGTCGGCGAGGACTTGTTCCAGCGCGCGCGGTAGAGCCAGTAGCGATCCTTGGGGATTCCAGCAAGGTCGAAGATGCCAAAGTACGAGGAGCGAGACGGCCAGTATTCCTTGTACGGCGTAGGCTCGCCGAGGTAGTCGAAGCCGGTCCACACGAACTCGCCGAGTGTCCACGGGTTGTCGTCCTGCATGGCGAAGTCGTCGTCGGGCAGATTGCTCCAACCGCATTGCCCGAGGTCGTAGGACGAACACTGTCCGTCGTCCCAGCACCTTTCAACAGTCGTCTCTGCGGGGAACTTGTACACGCCGCGACTCGAGACGGTGCTGGCCGTCTCCGCGCCCAGCACGCCGCCGTAGCGCGACGCCTCGCGAAGCGCACCATAGAACGGAAGTCGGTACGTGACGCCGGGAATGTCCATCGCCTGCGGTCCTCCGGCCTTTATCGCATCGGGCATGCGCGAATGTCCCTGAGTGACGGGGCGCGTAGGGTCGAGCGAATGGACGAGAGCAACCATCGCTTTGCTTAGGGCCGTTACTTCGGCGCTGCCCTGGTCGGGAATCTCGTTCCCTATGGACCACATCACTATGGACGGATGGTTGCGGTGGAAGCGCACAAGCGCATCAAGGTCTTTCCGCCACCAGTCGTCGAAGACGCGGTGGTAGCCGTTCTCGCACTTGCGCTTCCTCCACTCGTCGAGCGACTCCGCCATCACCATCATTCCCTCCTCGTCGCAGACGTCCATCTGCCACGAACACGGAATGTTGTGCGCCGTCCGTATCGAGTCGCAGCCCATCTCCTTGAGAAGCCGCACCTGACGGCGGAACGCCGCGACGTTGAACGCCGCGCCAAGCGGTCCGAGATCGTGGTGCAGGCAGACGCCCCTGAAGTTGCGGCGCTTCCCGTTCAGCTCGAAGACTCCGTTCGTCCACGCGATCGTGCGGATGCCGTATCGTATCCCCTCCGGCTCAAGCGTATAGAGGTACGGCGTCTCGGGCGTCCACAGCTTCGGATTGTCGACCGTGAAAGCGCGTTCTCCGTCCGGCGAGCTGACGCGCATGAACGCCTTGCCGTCCTCGATTCTCTCGGTACGCACAAAGACATCCTCCGGCCTGTGCCTGCAGTTGACCCGGAGTGCTACGGGGCGGTAGATTCCCGAACCAGGATACCAGCGCGAACTTGCAGGAGGATTCTCTATACGCACGGCTATCGTCATCGAGCGCTTCGCCGGAAGCCTGACCGCAAACGGCGTGTATCCGTTCCTCCATTCCCCTACCTTCTCGCCGTCCGCATAGACTACTGGATTCGCCATCGCGCCATCGAACACCAATTCGGCACACTCGGCATCCGCAGGTAGTTCGATACGGCGCCGATACCAGCCGACGCCCGGCCAGGGAAGTCCGCCTGTGCGCCCCGAATGGCGCTTTTTTGCTTTTTCACCGTCCTGCTCTATCGCCGTCACTTGAATGTCGTTCGTTTCGCTGAAATGACCGTCGATCGCCCAGTCGTGCGGAATGCGGACGATTTCCCACGAGGAGTCGTCGAACGAGGGGGATTCCGCACCTACCGCATCACCTCTCGAAAAACGCCATCCTTCCAGAATCGGCGTTCCCGCAAACGCTCCCACAACTTGCAGCGCCAAGGCGACCATTATGCAATTCTTCTTCATGATCATGGCAAATGCATTATGAATCTTTGTGCTTTTGCATAAGGGACTCTATCTATTGCACCGTGTTGCCATGGGGTCCCTTTTTACCCGCCTTGTCATTTCCACAGTCGCTTCCCTTTCACTCCGTCATGACTATCGGCTTTATCTCGCCGTTCGCGTCGAATTCCATGCGGTCGATGCAGACGACGCGATGATTGCGCCCCTCGCTCGGGATCGGGCGTCGGTGATAGCAGATGTACCATTCGTCCGTCCCGGGCTTGCAGATTACGGAGTGGTGTCCCGCGCCGGTCGCGAGCGGTTTTTGCACGCCCAGCACCTTCCCCTTGAACGTAAACGGCCCGAACGGGGAATCTCCTGCGGAATAGTTCACGCAGTAGTCGTCACGCGTCCATGAACCGGCGGAGTACATGAAATACCACCTGCCCCTGCGCTCGAACATGACAGACCCCTCGACATATCCCTTCGGCGTCATGTCGCGCCACATCGCGCCGTCCTCGAACGGCACGAGCGACCTGAAGTCCTTTGCCAGCTTCACAAGGTTGCACCGCATCCACCCGCCGTAGATCATGTACCATTCGCCCTTGTATTCGAAGACGTACTGGTCGATCGGCTGCGCACGGTTCCAGAACCTGTCTATGAGCGGCTTGCCGATGAGGTCGCGATACGGGCCCTCGGGCCTGTCCGCGACGGCCACGCCGATGCCGCCGTAGCCTTGCAGCACCGCCGCGCTCTTCGGTTCGCCGTCCTCGCGCCTGCCGCTTTGCGGATACGAATCGTTCGCGCTGAAAAAGAGATAGTATTTCCCGCCCACCTCGTGCGCGTCAGGCGCCCACATCGCGCCCTTCGCCCATGCCACCTCGCCGGTCGTCAGAATGCGCGGATGCTTCGTCCACGTCTTCATATCCCTGGATGAAAACGCGTCGAACGCCGTCTGTTCCTTGAACGGCGCCGATGTCGTGGGGAACACCCACCACTCGTCGCCGTAGCGGCGGATTTGCGGGTCTGCGTACCAGCCGTCGAATATCGGATTGGCCAAGGCGGACGACGCCGGCAAAACTGCCGCCGCCTTGTCCTCGTTTTCGACCGTTCCCGTGGTCCATGCGCCGAATTCCGAGTAGAACCTTTCCGAGCAGGAATGCGTCATACCGATTCCGTTGCCTATTGCCTTGTCTGCGACTTTGATCTCGTTGTAGGCAGCATACACTGCGCAAGGAGGGCATATTGTGTCCGAAAACCCTACGGCGACGCGGACGGGACACTTGATCCGCGAGGCGAAGTTCGCGCCGTCGAAATAGGGCGCCCACCTCTCGGCGGCGGCGCGACGCTCTGGCGTGGAAGAGTTGTTCTCGACGATCTGCGGCCACCCGCTCTGACGCCCTGCAAGATATCCCATTGTGTCAGTTATGGCCGGGACGTAAAACGCAGCGCGCGTGAATGCGCGGTTAAGTCCGCAGAGGTAGAACCCGAAGCCGCCGCCCTGCGAAGTGCCCTGGTAGCGGAAACGCGACTTGTCGACGTCGGGACGTGACGCAATCCAGTCAACGGCGCGGTCAATGCCAAGGATGACGGGGTAGAAGAAATACGATTCGCGCGATTCTGTAATGCCCGCCTCACAGTAGCGCGGTGCGCCGTACTTGGCCTGGACTTCGGCGTCCATTGCCTTGTACTTCGCCTCAAGTCCGAGCTTCCTCCACCTCCAGTCTGGCTCGAACGGATATACGCTGAACTGCACTCGGATCGAGTCCCGCTCCCCTTGCATGTCGTTCGTCCTGTCGCCGAACCCCGCTACGTTCACGCCGAAGTCCACCGGAAACGGTGCCTTCGACTTGTCCGTCGGGACGCTCATGTAGCCATGGACGCGGCGTCCGAACGTTGCGAACGAAATGCGATAGAAATCGAACGCGGAGGTGCTTCGCTCCGGCACTCTTGTCATCTGCGCGTCAAGCGGAACCTCGCTGGCGAGTCGCGCGCGCGCCGCAGCCCAGAATGCGTCAAAGTCGTCCGGCGACCGACTGCCCTTCCTGATCTTCTCCGGTTCAAAGCCAACGCTGAATACATACGGATCGTCTCGTCTGCTCTTCGTCGGCGGTAGCGAAAGCCTCAAAAATCCAGGTTCGCTGAGCGTGCCGGACACGGTGAACGCAACTCCCGTAACCGTCACGTCGAACGGCATGTTGGTCAGCACGGACGAACCGAAGTTGTCCAGCATCGCATAGGGATTCGCGGCTCCAGCCAGCGCGTTCGTATAGAGAACCCGCACCGTGAACGTGGCGGTCTCGCCGCACCTGTACAATCCGTCGCTCCTGTCAATATCCACCTTGTACGTCGCGGCGCAGACCGCAACTGGCAATGCCATCGCAAGAATTGTTCCGCATATCGTTCTCATTTTTCCTCCTTTCGTGACTCTCGTCATATTTCCTTTCGTTACTTCAGCAATGTTTCCCCTCTTTCATCGCAGCGGATTTACCGCGCCAGTTTCAGCACCCGCCCGGAAACAGCCGCTTCGCGCGTTTTCTACCCGCTTCCGAGGTCATTCAAAGGGCTGAAATCGCGGAAAGCCCTGTAAAACGTGCGTTCCGTGAGGTGTGTCCCGTCCTATTCATGGCCGCATCCCCGTCGTCTGCGCCTTCGCTGTTCCAGGCGCTAACGCCGATCCTGTGGATCTCCTTGTCGCACTCGATTAGAACATCTTTGCCCTCGCCCGGAAGCAGGGAGAAGAAGTTGTCGGAATAATGCGTGGGAACGATCCGGCGCCCCTTTTCATCCAGCGCCTTCGCCTCCACCATGAACGCGATCCTGTCGCCGACGTTCCTTACGGTCACGCCGTGCTCGGAGCGGAAGACGGACAGACTGGTGCGCGGCAGTTCCGAGAGCGCGGCGAATCCGCCCGTGCAAGGCCCGGTCGCGGAATCCTGACCTTCGTAGGCGGAGCTGGAGCGCCAGTAGAACGTGGAATCAACCTCACGCGCGCCGTCCATGAGCCGCACTTTCACGAAATGGGGCTTCTCCAGAATCGGATTGGCGGCGGACAGCTCGCCGAACGGGATCATGAACACGTCAACACAGGATGTGCCGTGTGCCACGACCTCGGCCTTGCGCTCCCACAGCCTGCGCGAGTCAAAGCCGTAGACCTCCGCCGCTACCGAGAGACGCCTGTCGACATACGTGTCGTTCACCACCGAAACGCGGTTCGAAAGGTATTCGTACTGCACGTGCAGCGGCGCAAGCGCGCTCCTCTGCGCGAAGAAGCTCGCCGTCTGGTCCAGGTCGTAGTCCCAGGCGTGTGAGCCGAGCTGCGGAATCGGCGTGTTGTTGTACCAGAAGAGAACGCCGGTCGCGCGGTTCATGGCGAGGTTCCACGCCTCCCACAGCGCCCTGTGCGCAAGCGCGTCCGCCGCCTGCGACCTGCGGCAGTACTCGTCGAACGTCTTCGACTCGCCGTATACGCTGACCGCACGGTGGTGGAACTCCGTCATCTTGTCGAAGCCGCCGCCCTCGCGGTACTTCCATGCGGCGACGTCCATCGGCCAGAGCAGGCTTTCGGGCATGAACTTCCTGCACTGGTCCGCTGCGGGCAGGGCGCACGTCCCGTACTCAGGCGAGAAGCCGTAGACGCGGCTGCCGCGCGACGAGGCCTTGTCCATGTAGTAGCCCATCGGATTCACCGGATAGTACGGCGAGCCGTCGTGGACGCCGTCGCACTCCGACTGCATCATGTAGCTGCGCGTGCCGTCAAGCCGCGCGATCAGCTCGCGCGTACCGGCGGTCTCGGAAGATTCGTTGGATGCTACGTAATGGCAGAGGCACGGATGCATGCGTATGCGCCTCACCTGGTCGGAAAGGTTTGCAAGGTACAGGTGCTGGTCGTCAGGATGGCGCGTGTCGCCGGTCATCCAGAACTCCTGCCACACGAGAAGGCCGTACTTGTCGCAGAGGTCATAGAAGCGGTCGCTCTCCACGATGCCGCCGCCCCACAGGCGCACCATGTTCACGCCCGATTCAGCCGTGAGGCGCACCTCCTTCTCCATGCGGGCGTCATCCGCCTTGAGCATCGCCTCCAGGATCCAGTTCGTTCCGCGGATGAACACCTTGCGGCCGTTCACGTAGAACTGCCGTGCGCCGCCAGGGCCGGACTGGTCCGACGAGACCTCTCTCACACCGAATTTGCACGAAACTTCATGCGAGCCGCCGTCCACGCGGAACTTAGCGACATAGAGGTTCTGCGCGCCCTTGTTGCGCGGCCACCAGAGCTTGGGCGACTTCAGCTTCGCCTCGAACCGCTCCACCCGGCGTTCGCCGCGGAAAAGCGTGATGTCGCGCGAGAGCACGACGTCGGAGCCGTCGCCCTCTACCGCAACCTCAAGCCGCCCCGAGACGCGGTCGCCCGAGTCTGTCGCATTGCTCACCTCGACTTCGATCTCCAGCGTCGCCTCGGACAGGTCCTTGCCTATCTTCGTCTTCACGAACGGCGCATCAAGGCGTATCGTTCCCGTCGGGAAGAACGTCAAGTCGCGCCAGATGCCGGTATTGCGGTCGCGGATGCCGTCGGAGAACGTGAAGTCCCATCCGGCCGACATTAGCATCGTCACATTCCGCCCGATCTCGCCGTCGCCGCCATTGTGCCACTCGCCCTTCGCGCCCCACTTCTTCTGCTCCGGGCGTCCGGGATGGTCAACCGGAAACACCTTCACTTCTACGTGGTTGCGCTTGCCCGGCCTTACGAACTTCGTCACGTTCACGGGATTGCGCGCAAACATGCCGGCCGTGACGGCGGCAAGCCGTCCGTTAAGCCAAATCTCCGACCGGTAGTTTATGCCTTCAGGACGCATCCACACGGTCTTGCCCGCATAGCCCGCCGGGATATCGACGTCGCAGCGAAATCTCGCCGTGTAGAAGTCGCGCCCTGCGTCGGCGACATCGGGTATGAGGCCAAGCTCCCTCTTGTTGTTGAGCCCGTAGTAAGGATCCGGCACCACTCCATTCTTCACGAGCGTGTTTAGAACCGTCCCCGGCACCACGGCCGGCATCCATTTGCCGGGAGCGGTCGCCTGCTCCATCTCCCATGGGCCTTTCGCCACAACCACCCCCGCATCGTCGCCGGGGTTTCCCGCAGCAGCAGCCCCTCCCACAACTACGGCGCATGCCGCAGCAGCCAGCGACCTAATCATCTTAATCTTCATCTTTTCTCTCTCCTTTTGCTAAGACCTGCCTCGCAACAACTTCTCAAACCCCGACATCAGCGCCGAGAGATTTTGCCGCACTATCTTACCAGAATCGACGCTTTCATGGCTAAAAACCCCATCGTCAACAGGGTCCATCCCTGTAATTCCCCCTGATTCCCTCGAACAGTTCATCCACCTTCAATACATGATCGAAATCGGGCCGGAAAGACCCGACAGCTGGAGTGCATCTGATATCGACGGACCTGAATACATTGTGGGCAAAAGCATCCATTTGCGTTTCGTGTCTGTTCTGCCGCGCGGCACATTCCAATAATGAAGCACCGATCGCGTGACACGATCCTCGGGCTTCAGGAAACAGTCACCGACAAGCCTGTTGTGCCAGTTGTTGGTGTAGTGGATTTCAACGACATTCTCTCCGTCACGCATGGCAGAGGACACATCGGCCTCCCACGGCGCACACCAAACTGCTCCGCAGTCCTCGCCGTTCAGAAATACGTGCGCGACTCCGCTCGGCAGATGGCCGAGGGAAAGTCTGGCGGAGTGCGCCGAGGGTTGATGGCCTTGATTCCGGTGGATCTCAAATGTCGTCCGATATACGGCGGTGCCGGAGAAGTAGCGGAGGGATGTCGAGTCCGCTTCTTCGTCTTTGCCGTATGCCGTCCAGTCGCGCAACTTTTCCATCGTGACAGGCGCGGGCGGCGCGGCGGATATGCCATCGTGGTACGCAAACGACACATGCCAGGCGTTTGTGATGGGTATGTCTTTTTTAACAGAATTTATAAGATTTATTGGATCCTGAGAATTTGCCCCAGATAATCCCGTATTAGAAACTTCTGGCGCGAACACCACGAAGCAGCTGCCGCCGAGCGGCAGGTCGAGCGAAACGCGCGTCTTGCCGTCCGGCAGAGCCGCGCCAGCCACCGGCTTTCGAGTCGCCGCAACCGCATCCCATATCTCGACCGTGCGCCCTTTGCACGTGGCGTTCAGTTCGACCGCGCCCTTCCCCTCTCCGGCGACGAAGAACCATTCGGCGTCCCCTTCGCGACGGTGTGTCGCCGTGAACTGCGCCTTGGGGTCTTTCCTGAACCTGCCCCAGCCGTAGTAGTTGGTCTTGACATCCACAAACTCGCCGTCGTCGACGTATTCGCCCCGTTGGAGAAGCGATTGACAGCGCCCCAGGTATTTCACGAAACCGTCGGCGTCCTTGTGCCAGGTGACGTTGCGGTTGATGTGAGAACCGGCGAAATACTCGTTCCCCGGAACGCCGAATTTCTTCGGCGACGATGTGAAGGTGTGCCAGACCATGCGGTTCGCGCCGTCGGCGAACGCAATGTCGGCCGTCGGTTTCAGCAATGCGGGATCCACGGAGTAGTGGCACAGCATGTGCGTAAACGCCTCCATGGAGACGATGCGGCGCCCTTCGCGCCGGGCAGAAAGCACCACGCCACGCTGGAAGTATCTACCATTCCCGTTGGCATGTCCCGCATCTGGTCTCTTGCCTCGTTCACCGAGCGGCCAGAACTCGCCCTGCGGAAAGTCGTTGTGCGCCAGAAGATCGAGCTGGTGGCAGTCGAGCGGCGTCGAGCCGCTGCCCCACCCCCACGGTCCGCCAGACTCGGAATAGATCTTGAGCCCGTGTGCGTGCGCCCATTCGCGCATCGTCGCGTAAAACGTGTCCTTGATCGTCTTCCAGCTGCCGCCGGTCTTGACATTTCCTTCGTAGCTGACGGAATAGATGTGGGTGAACGTCGTGCCGACGAGATCGGGGACGCGCTTGAGAATCGGACCGAGCGCACGGTCGAGATGCGCCGTGACATCGGCGCGGTCGAGAACGTCCGCCTCGTGGGGCTTGCCGTCGATGTAGCTGATCATCGAACCGCCGGACGCGGCGCAGTTCATGGTGAATTCAAGGCCGAGGCGTGCGCATTCGCGGATGCAGAACTCGACAAGGTCGTACCACTCCGGCGAGCCCCAGACGATTTCCTCCTTCGGTATGACGACATGCTCCTCGTCATCCCAGTAGCCCCGCGTGTCGAGCATGTTGATTCCACCGAAGCCGAGGCGCTTCATCGCCTCCAGGTCGGCGGTGATCGTCTCACGGTCGGCAAGTCCGTTCTGCCAGAGATAGTAGGCCCACGGCTTCGCCGAGTCCGGCGGATTTACGAAGTCGTGCCATAGAACTTCCCGCTTTGGGAGAAGAGACTTTTCGCACCGATCCACGAACGCCTTAATTTGCGTCTCAAGTTCGGGGATGAGGCGATGGGGATTGGAATCCGGAATCCAAGTGCAATGCCACTTGAGCCCTTGGCGAATCGTCTCGGAATACTTGAAGAAATCACACTTGTTCCCTGCGGCGCGGTAGGCATCGGCAAACGCCTTGTGCGATGCGATTGGCACAACCTTGTCCTCAGTCACATGAGTGCAGAGGAGAGGCGCCATGCCGGTCTTTATTTTCAATATCGGGTCCATCTCCGCGAAATGGCCTTCGACGTCCTTGACGCCCAAAAGATTGGTGTAGCGTCCCCTATGCGGCACAGAGTCGATGGCTGGGTCGCCAATTGACGAGATGGAGACTGCGCCCGCCACCCTCTCTGGCGGAAGATTCACGAGCGTCCAGAGCGTGAGGTGTCCACCGGCGGAACCGCCGCAGATGTATATCTTCTTTGGGATGAATCCGGCGCGTTCGCGAAAGGCATCGGAAAAAAGCCAGTTGGCCGCTTTCACGCAGTCGTCGCCGCAGGCGGGCCAGCGGTTCGTCGCGGACGCGAGGCGGTATTCGATGTTGAAAGCGACACATCCAAGTTCGCGGCAGAAGAAGTCGGCGACACCGCTCCAGCTGTAGCGATCACCCGCGCTCCATCCACCACCGTGTATTGCAAGCACGACTGGAGTATCAGGCGACATCCCCTCCGGCAGATACAGATCTCCCAATCCGAACTTACCGTTCTCCGGCGCATACGGGATGTCTCTCATAACCGCAGCGTTCGCAGCAGCCGCGCAGAGCGCAATCGTCAGGAATAGAATCTTGCGAAACTTCATCATTCCCTCCTATGCCGTCAGCACGACCTTGCCCCTGTTTTCCCCGCGTTCGAGGATCGCGTGGGCCTCCGTCGCCTCGGCTATGGGCATCACCTTGTGGACGAACGGCGCGAATCTGCGCGCCTCGAATGCAGGCCATACGTCGCGGACAAGCCCCTCGAGAATCTGCGCCTTCTCCGCGCTCGTGCGGCTGCGGAGCGTCGAGCCGATGACGCGGAGATTCTTGCGCCAGAGGAGATTGACGTCGAGCGTCGTCTCGGGCCCGGCCATCGACGCAAGCGATATCCAGCGTCCGCGGTACGGCATCGTCGCGATGCACTTGCCCATCAGCGCTCCGCCCACGGGGTCTATCGCGACGTTCGGCGGGTTTTCCGCCAAGGTTTTCACAAGATCGTCCTTGAAGCGGTTGCTCACCACATCCGCGCCGACGCCTTTGCAGAACACGCCGTTTTCGTCCGAGGCGACCTGCGCAACGACCTTGCATCCGAACACATGCTTCGCAAGCTGGATTGTCGCGACACCGAGTCCACCCTCGCCGCCGTTGATGAAAAACGTCTCGCCCTTCCTTATTTCGCCGACGATCTTGAGATTTAGATATGCCGTCGCATAGACTTCGGGAATGCCCGCCGCCTCCCAGAAGTCGAAGCCCTTCGGCATCGGCATCACCATCCCCTCCGGCACAACGACGCGCTCGGCGTACCCGCCGCCGCCAAGAAGCGCACATACGCGGTCGCCGGGCCTGAAGCGTCCGTTTGCAGGGCACTCAAGGACTTCACCCGCGCATTCAAGCCCAGGCCAAAGCGGCCAGCCCTCCGGCGGCGAATAGATGCCCGCGCGCTGCATGAGGTCGGCGCGGTTGACGGCGCACGCCTTCACAGCGATCTTCACGTCGAACTCTCCGTGGCATTCCGGCTCCGGCACGTCCTGCCAGACGAAGTTCTTCGAATTGTCTATGCACATCGCTTTCATTTTATCAACCTTTCAACTTTCAACCTTAAACCTTTCTATCCGAACTCATCATCAAGTGAATCTGGTGGACACGGATGTCGCGATCATACGATGCCGGGTCGTTCGGGATCTCGCCGCGGATGATCTGCGCGAATTCCATCAGTTGACCGGCATAGCGGTCTGTCTGCGCGCCAAAGTCTATGACATGGCATCCTGACGCATAGCCGTTCACAGGTTTCGCCAGCGTCATCCTTAGCTTGAGATTCTCTCCGTCGAAGCGCTCTATCGGGCAGAGGTCTATCGTGCCGTTCGTGCCGTCGATGCGCAGTCTGCGGCAAGGAAGTCCGCCCGGCGCACGCGAACTCGTGCGTATGAGAACATCGGCCGTCGGCCACTGCAGAAACGCGGCGCCGCGCGTGCGGGATCCCGCGGGATCTCCCGGCGCATCGCCGATGTCCGCCGTCACGCGGACAGGCAGTCCGTCCAGCAAAGGCGCGACGAGATCGACGAGATGACAGCCGAGATTATACAGGATGCCTCCGGTGAAGGACGATATGTAGTCCGCATACCCGGCCTTCCCGTAGTCGTGGTTCATGTCGGCCTCGATGAACACGACGTCTCCGAGCCAGCCTTCGCGTACCGCACGCCATGCGAACCGCACCGCCGGGTTGGCGCGGTACATGTAGCCGATCTGCATCGGGATGCCCTTTTCGCGGCATGTCTCGACAATGGAGCGATAGGGCTCCATCGCGCAGCCGCACGGCTTGTCGCAGTGCATCGGAATGCCGCGCGCGGCGCATTCGGACGCAACGCGCATCAAGTCGGAGTTTGTCGTTTCGACGAATACGGCTTCGATGCCGGGAATGGCAAATGCCTCTTCTTCGGACACAACAGGGCAGCCTTTCGGTTCAAGCTGCACGTCGACGTAATACTTGGACACGCGCGGACGGTCATCGACGACGCCGACGATCTCGAACTCATCGGGCATGCGCCGCAGCGACGCGAACTTGCCTTCGGCATGTTCGTGTGTGAGTCCGTAGAACAATGTCCTGATCGGCCGCTTCATTCTTCTATCCTCGTCCAGTCGAACTGCACGACGGGAAACGCCCCGCCCACGGCGAGCCGCGCATACACTTCTCCGCATTCCTCCGGGGAATGAACTTCCGCTACAAACCCGTCAAGCGAAACACGTCCCAGCGACAGCAGCTTGAGAAACGACTGTGCGTCGTCGCGGGTCGTCCACCAGCCGTTCGACGACTCCGCGTCCGGACGCGCCATTGTGTGCGCGCCGATGAGGGAAACGCCCTGCGCGTGGACCTTGCGGTAGTAGTTGATCGTGAAGTTTGAGTCGCGAGTGCAGCCGAGAAGCGCCACGCGCGCGAACGGCGCCACCGCGTCAAGAACGGAGTTGAGCGCGGCGCCGTTTCCAGTCACCTCGATCGCTACCTTTGCGCCGACGTCCGGCTTGCGGCCCATGTGCGTCCTGCGGTCCGATTCCGTCACCGCCTTGACCTGCGCGGCGAAATCCGGTGCAAGCGGATCGAACGCGAAGTCCGCGCCCAGCGCAAGCGCCTCCTCTCGCTTCCCCATGACTGGATCCGCGGCGATGACGGGCGCGGCTCCGGCGGCCCTGAGCAATTTCACGGCGAGCTGCCCGAGAACGCCCAGCCCCATCACGATTGCGCTTTCGCCGAACTCAAGCCGGCATTTCCGGATCGCGGCCGAGGGAAACGTCGAGATGTGCGCGAACGCGGCATCCTGGAAAGAGACGTTCCCGGGAATGCGGTAGACCTGATTCTCGGGAAGGCTCATGTACTGTTTGTGCCAGGACCAGCTCATCGCCACGCGGTCGCCGGGCTTTACGGACGTGACGCCTTCGCCCGTCGACTCCACGACACCTGACGACGAATACCCGCCGCGTCGAGGCCAAGTGACGCGCATGTCGTTTTCGTCGCCGAATATGCCCGTTGCACCGTCCGGGACGCCGGTCAGGTTCGCGCGCTCGGTGCCGCTCGATATGCAGCTGCGCACAAGCCTTACGACAACCTCGCCGGCCTTCGGCTCGGGCTTTGCCTCTTCGACAAGCTCCGCCTTGTTCTTTTCTGTAAACAAAATGCTTTTCACCTTTTCAACCTTTCAACTTTTCAACCATTTCCATGTCCCTGCGCAGGAACGCGATGCGCGCAAGTACGAGCAGGACCGCACCGATCGACACGAACGCCGTCAGCGAGACGAAGCCCGTCCGCAGAGTGAAACGCTGGCTCATCCATCCGAGGACTGCCGGCGCCATCGATCCGAACAGAAACGCCCAGCATCCGGCCATGCCCGTGCATGCGGAGCGGAACCGCGGCACGACGACGTCGAACATCGCGGGATAGACAGTGCATTCAAGAACACCCCTGGCAAAGCCGAAGGCAAGCAGCCCAAGGCAGCACATCGGCAGCGTCGCGGCGGCTGCGATCAAAAGGACGGTCAGCGCGCAAAACACCATGCCGACGATCGTCACCTCAAACCGGGCGGTGGCGCGATGCGCGGATAGACTATCCGTAACGCGCGCAGTCAGCAGCAGACCGGCGATAGAGCCGATGCCCGACCAGAACACGGCATGGAACGCCGCGCCCGCCAGGGACAGCCCGTCAAACGTCCGCATCAGAAATGACGGCGCCCAGAGGTAGATGCCCAGATTCACATAGATGAACATTCCGAACGCCAGCACCAGAAGAATCGCCGTAGGCTTCCCCGCGAACGCGGCAAATG
Source organism: uncultured bacterium (assembly GCA_902775595.1). Lineage (GTDB taxonomy): Bacteria > Verrucomicrobiota > Kiritimatiellia > RFP12 > UBA1067 > UBA1067. Next base: position 6,679 of record CACYNF010000040.1, on the reverse strand, counting down.
CGTCGCGAAATTCCGAGTGGGCCCCCTCCGAAGTCGCTGCGTGAGTGTCTGAATCACCCTTCAGAAACTTTTGCAAACCGATCGCCCATAGCACGCCAAACGCGCCGAACGACCAAAACGCCCAGCGCCACACGCCGGAGCCGAGTCCGCCGATGACCCCGGACAGGGCACTGCACACGATGACACCTATATAGTTGCAGCAGCTGAACACTCCCATCGCCATGCATCTCTCCTTTTCGAACCGCTGGCAGATAAGCGAGAAGCACGGCGGCGCCACGCAGCACTGTCCAAGTGCGTTCATGACACCATAGAACGCGACAAGAGCCCAAAGCCCCGCCGCAAAACCAGAAAGCAAAATGCCAAGGGAAAACACCAGAGTGCCGACAACGACAACGCGCTTGCGTCCCAGAAAATCCGCCGCGAATCCCGCAAACAGAATGGAAACGCCGAAGACCGCGCCGAAGACCGTCCCGACCATCCCAAGCTGCGCATCGGTGACGCCATACTGGAGGAAGTCTATGCGTATCTGCGGGAGCGTGGCGTTGTAAATCTGCCGCGTCCCCTGCTCAAGCAGGTACGTGACGCTCAAAAACGCCAGCATAAGCCACCTATATCCCGACTTTATATTCAAGGGTTGACCTTTCTGGAATCAATCTGCTTCACATTATATCACTAATTTCCGAAATTTCTCAATATGAATTATTGGTGACTTGCACATTTTGGCGGCATGTGGTACACTATGCACATGAGTACGAGATTTCGATATTTCCCCGCAGACAATTCAACTGAACAATGGGGGCTGTCCCTAAGGAGCGTCGGCTGGCAGCAGACATCGTTGGAAAGCGGATATCCGCTCCGCCAGCATCCCGACGGATACTACTACACGTGGAATACCGGCCGCAGGCTCTCGGAATACCAGCTCTGCTTAATCTTTTCCGGGGGCGGCGTCGTAGAATTCGAGCGCGGCTGTCCTCACGAACTCACTGGCGGCACGCTTCTGCTTCTTCCAGAGGGGAAATGGCATCGCTGCCGCCCGGACGAAAAAACTGGCTGGGGAACGCTCTGGATCGGCTTCAGCGGAATAATGGCGCAGACAATTGTTCGCAGCATCTTTCATACCGGTGAATGCGTGATAAAGCCGGTGGCGAAGGCAAAGTATTTCAAATACGCGGCAATGCGCCTGATAGCCCGTGCAATGAAAAACGGCGAAAGCAGACCATTTTCCATTATCGGCGACCTAGTGTCTTTGCTTGGCCGTCTTGCTGACGGCGAGTTCGACGAGGATGTCGCTTCTGCGAGAATCACCGCGATTCGCAATGCGAAATGCGAAATCGCACGGCGATGCGCCGACGTGATAGATTTCAGGGCCCTCGCGGCGTCGCTCGGTGTCTCGTATGACGCATTCCGCCACAACTTCACTGCGAAGATGGGGATGTCTCCGCTCCAGTTCCAGCTTTCGGAACGACTGCGCATCGCCGCAAATCTTTTGGCAAATTCGGATATGCCAATTCAAACAATAGCGGAGAAAACAGGCTTCGCGTCGGCAGCCTATTTCACTAGATTCTTCAGATCGGCCACACAGATGTCCCCTACCGAGTTTCGCAGCTCGCAGCCTACGTCAGACGCGGGGGATTTCAAGTGAAGGGCAGCAGTGACGGCTGCCATTCACTTCACCGCCTGGCGCGGCGGAATGCGACCGCGTAGGCAAGGATGCCCATTCCGCCATGCTCCGTGGACCGCAGTCCAGAACCGGTAGGCGATGAATCCGCAGCAGGCGACCTTCAGCACCACGCCGCACACATAGCCGAGGAGTGCGCCGAAAGCCCCCTTGAGCGACAGTCCGAACGGCTTGCCCGAGACCATTTCGCCCGCAAGCGCCCCGATGAACGGCCCTGCAACGACGCCGATCGGAAGGAAGGGGGTCAAAAGGGTGTAGAGTAGAGCGGGACGCCCCCTGTTGTCGGGTACGCCCGCTCGGTCTTCGACTACCCTCAAAACGGACTTCGCCGTTTTTCGGCGGCTACCCCTCATCGGACACCAGTCCAGAATCGCCTCGCCGCCAAGTCTCCCTCCGGCCCCTTTGCCGCCACGAAGTGCAACGCTGAAGCTTTCCTATCTTTCGTCCGCACACCATACATCAACGACAAGTCTGTCTGCGTTGGAAGGCAGCTTTGTCGTGATGTTCGTGAAGACAAGGCGGGTTCGTGGCGTAAGGTCGCGGTCAGCTTCGGCACACTCGTAAATGGATGTCAGCGCAAATGCCGCCAACGTCCAAACAGAGACCAAAACCACAACACATTTTACCATCCTGTTGTTCATTATTTTAACCTTTCTTTTGTTTTTAAACTGCGCTTTACTCCGATTTCAACTCGATGACCTTGAGAGGCGCAAGTGTACGTGTCTCGACGCGCCCGTCGGCATGTGTGATCTTTAGGTCGGACGGATTCTGGCGCCAGTTGGACGCGAAGCCTATGCGCTCGCCCTTCGCGTTCTCCCAGAACGACGTAAGCACCTCCTCGTCGCTTATGTGCCCAACGCTCCCCCACATATCGTAACCGACATCAGCAGAGCGCGATTCGCATTTCACAAACGGGCGGATCATTCTGCCCTCCAGCAGAAACGACGGGTATTTCCTGCGCATTCAGCCCTTTATTCCGCTGCGATCACGTCCCATTCGGACATCTGCTCCGTGCCGGGATAGTAGATTGCGGTGATCTCGACGTCGCTTTTCACCGGTTGCGGCTCGGGGACGTACGCAAACGCCGTCGACGCACCGCCGGCAAGCAGCGCAAGAACGCCCAAAGCATATTTGATTGTGCGCATATGGAATGCACCCGTATTAATCTTCATTGGACTCTACTTCACAATCACCACAAACCCGCCAGCCGTCAGCGGCAGAACCCTGGTGCTGGCCGTGACCGCGTAGCCGTTGTCGGCAACCGCCGCGCCATCCGGCGAAATCGCCGCGCTGGGATGCAGGTAGGTCTTGCCGACTCTGTCGTAGAAGCAGACTTCGCCGTTCACGCTGCACGGCAGCAGGTCGAGCGCGAGGTTGGACTGCGCGTCCCAGGCGCGGAACGAGTAGAACCGCCCCGTGAAGTAGTTGCCATAGGAAGTGTTGCCGCTGTGCGAAGCGAAAAGCGCCAGGCGCCCGGCGGCAGTGAACTGCGCCGTGGATGCCGAAATGATTCGTACGCCATCGACGGACATTCCTAAGGAATCGGTCTCGATGAGGTAGGCACGGTCCGCCTCCGCCTTGACCGCGGACGAGTTTGACGCGAATCCGAAGTCGAACCGCCAGCCCTTGTTCGCGATGTAGAACATGGTATAGGTATTGGCCAACGTCGAGCCCGTTCCGCTTCCGCGCGCGCAGAACGGAGTCTGGCTCGCGGACACGTCGGTGAACGCCAGCTTCATCTCGGTTTTCGCGTCCCTGGTCGGAATGAATTGGGTCTCGACGTATTTCGACGCGCCGACCGTCACGTACTCGTATCTCACATCGCAGGGAATCACGTCGTGCTCAAGGAGGAAAAACCTGACATTCCCGCTCCACTCCGCCGGAACATTGAAGACCAGATTTGTCGTCGATGTCGCCTCTGGGATCTCGGCGACTTCGTCGCAATCGCTCCAGCTGGCCGGATTGCCGGCGTCGCCTGCGCAGTTCCCATGGGCCACGTAGAGCCAGCGGGTTGCGATGCCGGCGGTAATGGAGAGGCTGACTTCAGTGAGGAGGTTGTTCTCGTCGCGCGTAGTCGATGTCACGCACACATTCCGCTCGGCGCCGAAGTTGCCGGTCACCGCCCCGGTCTGGTCCTGAACGAGAACGACATTGACATCGGTGCCGCCGGCGGACGCCGTAAGTCCGACGCCTTCGCGGTCGGTGAGGAACGTGCCGTCTATTCGGTTGTAGAGGCCAGCGACGCCGTTCGAGGAAGCCGGAACGAGATCCAGCGCCAGCGTCTCGTCCACCCAGTGCTGCGACCATGCCTTGAGACCGCGAAAACGGCCCTTGGCTTCGTACTTGGGGGTGCCGTAGCGAAGCCCGAAGAGCGTCAGGCGATCTCCGTTGCGAAAGCCACCTCCCGTGTGGTTCGCCACAACGGCTCCGTTCACCGTCGCCTGTCCGTTTGACGTCACTATATGGCAGTCTATCCCGAGCTCGGACAGAGGCGTATTGGCGGAGGAGCTGGTATTGCCGTAGTCGAAGCGCCAGCCACCGCCCGAAATGTAGAACAGCGTGTATGACTCTCCATCGCCGGTCTTTACACCGCGGCATGAAAAGACGCAGGCCGTGTCGAGCGCGGTCGGTTCGTAGTCCATCTCTATCCTGGCAAGACTTGTCGCCTCGAACGGCGTCTCGACGGTCTGGCGTCCGTCAACTTCGACGTAGTCAAGCCATCTGTCGATGGGCAAGGATTCGCCGCTCAGGAGGAAAAACCTGGCGGTGCCGCTCCACTTGGACAAGAACTCGTGCGTGTGGCGCGTCGTGCCGCCGGGGATGACGGCGACCTTTTCCACGCCGCTCCAGTTGTGCCAGTCCGTCCCCTTGTCCTCCGTATCGGACGTGAGATACAGGAACGACGGCTCGTCGGCGGCGGTGAAGCCCAGTGTCACCGACTCGATGTCTCCACCGGCGCTGCGGTTGACCGATTCGATCGAAATATCCCGCCCCCATGCCGCAAAGGCCGCGAACAGCGCGATTGCGCCCATGATGTGCTTGACTGGCAGCGTGTACATTCTGGCAACTCCTTCCTTTGGTAACTTGTAGTTTATGTTCGGGTATTATAATCCATTATGCGGCGACTTTTCAATATGAAATATTGGCGACTTGCATATTTTGGCGATTGTGGTATACTTCACTCCAATGAGCACCCAGTTTAGATATTTCGCGCAGAACAAGTCCTCCATGAGCTGGGGACTTCTCGTCTGCGATGTAGGCTGGCAGAGGATTTCGCCGCACACCGACTATCCAATGCGGCAACATCCGAGCGGCTATTACTACACATGGGAGACGGGGCGACGCCTTTCGGAATACCAGCTGTGCTTTGTCTTTTCTGGCGAAGGCGTCGTTGAATTCGCGCCGCGCAAACCAGTCGCGCTCTCCCTGGGGATGCTGCTTCTTCTTGCCCCTGGGGAATGGCACCGGTGCCGTCCCGATCCCGAGACCGGATGGGGCACTCTCTGGATCGGGTATGGCGGGAAGATGGCGCGTTCCATCGTCCGCCGCGTCTTTCACCAGGACGGGAGCTTTGTCCTGCCAGTGGCGAAGGCGAATGTAGAGCGGGACGCCCCTTGTTATCGGGTACGCCCGCTCGGTCTTCGACTACCCTCAAAACGGACTTCGCCGTTTTTCGGCGGCTACCCCTCATCGAACCATACGTGCAGTTTTCCCGCATGCGGCTTTCCATTGAGTACTTTTCCTGTTGCCATGGAATCTACCTTTCTTGGGTTGTTTTGCGTATATTATACGTCGATTCCTCATTCACCAAGACCCATAATCCACACCTCATCCAAAGACATCACCTTACGCTTATTGACAGGATTGGCCGTGAACGCAAGGCGGACATAGCGGGCTGATTTTGCGGGGAACCTGATTTCAGCTTGACGCGACAAGTCCTTCACCTCTGCTCCCCACTCGATGGCACATTCCTCTGGTTCGGAGAACGTTTCCCCGTCCGCAGAATACGACAGCTTCACGGCGATTGGCGCCTCGGTGCGATCATTTGTCCTTGATTCCCAGAAGAATATGCGTGTCAGGTGGCGCGGTTTTTTAAGGTCGAACTCGACGACGCCCTCAGCCATCTTCTTCCATGTTGCGGCCCGCCGTCGACCGGAACGGTCGCCGCTCTGAAGTGCATAGACCTCCGTGCCGTCGCCAAGCTTCGTCCACAAGGCGTCAACGATTTCCTGCCCGTTCGCGGCGTCCGGCACGGAGACGTGGCGGTATGTAGCGCAAGTCCACTCCGCCCACGGCATGTTGGCGGAGACCCAGTTGTCCGTGAGTAGCACTTCGTGTCCCTTCTTCTGGATATCCACGGCAACGACGGTGTGCGTGACAGATACGCGCTTTCCATCCACATCGAAAAGATCGGCAGTCAGCGGATAGATGCGGTTCGGATAGAGTTCGGGATGTCCTTCGGGCGGAACAGTGACGTCGAACGAGAATGTCGCGACGTTCCCCGGCGCGATTTCATGGACATCCTGATCCTGCGAGACATTCCAGTCCTTCAGTGCATTCACCTTTACACGCCCCCCCGCAAAAACAGATTCCGCAGACGGATTGACAATCTGCACGTTCACCTTGAAGGTCTGTCCAGACTTCAGCAACGGAGTCTTCTCGTTCTCGGCGGCAAAGCGGCCCACTCGTGCAAACGATGTGCCAAGAAGCGGAGCGTGGTCATGCAAGAGGTAGAGCCATGCGGCGGAACGGATTGTCCACGCAGGTGATCGTCTCGCGTCCTTCCAGCGCGCGGCAGATATCATCCACGAACGCGCGCTTGCTGCCGCTGCCGTGCACCACGTCCGCGCCGATCGCGGCGGCGTCCTCGGGGCTGAGCTGCGACCAGCAGCCGCAGACCGCGACGAGCGCTCCCGGCTGCTCCTCATGCAGCCGCCGGATGGCCTGGCGCGACTTGCGCGCGCCCTCCGCCGTGACGGCGCAGGTATTCACAACGATGAC
>CACYNF010000039.1 GCA_902775595.1 uncultured bacterium | reverse complement strand
CGGGATTCGTCGCAATAGCCCTTGTACCGGCCGTCGTTGGCGTAGCCCCAGGCAAAGGCGCTCATCACCGGCAGCGGCGTCGCGACCATGCCCTCGTAGGCGCCGTTGGCATAGACCTTGGTGACGGCGCCGTCGCACACGAACGTAAAGTAGCACCACTTGGCGTTGGAATCGTTCGTCAACGCGAGAGACTTGGTTCCTCCCACGCCAGCCGCAACGGTGTTAGCCGACGGTGGTCTGTTGCAAACAAAAAGCTGCTTTTCGGCGTTTACATGGATGCAATAGAGACCCGTGCCGTTATAGTCGCCAAAAACAGGACGCGGACGCGAGCCATCCGTGGTGTAGGCCCAGGTCGAGAACGTGATTGGATCGCCCTTGCCCCACGCCGCGTCGCCAAGGGTGAAGCGAAAGCCCGTGCTGCTGCCGTTGGAGGAATCGGCCCCGTCGCCAACTTTTCCCTTGTCTGTTCCAAGGGTCGTGGAGGCCGTGGTAATCTCGGTGTTGATGCCCGTGGAGTCATGGCAGCCGGCCGCGTCCATGGTGCCCTGGTAGTGCATCACGTTCTTGTAGCAGGCATTCGTCCAAACTGCTGCCGAGTCGTTGGCTGCGAGCGTCGCGGAGGTGTCGAAATAGAGGTAGATCGTCGTGCCCGTTCCTTCGACATACGGCACGGTCACCCACGCATTCTTGCCGCTCGTCGCGTCCCAGGTGTCGATCTCGAACGGGAGGTTGTTACCTAAAGCGTCGGCGAAACGGAAGTTGCTGCCGTCGGAGGCAAGTGTTGAAATGTCGAAGCCCTGGGCCGAGATGGAGCCGAGGCGGATCAGCACCGGCAGGTTCTCGATTGCGTCGGAGCCGTCGTAGCCGGAGATCGTGAGCGGGATTCGCGAGGCGAACTGGGTCGCGTCGAGCGGCGTACCCGTCGTTCCGTTGGCGAAGGTCGGGGCTGTGGTGGCATTCGCCTCGACCGGCGCGGCGGCAACGAAGTTGGCATTGGTCATCGTGTCGCAGCACGCCTGGATCCAGTCGGGCGTGTCGGCGACATTCCTAAGACGCGCCTCGTCGATGGAGCCCTTCCAGCGGTTCGAGCCGTCGGAGCCCCAGTAGAGGGCCGCGGACGCGGCCGGCAGCGAGCCGGACTTGGACTCGGCGAGAGTGCCGTCGATGTAAAGCGAAAGCGTGCCGCCATCAATGACGAGCGTGTAGAGGGTCCAGTCCCCGACCGAGGGAATCGTGCCCGAGGCTGTCGTCCCGTTCACATTCACCGTGAAGGTCGATGCGTTCGCATAGCCGAAAGCTCCTGTTGTTCCGAAAAGATAACGGTTGGAGGTGTCGGACGTGCGCTTGCCCCAGGCGGAGAAGGTGACCGTTCCGCCCGCTTCCCACATCCAGCAGCTGCTCGTTGCGACACTGAGGCCAAACAAGTTGTTACCTGTGTTCGCCAGGGAGCTGCCGAGGACGCCATCAGCATCGACGGTGTTGGCTCCCTTCGGTGTCACGGTAAGGTTATTCGCAGAGGATTCAATGTCCATGTATCCGCTCGCGTCGGAGAAGTGGTGGACGTTCTGGTAGCCGGCGAGGCTCCAGACGCCGGTCGAATCGACAGGCGGGAGCTTTCCGGTGATCGCGCCGTAGTACATCGTGATTGTCGTGGCCTGCCCGGAGAGCGACGGAACGCTCACCCAGACGTGCGACTCGCCCGAGGAATCCCACTTCTCGATCTCGAAAGGAAGGGAGTTGCCGTTCGCGTCGGCGAAGCGGATGTCGCCGTTCGTCACGTCCGCGTAGGCGAACCCGCTCGGGCTGCCGGCTGAGAGCCGCACGAGCACGGGGAAGTTCGCGAGCGTCGTCGATCCGGAATAGCCCGAGATCGTCAGCACGCTCTTCTTCGCGAAGAGCGTCGTATCGAGCACCGTCGCAAAGGCGGATGAGGACGAGAGAACGAACGCCGCGAGGGCACAAAGCGAGGATTTCATGATAGTCTTCATGGCTGTATTCATGAGTGTTTTCATGTTGGCATTCCCGGTGTAGTTTTTCCCTTCACCACAAATTGTATCAAATTCCAGCATTTTTGCTTTTGATTTCGTCCACAAGTTATTGCCATTTTGCAGACAAATGGCGCGGCACTTACGCCGCGTTTTATGCTCATTCCAACGGCGCACCCACCACGATTGGCGCGGACGAGGCGACGACGATCAGGAACTGCGAAGGCTCGTCGCCCACCTCAAGCTCAAAGAGTATCGGTTCGCCCGAGAGGCTTTGAACCGACTGCTTGGCGGTAAACGTCTTGCGGTCGAGCGTGGCGCTCGTGAACGCAGTGTAGTAAACGCCGCTCACCGTCTCGGCAACAGACGCCGAGAGGACACCGTTTTCGAGAACGAGCGCTGGCACGGTCTTCCCTCCCGACGTGTAACCCGCGATGCGCGGAAGCTTGCCGCCCAGTAATTCTTCCAGCGTCGGCGCAACAGTTCCGAAGCTCTCGCAGAACTCGCCAAAAAACGCCGCAATCTCCGAATCGCCAAAGAAGACTATTTCACGTATGTCGCCACCCGACGTCATCTCAAACCACTCGACGCCATTCGCAGAAAGCACCTTGCCGTCAATGGAGTAGCGAACACGGCGCGACTCGGCACTACCCTCCTCGAGATCGATTCGCACCCTGCGCGAAAGGCCGTCCGTCGGCTCAAGACCCACGCTCGACACATCCTTCCATCCGCTCTTGTCCAGGAGCCTGAAGCTGCGTCCAGTTCCATCTTCATTGGCGGCAAGATAGATCATAGACTTGTCGCTCGCATCAGGCGTCGGCTCCGATTCAGTCACATGGAACGTCATCTGAATCTCAACATACGCGTTCGACTCACAGAACCCCACCACACCAGGAAAATAATTCGTGTCAGGGGCGAAAACTCCGCCAACACAGTCCACTGTGAACCAGCTGTTGGTCGGAGTAAAACCCTCTCCGCCTTCGCCACCACCACCTTCGTTGCCGCCACCTTCTGGATCATCTTCAGTATCCGCTTCACTCTCGCTGCCCTTCGCGACAACATCAACGCGCAAGCGGCAGATGGTTTCGCGCTCGCGGTTGCGCGCCTCGTAGACGAGGAACTTCCCCTTCGCGGTCGTCGACGGCACGATCAGCTCCTGGTCGAGTTCGATGGGCCGGAAATCAACCGTGTTTCCGCAATACCAGTAGAGGTTGGTGTCGGAAGCGTTCGCGGGAACGAGCGTGTACTTGAGCTTGCGCGTCTCGCCAGGATACATCTTGATTTCGTAGCGGCTATACTGCGAATTCCACTCAAGCCCCTTATTCGAGAGTGTTGCGGAAGTCGTCTTAACATAGCTCGCCTTCTCCGCATCGATCTGGGCCTGCGTTTTGTAGTTTGCGGGAATCGCGCCCGCCTGGAGGAGTCCGTTGCCCCAGACCTTCGAGGGCCCGTCGGAAAGCTTTACACAGTTCGCCTTGAGAATCTCGTAAAGCTCGTCGCGCGTAAGGCCTGGCTTCTGCTGCAGATAGAGCGCACAGATCGCCGTCGCCATAGGCGCGGCAAAGGACGAGCCGCCATTCGTGCCCGTCGCGCCCGTGGCGCTCGTGTAGAGCGGAACGTTGTTGCCAAACGCCGCAAAGTCCTTCGCCCAGTTGTCGTTGAGCCCAGCAGACGTGCGGTCTCGCTTGATCCCTGCGATGTTGATCACTCCCTCGATGTCCTGCGGGAACGAAAGCGTCTCATTCGGCGCATTGCCGCCGGCCGCCACAAGAATAAGACCCTGCGCGAGCATCGTGCGGATCTGCTCAGTCGCCCACGCGAGTTGCTGCTCCGTGTAGTCGAACGGTGTGTATCCGCCGCTGAAGTTGACGACGCGGCAGCCGTTCGTGAAGCACCACCAGATGCCGTTGATGTCGTCGACAAAGTCCCTTCCATTGTAAGCATAGAGCGTGCACTCTGGCGCGATGCCAAACTTGTCGGACTTGATGATCGAGGCGACGCCGAGTCCGTGTGACGCAGTCTGCGACGTATCGCCACCTAAGACGTCAATCGCCATGTTCGTGACCGAGCCGTTTACAATCGGGCGAATCCCCGTGTCGACCATGCCGACCTTGATGCCCTTCCCGGTGATGCCAGCGTTGAGGAGGTTCGTGACGCCGAGCTCGCCCATATACCACGCCGAGGCGTCGTAGGTTGGCACATATGGAGTAAGCCCATCGTTCGAGCCGTCGTCGTCCGCCTGCGGCAGCGAGAAGCGCCAAATCTGTCCGGCTTTGTCAGTCGCGGGCGTGGCAACCGAACTTGCAAAGCTTCCGTAGCCGACCGGCGCACAGCCGTAGCCGAGGTAGAAGTGCCCTTTCGCGTAGGTGAACGACTCGAAATACTGGTCGGTCGTGAAGACGGCAAGCTTCTCGAACGAGACACCGTCGTGCGTCTTCCAGATGCCATGCTCAATCGACGAGGTCGTATTGCGCTTCACAGTCATCACATAAAGATTACCGCCAACTACGGCAAAGTCGATCGGGTGCGCGTAGCCGTTTTCAAAGACGAGTCGTTGCGAGGCGATCTTGCCGCTCGTGTCCATCGTCGCCGAGAATGCCCCGAGCGGCAGGCTCATCGCCGTGCTTTGAACCACGGTGTAAAAGCAGCGGCCCTTGTACGGCGTGACGCGGAAAGGATGGACGAGCGTGCACCAATTGTTGGACGTCTTGAGCTCGTAGTCGGGGAACCGCCATCCGCCGAAGAGCGTGTCCCAGGTCGTCTCCTCCTCGGCGAACTTTCCGGTCGACTCGTTGAGGCGCCAGATCGTCGGCGTGTTGAGCTCGGGCGCGACTGTGTTGTAGCACTGGTGCATCGCGGCGATACACCCGTTCTCGAACGGGATGAGCGCCATGAAACAGTTGAGCGTCTGCTTCGTCTCGAAGTTGACGTTCGTCGAGACTTCGCCGCTCTTGTTGGTCGTAAACGAATAGTCGACGATGGACCGATACGTGTAGTAGAGGTTCGTCTGGTTGACGGTGACGGAGTACATCTTCTGGGAGAAGTTCGGATCGTCCGTCAGCCATCGGGAGCTGCCGCCGATGCCGTAGCCGGCGAAGTAGAGGTTGTTCTTGTACTCGCAGAAGTCCCAGACGTGCGTGTAGATGCCCCAGGCGCCGCTGCCGCCAATCAAGGTGTGGAACGGATTCCAGTCAACGTTCGCGGTCTTCGTCCAGTTGGCGTCCGTGTCACGTGCGAAGAAAAATCCGTAGTTGGCGTCATGTTCTCTCGCATCCGTCGCCCGCGTCCAGACACGTCCGTCAGAAAACTTCTTGAAGTCCTCGATCGCCTCGCTGCCCGGCGTGTACTCGTGGGCAAGCGACGGAGTTGCACCAGGAGTGATCGAGTAGACCGGCACCGGACCCGTGTTGTCGTTCCATTCGCCGCCGCCGACGAAGATGCGTCCATCAAGATACCGCAGGCAGTGGACGCCGCGCGCGTGAAGCGCAGAGTCGCCTGTCCCTGTATAGCGCTCGCCAAGAGGCGTGAAAAGGTATTCTAGAGAACTTGTGACGTCCGTGGCCGCAGGCGCTGCCGGCATTGCGAAGACGAACGGCGCGATAGAGGCAAAAAGGAGACGGGAGCTTTTCATGGCGTTTAGTCCGCGAAGCGGTTGACCTTAACGGAGCTTGATCACCGTCCCGACGTTCTTCCGCGAGACGACAACGGCGTAGGAGCCGTCGTCTTGCCGGACGTCATATTGCACTCGAAAGCCCTTCGTGACGCTCGCGAACTTTCCGGTGCGCATCCCCTCGTGATACTTGATGATCGGATACGGAGCGCCAAACGCGATCTTGCCCGCCGCCGTGACGGAAAGCGTGCCCGCGAGCGAGACGGAGAGGTATTTGTCTTCAACTACAGTCCCAGACGCATCAAGGGAGCCGCATGTTCCATCCGAATTGAGGGACACCATGAACGTGCCGCCCTCCTGCATTAGGAACGCGCGAAGCATTTGGACATTTGAGGCCTGCTCGTCATATGGCATACGTATGGAGCCTCTGCGCCCTCCGTCATAGCCGACTAGACCAGGAGCAAAGACTCCCTTGTTGCCGACAACCACCGATGCCGTCACAGTCCCGTTCGTGACGAGCGTCACGTCATCTTCGGACATCGTCCCAAGCCAGACATTACAATCGTACCTGTTCTGCCCATTGTTGCGGAAGTTAATCGTAGCATCGCCGGCCATGCCACCGAAGTTTGCCTTTGTTGATGTACTTCTAGACGTCAGGTCCCCGCCGCGCAATTCCAACACGGCTTTAGGCGCAGAACCATTTGAGATGAAATACTTAAATCCTCTCGGGGCCGAAAACACGCCGGTAAAGCCAGCATATTTGGATTTGAACGTCCATCCCTCGCTGTTCTGTGCCTCATGAGACAACATCGGCATGAGTGGATCGTCAACCCCATCAGTTGCAAAATCCACAAGAAAGCGATCAACGGAATTGTTCGTTGTCTCCGCCCAGACATTAGGTTTGCAAAGACATATTGTGCCATTTGAAACAACACAGTTGTACAGGCTTTCGCCTTCACGAAACTGACCGCTCTTAACGGTCACCGTGTGTCCACCAAGGTTATAGCTTGTCCCTGAGAAGAGTACTGCATTAACCGTCACGTCTGAAGCAAGATCGGCATAATTTGTTAAGCACACGTTGTCAAGCGCTGTTGCGCCCACGAATGAATCGAGCATGGAGATTGAAGGTATCTGACGGACCACGCCTTCCGCGTCGACAGTACAAAGAGAATGACAGTAGCGAACGCCGGGGATGGAACTATGGGAAGGAAGCATGAACTGAGTGCAGACGGGAATCTTGGAGCCTTGGCTTTCAAATGTATCATTGCCGCCGACCAGTTCAACTGTAGACCTATCGCGGATGGTGACCTTTCCATCATCGACAAGAACCGCTGAAACACCAGATCCTGCCCGCGTCTCTAGTGCTGAAAACGAAAATGAACGAGATCCGTGTTGGCTGTAGATTCTGCCTGGCCCGCCCTGGAGAATCAACTTTCCAAATGTATTGTTGTCCTTATCAGAAACAAGGCATCCTCCGTTCACTAGTAGAATTTCAGTCGTCTCACTGTTGGCTGGATACACTTGCGCGCTGCCGACAATTGCAAGCTGCTTGAGATTGGCGAGGTCCGTGATCTTCCCGTCGACCGTTATGTTGTCAAAGACGAGCGTACCGCCGCCGGCGCCCGCAAGCTTGGCATTGTTGTTGTTGACCTTGAGCGTGCAGCTCTTCGAAGGTCCGGACGTGCGGAAGACGTGCTTGCCGACGGACGAGACCGTAAGGCCGTCGAGGGTGACGCTCTCCGAAAGCTCGATGAACGAATCGGCATCGCCGACGACGACGCTCGACCCTTCGCCCGGAACGCCCGCGGCACCCGCGTCCGTGGTGGCCCACATCGTGGAATCGTTCCATGAGCCGACGCCGCCCTTCCAAGTGTAGGTAGCGACGTCCGCCATCGCGGCGGGCACGCCGAAAACAATCGCTGCAAGTATTGCGATCGAGGCACGAACAGTTGTCATTTCATCTCCTTCTTGTTTTTGCTTTGAGGAGGATTTCCTCCCGACGGCAGAAATTATATTTTAAATTCCGTCGCCATAGTTTTATTTTCGTCTACAATGTTTTTCAAAATCAAATCATAAATGGCAGGCAGAAAAACAAGGAAGCGCGGCACATTTGCCGCGCCCCCCGATTAGTTTGCGCTTCTCGGAAAGCCGGAGCGGCGACTTGGGCTCTTCCATGCAACAAGCGGGAACCCGACTACAATTCCGCAACCCAGAAATCGTGGTTGCAGAACAATTCCGCAACAATAAAGACGCAAGACAGAGCTCAAGGAGACGCGGCACATTTGCCGCGCCGCGCAAGGCCGCCCGGAGGGCTACTTGTTGAACCTCTTGTGGTTCATGAACTCCCAGATGCGGCCGAGCCAGGTGTAGCTGCCCGTGCCCGGCGCGGCCTTGGCCTGGAAGCAGTGCCCGCGGCGGCAGAGCGTGTGCAGATCGCCCGCGACGCCCATCGCGCGCATCTTCTCCCACGCCTTCACGGAGTTCATCGCGGCCCAGCCGTCCGAGTCGCCGTGGATGAAGAGCGTCGGGCACGTGGCGGAATCGAACGCGAACTCGGGGACGGGCACCGCGGAGTCGTCGTTGCCGCCCGTCGCGTTCTCCCGGTCGACGCCGTCGGTGAGCGAGTAGGCGGGATAGATCGCGACGCCCCACTGCACGTTGCACGGGACCTTGTCGATGTCGTCGACCGGCTCGTAGGCGGGGGTCTGCGAGCTCGTGACGCCCAGGAGCGTGAGGTGACCGCCGGCGGACGAGCCCATGATGCCGATCCGGTCCGGGTCGAGTCCCTTCGACGCGGCCTCCGAGCGGACCAGGCGGATGCAGCGCTGCAGGTCCTGCCAGGCCGTGACGTGCTTCGCGAGGCCCTTCGGGCGCGGCGTGCGGTACTTCATCGTCACGACCGCCATGCCCTTCTCGTTGAGGAACCGCCGCGCCGGCGCAACCTCGAAGCTGCTCACGTCGTTGAACTGGTACGCGCCGCCGGAGTAGACGATCTGGATCGCCCGGGTCGTCAGGTTGGAGGGGATGTACCACTCGAGGTACGGGACGCACTGGAAGTTCTGGAAGTCGGGCGTCTTCCCCCCCCGGCCAGAGGTTCTCCCGGGCGTACTTGGCCGGGTCGTGGAAGTCCGCCGGGTAGCGGGCTATCAGCGACTCCTCGTGCGGGAGCGGTCCCAGGAACCAGCCCAGCTGCCGGAGGAACTCCATCGCGCGGTCGAACCAGTTGTCGTAGGCGCAGGCCTTGTCGCCCCGGCCGTCCCGGCCCCAGAAGCCGTGCGGCCTGTCGGCGAAGAGGTGCAGCTCGGCCGGGATCCGCCGCTTGCGCAGCTCGCGGTAGACCTGCGTCGAGGCGAGCGGCGAATACGGGTCGGCGCTGCCGTGGAACATGCACATGGGGGCGGTCTTCTTGTCGAACTGGAAGACGGGGTCGAGCTTCGCGCCCTCGCCGCCACGCGCGTTCGCGACCCCAAGCCCGTCGTCGAGCGCGTAGCCGATCGCGCCAGTGATCGCCCAGTTGAGGTGGCAGGGAATGTCGTCGATCTTGTCGACATTTTCGTAGGCGGGCGTCAGTGCGCTCGTCGCGAGGAGCGTCGCAAGGTGGGAGCCGGCGGACATCGAGATCGTGCCGATTCGATCGGCGTGAAACCCGCGCTTCACCGCCTGCGAGCGGACGAGCCGCACCGCGCGCTGCCCGTCCTCCCACGCGCTCTGGTAGAACGGGAGGCCCTTCGGGCGCGGCGTGCGGTAGACGAGGTTCACGCACTGGAAGCCGGCCGCGGTGAACTTCTTCCCCCACATGTCCACAAGCCCGACGTCGCAGCAGTTTTTGTAGGCGCCGCCCGAGATCAGGATCATGCAGCAGCCGTTCGGCTTCTCGGGCGCGGGAAGCCAGTCGATGTAGGGTGCGGCATTGTCCCCTTTCTCGTTTGTCATTTTGGCGACCTGATGCGGCTGGGCGTCGGGCATCTTGCCCTCCGGCCAGAGGTTCTCGCGCTCGGCGGACGCGGTAAGCGCCGCGAAAAGGAACGGTATGAGAATTCGCTTCATTCTATTCCGCCTCCTCCAAACGGAAATTGCGGAAGGCAAGGCCGGAGTGCTCGGCCGGCATCATCTGGAACTGCACGGCGATCGAGATGATCTTGCGGAAATGCTCCGGGACAGTCCCATTGTCGATGCCGATCCAGACGGTCTCCCACGTTTCGGGGTCGTTGTCGGCGCGATACGCCCAGCCGCCGCGCTTGTGCATCGGAACGCGCCAGCCGCCGAAGGCAAGCTTGCCGTTCTCGTCGCGTCCGTTCAGCTTGAGCTGGGGCGTCGCGTGGTCGTGGTAGTTTCCGTCCGCGTCGGGGAGGCGGTTCATCTCGAAGTAGAGGCGGCAGTACTTGCCGGGCTCGACAGGGATGCCCTCGGCAAGATCGGCGTTCCCACAGCACCAGCTCCCAGCCGTCTCGTCAAGCGCCACGTTCCAAGTCCTTGTTGCCTCGTCGTAGCTCGCATGGACGCCCTTCCCGCCGCCAGAGCGGCCGATCTTCGGAAACTCCACCACCTTCGGCTCCGGTTTCTGCACGGTAATCGCCGCAACGTAAGACGTCGTGCCGCGCCGCGGCGCAATCTCGACGGACGCAATCTTCTTCTCGGGCTTCGGGTTCGGCCACTGACGGATCATGTACTTGTGTCCTTCGCCGTCCTTCCAGCCGACAACTTCCTGCCCGCTCTTCGCGTCCACTTCTGCAGATGTCTTGTCATCGTAGACTACGCGGTAGACGGGCGCGGCAGTATGTGCGAAGTAGAGGAACGCCGCGCGCGAATCGACTGCAATCCCCTTCATGGGCTTCTCGACCTTGATAACGTCCTTAAACTGGTTCTGGTCGAAACGGATGAAGTCGAAGCGCATGCCGCGCCAGTCGGTCACGCCCCACGGAATCTTGAAGTCCGGATTCTGGACGTTAGCGAATTCGTTGAGCCGCACGAAGACCATACGGTTTGGATCGACGTCGAAAACGGGCTGGCGAGCCGCGCGCTCCGCTTTCTCGCGGGCGATTTCCGCCTTGCCGAGTTCAAGCGCCTTCTCCGCGGTAAGCCCCTGATCCCACACGACATCCGACGAGCGCGGATATTTTGCAAGGACATCGGAAACATCGCCGTACACGTAGAAATGCGAGCCGCCCGAAAGAACGAGCGTGTAGTAGCCGTTGGCGTCGGGCCTTAGCGGCTGGCGGTGCGTGACGAGGTTGCGGACACGCGGATCTGCGCCTTCGACAGCCTCCGTCCCGGGACGGGTCGAGAGGCGCACCAGCACCGGCTTCCTTGCGCCCCCTGGAAGAGGCGCGGGCTTAAAGCGCACGACCGGCAGCGTCGGCGCACGCGAAGTGATCATGTACGCGTCAAGTTTGCCGCGGCGGGCTGGCGTCACTTCGATCGAGGCCGCGGCGCTTCCGTCGTCCTTGATCGCGTCCAGCATTTCGCAGCACGGCTTCACGCCCTTCTTCGCGGCCGCCGCGAGAACGGCGGAAACCATTTCAGCCGTCGGCACCTTCTCCTTGAACTCGACGAGCGAACCGCCCTTCGCAGCCCATTCGTCGATGCGGCTGCGCGTGACGGGATCCATCGCCGCAATTCCGGCAAACGTCAGCACGTCGTAGCGGTTGAGGCGGTCCGTCTCGTTGATCTGCGGCTCGAAGATGACGTCTATCGGGAGATGCGCGTATTCAAGCGCCTGCACGAGCGCGTCGAAAAGACGATGGTTGCCGCCGCCGTTCGCGAACGCGTGGCGCTCGTTCGTCTGCGAGAAAAGAACGGCCACCTTGCGCGGAACGCCGCGGTCGCGCGGCGTGAAGAACTCGTTCACGTCCTGTATCTCGCGCTTGGCGAGGCGTATTCCGAGCAGCTGGTCGGTGTTGACCTTGTAGGGGCAAAGGAAGTTATAGGCGCTCACTTTGCCGACTTTTTTTAGCGACTCCTCGGGCCACATCCGCCAGAACTTCGTGCCCTTCCACTTGCCCTCGGTCTCGACTACTTCGTGCGCCACACGCCAGTCGCTCGGACGGCGCGACCACTTGAACATGTAGGAGACGTTGTACCCCCGCTGATACTGGTCGAGAAAGCTCTGGCGGATCGAGTTCGTGGAGCAGCCGACGTACATCTCCGAGTCGACGATCGGCTTTCCGTCCGCAAGCGCCCTCAGAAGATGCGCCTCGACCGCCCCGCCGTGTCCGCCCGTCGGTGCGCAAACGACGCCGAGCGGCTTGTTAGCCGTATAGAGGTCGATGCCGCGCGTACGCATGGTAGTCGGCTGGAAGCACGCGAGCGCGTTCGGGTCGACCCTCCTAATCGCCTCCTGGCCCTCGGCCAAGAGAGACGCGAACTTCTCCTCTATCGCCTTGATACGGTCCGCGCCCTTGAGCGACTGGTCGACGCGTCCCTCCTCGGAGCAAGCCGGCTCGTTCATGAGCTCGTAACACCACGGCTTCCAGCCGATTTCGCGCGTGAGGCGCGCGCCCTCCTCCCACATCGTGAGCCACACCTTGCGTCCTTCGTCAGTCAGGATGGAATACGGCATGAAGTGGTGCCCGCCAGGCGCGCGCGCCTTCTCGTCGCACGAAAGGCACCCGTGGCCCCAGTTCGCCGCCGTGAAGTCCACGTAGACGGGAAGAGTGCTCGCGATCGCCGCCGCGTACTTCTTGTCGTCGCGTCTGCGCATGCGCTGTTTTGGGTTCAATTTCAGCATCCACTCCATCGGCGCCTCGTAGCCAATGCCGTCGAGCCCAAGCCGCTGCAGGTTGTCGTAGCCAGGCATCTCCTGGTAGAGCCACTTGAGTTCAGGAACGTATCCGGGAGTGTCCTCGTTGCACTCGAGTTCCGTCGCACCGTACCAGATGGTCGCGGGGAAGTAGTGCGGCTGACCATTTACAAGAAGATGCCCTTCCTTCGAGACGGAGAACGCCGCGTTCTGCGGATAGAGCTCGTCTTTGGGAAGAGCGTCAAATGGTACGAACGGATCGAAGCCAAGACCCTTGGGATCGAGGTATTCGTCGGCCGGAGCAACGGCAGCGGCCAAAACAACGGAAAGAGCAATCGACAGATGTTTCATGACGCGAGTCCCCTCAGTCAATCATGTCGTGGTATTTGCCGTCCTTGAAGCCGCGGCAGGTGCCGAGCGGAAGCCCAGCGCCATTCACGACGTTCCAGCCGCAGTCGAGGTCGAACCAGGCGTAGCGGAACGAGAACGCCTCCTTGATGTCAGGGTGTGTGAGCTCGATCGTGTCGCCCACGATCTTCGCGTTGGCAAAGCGAAGCTTGATGCCTTCCTTGTCCTTGCCTTTCTTGTCTTTACCCGTCTCAACGGGACCGGAGAGCTCGAAGCCCTTCACGGCCTTTCCGTCGCGAGTCTTGAGACCCTTCGCGTTCTTGAGGTGGATCACGCACTTCGGCCCCTTCCACTCGACGGAATCAACCTGCGGGCAGCGTCCCTCGACATTCTTGCCGTAGACGTTCTGGAGCGCCCAGTTTGCATAGCGCTCGCCAACCTCCTCCTTGTGGATCGGATGGATGTCCGCCTCTCCGAGGTCGAGTAGCGAAATCGTGTCGCAATCGGGAAGCAGCGTCGCGAGTTCGTTGAGCTGACGGCGCATGTCGGCGTTCACCGACCACGTCGGGGCGTTCGTCTCGCCGTTCGCCATGCGCTGCGTGGAGTTCGGCTTTGTGTCGAGCTGGTGCGGGCAGATTTCGGTGATGATGACGGGGAGAGTGTCCTTGTAGGTGAACTGCGCGCGCCATCCCTCGACAAGAGTCTTGAAGAAGTCGGCGTACTTGCCGTTCCCGAGGTCGCTACAGCCCTGGTACCAGACCGCGCCCTTGATCGCCATCGGATAGAGCGGATGGACGAGTCCCGCGTCCATGGTCGTCGCGCTGAACAAGTTGATTGCGCGCGCATCGTTCGGCTTGCGGCACTCGGGGTGATTCCAGATGTCCTTCGGCATCTGCTCGCCGATACATGCCTTGAACTTCATTTCGTGCGACTCTGCGCGCGACGGCCAAAGCGCGATCGAGACCGGCTTGAGCATGCCGCCCGGCCTACCTTCCTTGCTTGCGGCATAGACCTTGTAGCGCACCGAAAGGACGTTCTTGCCGACGCGTCCATATTCCTTGATGGGGACGCCGTAGCCGTGGTTGGGGTTGCCCGAGCCGCCGAAAGCATGGCCGTTCAGATAGTTCATGTCCTGCCCGTATGACTCACTGTAGCCAATGGACCAGTTCTTCTTGAGGTCGGCTTCCGTAAGCTCGAATGTCGCGCGCATCCAGACCTCGCCGGTGAAGCCCTCGGGGAAAGGATCGCACTGGAAGCCGCGTCCGTCGATCGTAAGCTCCTTCCAGCTCTCGTCCTCGACGAAATCCGGGTCGTGGAGCGACGGCTTGGTGTTGACGAAGTTGGAAGCGGGGTCGAAGCGCTTGTTCCACTCGAAGATCTTCTTCTCGTATACCTCGGGTCCGCCGGCCTTCATGAAGTCGGTCCAGCGGTTGTACCAGAAGCCGGCAACGCCCTTCGCGTGGCCCGTGCCGTGGTCCTTCGCCCAGGCCTGGTCTATCCAGCCGTCGATCTTCGTGGCGCCCCACGAGGCGTTCACGAGGCCGATCGGAACGTCGAGCACCTTGTTGAGCTTCCAGCCCATCCAGTAGAGTGCCGCACCGTTCTTGCGCATCGACTTGTAGGTCGAGGTCTCCCACTTGATTCCAATCGCGTCCTCGCGAGGAAACGGCGAGTTCCGGTTGTCGCCGTCGTTCATGAGGAGTGTGCGGATGTTGGGGTTGCCCTCCGCCTTCTTGAGGAACTCCTCGCCGCCGATCGGGAGGCGTCCGTAGCCAGCGAACGTGTAGGCCATGTTCGACTGGCCGCAACCGAACCACACGTCGCCGAAAAGGACGTTGGTGATCGAGTGCGTCTCCTTGCCGCACTTGGCGGTGATCGTCGACGGCTTCTTGTTCGCCTTCTGCGCGGGGAGCTTCACGGTCCAGCGACCCTTCTCGTCCGCCGTCGCCTCGCCAACGGTCTTTCCGTTGAGCGCGACCGACACCTTCGCGCCTGGCTCGGCGAAGCCCCACACGGGAGATGCGACATCGCGCTGAATGACCATGTCGTCCGAGCAGACGGACGCGAACTTGAATTCCGCCGCACTGGATGTCAGCGTAATAAGGAGCGCAATCACGGACATTGCAATTGCCGCAATTGACGACGCCTCTACAAACGTTTCACGGGACTTTATGGAGTTTTGCGTTTTCATGCCAAAGATTATATATCAAAATATGACACCGTGATTTCAATTTCATCTATGATTTATTTCAAATTTAGATTTACCCGTTGCGCGTCGCCAAAAACTGTTGTAGACTATGAGGCGTCATGAAAAAGCCAGCAGACATAAAGGACGTCTGGTTCATTCTCCCGGACGGGACGAATATCTTCGACTCTGAGTTCCGCGCGGGCGCGCTTTCAGTCGCACGCGAACTCGCCCTACCAAAGGTGCGACTTTCCAACGAGACGCTCTTGCTGAAGAAGTTCAGCATCGAGAAAAGCGGCAAGAACAGCGCGATGGCAGTAATCGCACACGTCCGCAAGCCCGCACTCCTAAAGGCGTTCGGAAAATCAGGCATACCGCTCGTCCTTCTCGGCGAGGAAGCGGTGGAGGACTGGCGCAAGGCCTTCGGAGGACCCATCACCGTATGCTCGGTCGACAACGAGTCCATTGGCCAGATGGCAGCGGACTATCTCCACGAGCAAGGTCGTTTCGCGTCGTACATCTACGCAGACGGATCGTCGGACCAGTTCTACCAATGGTGGACTTCGAGGCGTTACGAATCCTTCGTCGACACCTTGCGCGAACACGGCTACACTGGCGAGGTCCTGCGCGTTCCAGTGCTGAACTCCTCGGCCCACACCGACGCCGAGCATTTCCTCAAGGCGATGGAGAAGATCCCGCGTCCAATCGCCGTATTCGCATGTAACGACCGCGCCGCGCGCGAGATCGTCTCGTTCTGCCACTTGGCAAACCTCCACATCCCAGATGACGTAGCGGTTCTCGGCGTAGACGACGAGAAAGACCTCTGCGAATCATGCCCCGTTCCGCTTTCGTCCATCAAGATCGAGCACTACCGCCTCGGGCGCACTGCGATGCACCTGATACTCAGGATGCTGGAAGGCAGCCCGCGTCGTGACAAGGTGATCCTGTGCCCGCCTGTGCGCGTAATAGAGCGCGCGTCGACGAAGAGAAGCACCCCGAGCGACAAGTTCGTCGCGAGCGCCGTCAACTTCATCCGCACCGCGCGCCTGGACACGCTCGACGTCATGGCAGTCGTAAAGGCGTGCGGCGCCTCGCGCAGCTATCTCGAGAAGCGCTTCAGAGCCGAGACGGGGCGGACGATTCTCGATGCCATTCACCGCCGCACCATGGAAGACGTGAAGCATCTACTTCTCGACACCGACAAGTCGGTTGCGGTCATAGCCCAGGAGACGGGATTCCCGTCCGCCTCGGGTCTCTGCTCGATGTTCCGCCGTCTGACAGGACAGTCGACGTCAGAATTTCGCGCCACCCGCCAACCGCGACGATGCCCGACGAAGACGCCGCGCGTCGACGAATCCGCACTCCTTGGGCTGCAACTGCCTATTTGACCACCGGATAGCCCGTGCAGCCCTTCGGGATGGTGATTGTGTAGACTGTGTCGCCCTTCTTCGTCTTCGCAGTCTCGCTTCCATCGGCGTTCTTGACGAGGCCGATGCCGCGCGTGCCGTAAATCGCCTCGCCGTTCTCGCGCATCCACTTGCCGACCTCGGCCATCACCTCGACGGCACGCGCCGGGAGGCGCCCCGAGCCGTCGGGCCCGATGTTCATGAGGAGGTTGGTGTCCTTTCCGGCGCAGCGGCAGATCATCGCGCAGACGTCCTGAGGCGTGCGGAAGTTGCGCTCGGTGATCCTGTAGCCCCAGACGTTCTTCTGGATGACGTCGCACTGTTCGACCGGACGGTCGTGGGCGACGGGCTGGTTCTTGGAATAGCCGGCGTCGGAATTGTCGCCGGGGAGATCGCGCTCGAAGAGCTGGATGTCCTCTTTTGGACGAATCGGCTGGTGGTTGTTGTTCGCGACAAGCGTCTTCTTCGAGTGGATGAAGTCGTAGATCGTGTCGAAATCCCAGTCAAGCGTGCGCTTCCATGTGCCGTCGTCCTGGTGGTGCGCATGCTCCCATTCGCCGTCGAACCAGATGTTGCCTGGGTGGTAGCTGTCGATGAGCTCGCCAATCTGACCAAGCATGAACTTCTTGTATGATTCGTAGTCGCCCTTCTGCGGCCCAAGGCACTTGACGGCGGCAGTCCCGGCCGGATAGTCCTTTCTGTGCCAGTCCATGAGCGAGTAGTAGAAGTTGAGCTGCAGCCCCGCCTCGTCGCACGCCTTCGAGAGCTCGCCGAGGATGTCGCGCCTGAAGGGAGTGTTGGCGATGTTGTAGCCGTCGTCGACCTTTGTCGGCCAGAGCGAAAAGCCGTCGTGGTGGCGCGAGGTGATCGTCACGTACTTCGCGCCCGCGTCCTTGAAGACTCGCACCCACTCCTTCGCGTCGAACTTCGACGGATAGAACCCGTCCATCATGCGGCCGTAGGTCTCGGTCTTGATGCCATTCTGCTGTTGATACCATTCGCCCTGCGCGTAGTTGGCGTAGAGCCCCCAGTGGATGAAGATTCCGAAGCGCTGCGCGGCAAATTTGTCGCGGGCCTCGAGATTCCATTTTTCCGGTGTGTAGTCGGCGTAAAGCGCGGCTGTGGCGGCGAGGGCGACGGCGGCAATGGCTTCTTTCATCGTATATTCTCCTTGCAGTATTTGATTTTGGGTTGATTGTACCAAAAACGAACCGCAAGAAACTATTTATTCATACAGAAAATAACTGCGTTTTCAGACACAACCACCTTAAGTTATGGTATAATCACGCCATGAAACGATCTAACGCCAGCAATAAAGTTCGCAAGGTTCTGCTGTCGCCGAAGCTGGAAGGCAAGGCCGGTCGCGAACACCTCGCCGGAATCCTCAGCTTTCTCGACGCCGGACATGTCTGGGATGTCCAGATCGTCCGCTCCGCCTCCGAGCTGAACGCCGAGACAGTAAGAAAGGCGCTCGCCGACGGCACAGAGGGCTTCCTCTTGAGTGTTGCGGCGGAAGGCCGCCAGAAAACGGCGCTCGACCTGCTTGCCAAGTCGCATCGACCGGTGGTCGTGCTTGACGACCACGGCCCAGGGCGACGCGCGTCCAACTTCGCCTATGTCCGATTCGACACTCCTGCCATTGTCGCAGCGGCGCTCGATCATTTTGAGCACATCCTGCCGGGCGCGGGCGTAGCTTTTGTTCCCGACCCGTCGCACGAGCCCTGGTCGGTCTCGCGCGAAGACGCTTTTCTTTCGATCGTCGCAAAGCGTCGCCTTCAAGGTTCGGTCTTCGGCGGCCGAACGCGCAGGCAGCTTGCGTCGTGGCTTGCCGCACTTCCTTCGCCTACGGGCGTGCTCGCGGCGAACGACCTTACGGCGCTTCTCGTCGTCGAGACATGTGCGGAACGCGGCATTGTAGTTCCAGATAGGCTCTCGGTCCTCGGCATCGACAACGACGAACTCCTATGCGGGCACACGCGTCCGCCGATAGCGACTGTAGAGCCGAACTTCTCGGGTGCTGGTTTTCTCGCCGCCGCTACGCTTCAGCAGATGATGGACGGACGCAGGACACGTCGTGAAATCGTCGTTACCGAAAGTGTAAGCCGCCTTGTCGTGCGCGACTCGGCGCGTCCATGCGCTGGCAAGCCGCTTCTTTTCCGCCGGGCGACCGACCTCATACGGTCTGACGCGGTACGGCTCGACGTCGTCACTCTTGCGCACGAGCTCGGCGTGTCGCATACGCGGCTCACAGAGGCCTTCCGTAGGCAAGGGAAGACGGTTGCGGGCGAGATAAAGGCGGCACGCTACGCAAATGTTCTCGAATTGCTGCGCGACCCGCACCAGGCGATCGGGCCGATCGCAAACCTCTGCGGGTGGCGTTCTGAGACGCATCTCATGCACGACTTCAAGAGGCGCATGGGCACGACCATGCGTGCGTGGCGCAGACTCCACCTGCACGGCGACGAATAGTCCGCGGCCTTGTCGTTATTCCTCGGGCACCGCGTCGAACTGCATGTCCGGGAAGATCGCCTTAGCGCGGTTGAGGTATTCGGGAAGTTCCTTTACGGCATTCTTCGCAATCTGCTCGGCGCGCGTCGTGACTGTCGGGTCGTCGCCGCAGATGATCTGCATCGTAAGTGCCGCGCCCATCATCGCATCGGCCCAGGGCTGGAGGCTGAGGCGCTTCCCGTCTGCGAGCTTGCAGACGTTCTTGCCCTTTTCGATGAACTTGATGATGAGCTCGTTCAGGTTGCCGTGGTACTGCTGGTAGAACTTCACCCATGTCATCTTCACAGGCGTCTTGCCGTCGGGCTTTATCAGGCTTATCTCCTTTTCGCTGATGTTCGCTATCTTGAACCTCGCAAGCTTCGACTTCACGAACTTGTAGTCCTTGCAGTTCGCGATGAACACTTCCTGAACCGTCGCCATCATCTTCACCTTCTGTATGAAGATATCGGCGTACACCTGACTCTCGGAAAACTTGAATTCGTCCTTGACCATCGTCAGCTGGCGTGTCGCGCCCTTCCAGTCGAGCTGGCGGAAGACTCCTGCCGTCACAAGCGACTCGAACTTCTCCTTGATCTTCTCGTTGTCCGCGGCTATCGTCTCCTGCTTCTCCTTCTCGAGACGCGCAAGGCGCTCCTCTTCCTCCTTCTTCTTCCTCTCCGCCTCTTCGGCGCGTTCGAGCTCCTTCTTGATGATCAGCAGGCGGTCTGTCGTCTGCTTGACGGTCTGCGAACCCTTGGAACGGATGTATCCGACCGCCTTCTGGACCTTCGATACGTCGTCGGACGCCTTGATCTGTTCGAATTCGTCCTTCGCGGCCTGGCTGAACTCCGCAGCCCGCTGCATCGCCGCCTCGTCGTCGCCTTCGATCTTCGTCGAGTCGATTTTCTCCACGAGCAGATCGATGTTGTGGTGCAGACGTATCGCGGCGGCCTGGCAGCTGTACGCGCGGCCCCAGAGCTCGTTCATGTTCCGTATGGCGCTCTGCAGCGCTTCGTTGAACTTGGCGTCCGCGGCGGAAGTGACGCTCTCAGCGCTTGTCGCGGCTGGCGCGGCAGGCTCCTGCTGTGCGGCAGGTGCGGCCGCATTCGCCGCTGCCGCAGCCATTTTCTCCTTCATCTCCTTTTCCCACGCCTCCTTGGCCTTCAGGTAGGCCTCGTGTTCGGGCGATGCTGGATCTGCCTCGTCGTCGTTCGGAGGACGGAACTTCGGGATACTCGTCGCCGCTGCGGAGACGACGGCCGCCGTATTGGACGCTTGGCCCTGCGTAGCTCCGTCCGCGGCCTGGGCCATTTGCGCGCCCGCCGCCGCAAGCGCGTTCGTGTCGCCTTCTGCTGCCTTCTCGACTACATTAGTGAGCGCAATCGCCTCTAGCAGCTCGGGCGTGGGACCGGGCTTGATGCGCGCCACGATGTCGGAGTCGAACTTTTCCGAAAGCTCTCTGCGCAGCTGGTCCGTCGGCCTCTGGCATTCGGCGACGGCCTTTCCCGCGAGGATGTCGAACTCCTCCGCAAACTTCAAGGCGTTCCTGCGGATGTCGACTATCGCCTCGCGCGCCTTGTGGAGGTTGCTGGCGATCTGCTCCTGCTTCGCACGTTCGCGCGAGTTGCGGTCTGCGATGACATACCACACGAGAAGGCCGGCGACAAGGCCGATAGCGGCGATGGTGATTCCGATCACGCCAAGCACCTTGCCGGCGACGCCTCCTTCTTCCGGTTCCGGCGGCGGAGCTGAATGACGACTCGTCGACTGCTCGGCCTGATCGCCTTCGCCCCCCTCCGCGCCTTCGACGGCGGTCTTCACCTTGAAGCGCTTGCGGCCCTTCATCATGATCTTGCGGCCGCCGATGGATGTCCCGGTTGGCGCTGCGGCGCCTGCGGGAGCGGCAGTAAGGCCTGTCGCCATGACGCGACTGTATTCCTGCAGAAGAGCCTCGAACGACGGGAACCGGTCGGAAGGATTGAGCGCAAGCATCTTGAGGACGAGCGCGTCGATCTGCGGCGAGATGTCGGGACGCAGCTTGCTTGGCGGAACGGGAGCGCCCTCGAAGCGCTTGCGGACCACCGCGGCCGCGTCGTCGCCCTCGAACGGAGCAACGCCGGTGAGCGCGTGATATATCGTCCCGCCGAGGGAGTACATGTCCGCCCTGTAGTCAACCGGCTCCTTCTTGACCTTCTCGGGGGCGATGTAGTAGGGTGTTCCCCAGATTTCGTTCGTGTTCTTCTGCATCGCCGCGAGGCCGAAGTCGACGAGCTTGGCGTTGCCGTTTGCGTCAAGGAGAACGTTCTCCGGCTTTACGTCACCGTGGACAAGCCCCTGGTCGGCGGCGCAGCGCAGGGCCTGGGCCACCTGCTCGCAGATCTTCATCACCCGCGGAATGTCGATCGACGGGCCTGCGTTCTTCATGAGCTGGTCGAGCGAACCGCCCGCGACGAGCTCCATCGCGATATACGGCATGCCGTCGGCGATGCCGTAGCTGTAGATCTGCGCGATGTTCGGGTGGATGAGACGCGCCGCGGCCTGGGCCTCGCGCTTGAACTTCTCGACGAACTCGGCGTCTGCGCCGTATTCCTTGAGCATCACCTTGACGGCGACGGGGCGGTCGAGCATCTTGTCGCGCCCCATGTAGACGCCGCCCATGCCGCCGCGCCCAAGCTCGCGCTCAAGCAGGAAGTTGCCGGTCTCCCCGAATACGCCGGGAGTCTGAATCA
>CACYNF010000038.1 GCA_902775595.1 uncultured bacterium | reverse complement strand
ACGCCCGCTCTTGTGCGCGGGCACGTCGAAGTGCGCAAGCCGGTTTATGCGCTGGCGGTCGAGAGCGTCCGCCAGCGGAGTTTGCCGCTGGCGGACTTTCAGTTCGTCTACCACCCCCCCGGACGAATTTCTTGCCATCTACCTACTACTTGAAGTAGCGGTTGTAGAGACCCTGGAACGCCTTGCCATGGCGCGCCTCGTCCTTCGCCATCTCGTGGACGGTGTCGTGGATCGCGTCGTAGCCGAGCTCCTTCGCGCGCTTGGCGATCGCGAGCTTGCCTGCGGTCGCGCCGCACTCGGCCTCCATGCGGCGGCGGAGGTTCTCCTTGGTGGAGTCGGTCACGATGTCGATCGTCTTGCCGAGGAGTTCGGCGAACTTCGCGGCGTGCTCGGCCTCCTCGAACGCGATGCGCTTGTACGCCTCGGCGACCTCGGGATAACCCTCGCGGTCGGCCTGGCGCGACATGGCGAGGTACATGCCGACTTCGCAGCACTCGCCGTTGAAATGGTCCTTGAGGCCCTGCGTCACCTCGGCGTCATCGACGATTCCGTCTCCGACATGGTGCTCGCAGACAAAGTCGAGCCCGCCGCCCTGCTTCAGGAACTTCGATCCCGGAACGCCGCACTGGGGGCACTTCTCCGGAGGATTCTCTCCCTCGTACACATACCCGCAAACGGGGCAAACCCACTTAGCCATGTCTATCTTTCCTTTCTTTCGTTTAGGTGAAACATTATTGCAGCAACTTTACCACACTCAGCATTGCTTGTCAACAGTAAACTGGGTGTGATCGCAATCTGTCACCAATAGACATATTCGTAGGGGTCAAAGCGGGGGTTCGCCGACTCGTAGAGATCGACATCGTCAAGCCCGGGAACACGCGTGCGCACGACCTCGCCCGGCTGCGGCTCGTGGCTGATATTCAGCCAGAACGCCTTGACGGACTGGCCGCACCCGGCCTTCACGGTGATGTAGTTGTCTCCGGCCTTTACCGGAACGTGCTCGTAGACGACCGAGCCTTCGTCCTTGTGTCCGCCGTATACAGGCGCGAACGCCTTGCCGTTGACCCATATCTTGCCGCGCCAGTCGACGCCGAAGCGCACCGTTATCTCGCCCGCCGCCTGCCGCTTGAAGAAACCTACGCAGTAGCACGTGCAGAAGCTCTGCGCGGCAATGAGCGGATGCGCCGTCGCGTAGTCGACATATCCGTCGGCGCGCGACTTCACGACGGGACGCCAGTCGAGGAATCGAAGATCCGCGGGCGTCTCGTCGAGATACTTTAGCCCAAGCGGATGGAAGCGAGGGTTCGGCTGGACGTCGCCCTTGACCGCCATCTCCTCGGCGAACGCGCCGGAATCGCCGCCCTTCGATTCGTCGACCGGGAAGATCGTGTCCACCATGTAGTGATCGTCGTCCTTTTCGCTCGGCCACGGCCCTAGCACATTGTACTGGGCTATCGGCTCGTACTGCTCCGACGGCTTCGTGTAGAGCGAACGCGCAAAGACTTTCCCATCCGCGCCGACTCCCAGGTTGCCGAAGACGATCGCGAGGCGACGCATGTCGTTGTCCTCGCTCTGCGACGCGCTTCGCAGGTACAGGTCCTTCTCGCCCTTGGGGACAGACCCCCATCCGCCGCGGTCAAGCACGGCCGCCTTCCCGCCGACCGCGCGGTAGCGGTCGCACGCCTGGAACGGATCGACCGCGTCGAACACGATCCCCCCCTTCACCGCGAAAAGCCCGCCGCCGCTCGCGGAAAACCCGTTAGCGGACTTGAGGCGAGTGACGTTCACGCCGTCGCGCCAGCGCATAAGCGACGGTCCGACGCCTGCGAAAAGGGAGGCGGGGAGCCCTTTGACATCGCGCACCCTGTACACTGTGCCAGTGGAGTCTGCAATCCCGGCCTCGGCCGCAAGCCGCGGATTTCCAAAGACGTACGAGCGACCCGACCCGACGCACTTCACGAGACTTGCGAAGTCAATGTCCGAGTCAGGCCCGGCGATGAGAAGCTCCGCATTTTCGAGCTTCCCGCCCTTGTACGGCGAACTCGCGACAGACATCGTCTTCGCCAGCCTCTCCGCAGCCCTTCCGGAAGTGTAGACTTTCGTCGGGGCAGAAGTCTCCCCGTGCAGGAACCGGTCGAGCGTAGCCGATGCGACGCGCCACGCTGCGGGACACTTTGCGACACGGTCTTCAAAGTCGAAGGCGCAGAATGTGACAGAGCCCTCTTCGATCTGCTCTTCGAGAAGCGCCGTGTAGGAAAGGTCGAATTCGCCGCGGACAAGCGGACGGAACCCGACCTTCTGCGGAATCAGGATCGGCGTCGCCGAAACAGCGTGCGTATGAGTCCAGCGCGGTCCGCGCCGCGTCTCGTGCTTCATCACGTTGCCGAACGCCGCATCCTCGACCGGCGCACCCGCCCAGTAGCCGAGATCCCGGTCGGCGACACGTTCGAGCGACACGTTGTACATCTGCCGCGCCATAGAGTCCTCGACCGTAAAGCCAAGCGACTGCCATACATCCGCCGTCTGCTGCATGACGAGTATTTTGAGCCCTTCTTCGACGCGCGGTGCAAGCTTCTCGAGTCCCTGCGCAGACGAAAGCGCGCGCCAGCCGACAACAAGCCGCTCCGTCTTCTTCGGCACGCCTTCAAGCGAATCCACGGGAACATACTTGACGCCGAGATCGTCAAGGATCGGCGCCGTTTTCCCGTTTGGATCGAACAGCGCGACCGGCGCGCCCTTCCATACGCGAGGGGCGCGCTTCGGATAGACCTCGAACTCGACGGAGTCGGACTTCATCGTCACGTTCGCCGGATTGTCTCCGCCCTTCGCAATCGAGAACTCCGCCGCGAGACGGTAGCGCTTTTCGGCGTTCTCCGGCTTAGTCTTGAAAACAACCGGGACGGACTTCACTTCGCCCTGCTTCAAAGACACCTTCTCCGTTCCCGACGCAGCCGTTCCGCCGCCTATCTCCTCGACGCGCCATTTCGCCGTCACGTCATTTCCGCCCTGCCCGTCCCAGACGAACACGAGGCACTTCCTGACTTCGTCGCCAGGCCGGTAGGCGTGCGTCTTGTCCGTCGGCTCCGGATCGCCGCCGATGTACGCGATGAAATCGCCGTTGGCGACACACTGGCGGTCGCGGACCGTATTCGCCTTGTCCCACGGCCATGACTGCAGATACATGAGCCCGCCGTTCTGCCCGCACGTGCGCCACGCGCGGTTGACCCTCTTGACGAGCATCCGCGAGAACTCCTCCGCAAGAGGATGGAACTGATAGAGGTCGCGGCGTCCCGGCTCGACCCATCCGCCGTGCGTGTTGTTGAAGCAGCTCTTTGCGAACGCGCGCGAATTGGAGAGCATTCCCTCGTCCTCCAGCTCGTATGCGCGCTCTCCGTAGTAGACTGCAAGCCATTCGGTCATCTCGGGAACGCGGCTGTGGAACCAGCACGCGTAGTACGGAGCGCCGAACTCCGCCGCGTACCAGGGGAGAATCCCGTTCGTCGCCCACTGCGAAAGCCATTCCTCGCGCTCCTGGAGAGGGGTGAAGTTGAAGTAGAGGTTCGAGGACGAAATGTCGGCCTCTGTCCCATCGGCATGGGAGAAGTACAGGCAGTTGGGGTTCATCTCGCGGGCAATCGCGGCGGCGAACTCGATATTGTCCACGACTCCGCCCTCTTCGCGCACCTGCCCGAGGATCTCGGGGCGCATATTGCGCTCGGGGCATATCTGGTTGACGCCGGTAGACGCGGCCACAATGCACGGATAGTTGCGCCACGTTCGCATCCACGCCTTTAGCGAACGCTTGAACTGCTCCGTGCACTTCGGATCGCGGCGTATCGCGTCGTGGACGTAGTAGATCGACGGCATGCCGGTGAAAACGGCAATTCCCGCGGAAGACTTCTTCGCGAGATCCTTCTCGTCTTCAGACCAGTAGGCCCAGTGCCGGTGTGTTTCGTAGGAGAGATTGTATCCGTAGAGATGCACGTCCGCCGCATTCGCCGGAAGCCCCTGGTTCCAAAAGCCGCGAAAGCGCTGCACGTGGCCGTTGAGCATGATCTCCTTACCCTCGCGCCACACCTCGCGGAAGCCGATCATCGAGCGAGGCCGACGCGAATCGCATTCCTTCCCGCCTGCCGAGAGCTTCACGCGGCAGTCGTACGTCTTCGCACCGGCGACAGGCTCCCACGCAACGATGTCGTCCGTCCACGGCAACTCGATCTTAACGACGTTCGAGCCCTTTTCAAGGCGCGCGGCCTTCTTCGCGCGCTTGAGAACGGGCATACCCCGCGCATCAGACAGCTCGACTTCCACGACTGCGTCTTCGCGCGAGAGAGACTCGATCTCGACATCGACAAAAAGCTTCTTCTCGCGCCACGACGGACGCGCGAAGAAATCGTCGATCCATGCGGCGGTGCGCGGCACAAGCTCCGCGGCTGAAAGCCGATGCTTCCCGTCGCGCCTCGCGCCAGACGGTTCGTCGCCGCGTCCGTAGTACGCATCGGCCTTGCGTTCGACTGTCGTGATCTCGTTCTCCGCGCCGAACTTGAGGAACGGCGCAATCTCCACCGAGCCGTCGGGCGCATACGCGGTGCCGGCCTTTTTCCCGTTCACCATGACGTCGACCTCGCAGAAGCCGAGTTTCTGCTCGTAGCGGACGCTCTTCCCCTTCCATTCAG
The DNA here is from genome assembly GCA_902775595.1 of uncultured bacterium. Lineage (GTDB taxonomy): Bacteria > Verrucomicrobiota > Kiritimatiellia > RFP12 > UBA1067 > UBA1067. The sequence goes on along the minus strand of CACYNF010000038.1, from coordinate 17,249 downwards.
CTGGAATGGCTGTTTTGCCTTCTTTGAACGCCGCGGCGGCCGAAAGCGCGGCAAATGCAGCGGCCAGGACAAGATGAATTTTCATGCCCCAATTCTACCAAAACCCGCCGTCAAATTAAACCCCCCTGCGGGGGGGGTATCCTAAAAGCCGGGGGCGAGGAGGATGCCGGCATGCCGTGCAGTGACGAAGCCGCGCGGCATGTTGTCCACGCAGCAGTGGTGACGCTTCATATCGACCTGGAGCGGCGCGGGCACGTCCGTCCCGTCCGCCTTAACCAGCTGCACGCACCACCGCCCGCCGTCGCGGATTCCAGGCAGGAACGCACCGCGGAAGGCCTTTTCGATGAGCGCAGGCGCCTTTTCATCCCCTGTTGCGCGGCGCAGCGCGGCGTTCAGGCGCATCCAGTAGACGACATCGCACAGCTCCGTGCCGTTGTTGCATTCGTTCTGGCGACCGGTGAACTTGTCGCCGTCTCCTACGGAGCCGAGCCGGTTCGTCTCGTGGCGAACGAGCAGGTCCCTGACGCGCGTGACCGCGTCTAAAAGCCTCGCGCCCTCCGCGCCGCCGACTGTTTCGGCGTATTCGACGATCCCCTCGAGGCAGCTCATCATCTCGTATGACTTCGCCCACTGCTCCGGCTTCGGGTACCAGTCGTGCACGGGACGTCCGCTGAACGCATTGCCCACAAGATTCGGAATCGCGCCGTCGGCACGATCCCAGTCGGCGACGATCGAACGCGCGAAGTCGAGGTATTCCCGTCGCCCGGTCGCGCGATACAGCCGGACATAGACAATCAGTATGCTGCAGCTCGGCATCCCAGCGAACGCGCCCGTCTCGCGGAGGGCAAGGCCGCTTTTCGAGAGCTGGGCGATCATCTGGTCGGCCATGCCGGCCACCACCTCGACAAGCTCCGGCTGGCTGCAGACGCGGGCGATCTCAAGAAGCGCCCACATCGTGTACTTGCGTCCCCAGATGTTCCATGCGAAGTCGTGGCGCGGGTCCTTTGGACCTCCGAGGAAGCTGCGGTCGGCATATGAGCAGATGTAGCCGTCGCTCTGGCGGAACTCCCGGACGAACCGAATGGCGTTCTCGGCGAGCCATTGTTTAAGCTCATCGTCGTTCCTTGACTCCGCGACTTCTGCGCCGGCGAGCATGTACTTGCCCCAGAACTCGCCCTGCCAGGCACCCATCTCGGGGGAAATCCAGCCATCCAAGTACGGAATCTTCTTTCCGTCCGGCCCGTCGTGCCACACGACGTTCTCCGCTTTGCGGTCCTTGTCGTCGTCGAAATGCGTGCGGAAGGCCCGCTCGGCATCGGCGAGGATTTCGTCGCGAACGTCTTTACCGTAGCGCGCATCGACGACTGCGCCGAAAAGCCCATCCTCACGTCCGCCCTTCGAAGCGGAGATTTTAGACTGAGTGTTTTTCGTCAGCGCTATTCGCTCCGTTTCTTCAAGCAAGACTTCTATCGTCCGCCCCGCAGCCCACGGATTCGCGATGCGTACATTCGCCGCGTTTCGCCCTGCCTGCAAAACAACCTCCTGGACCTCGCCGTCAATGCGCCGCGCCGACACCATCACGCCGCCTGGTGCAAGCACCCCCTCGAACGAGCAGTCCCGCCATGACGACGGCGCTCCCTTGAAAAGCTGCAACACGCCCTGCTTGTCGTGGACGAGCATCTCGACAACCGCTTCCACAGCCGCACCCGACGCCTCCAACTGCATAATTTCGGTATTTGAATCATCGTCAACAAGCCTGTCGGACGGCGGAGGCGTCATGATACCACTCCAGAGCCCCATCTGGGATATCCCTGTGAACGCGGGATTGTGCAGGGTGTTATGCCCTTCGTTGCAAAATGCCCTGTCCCATATCTCAAGCAGGAGCTCGGCGGCATCGCCGTTGCCGACTCGCGACTGAAGTATCGACGCCCACGGCACGCACCATCCGCTCCACATGCCCATACCCCTCTTCTGCCAGGTGTCGTAGCTGCGCGCAACCACATCGCGCCATTCGGCGGACTCGCAGTCAATGGTGTCGAACGGGAACACTGCGGCGAGGTGGGAATGATGCCTGTGAGACTCTTCTATGACAAGGCCTTCCCATATCTCGATTTCACGCCTCCACCCCTCCCCGCGCGTCGTCGCTTCCGGCAACTTCTCAAGAACCTCGCGCCATCGCGGACTCACTTCGCGCCCGAGCGCTTTCGCCGCCTCGACGAGATCTCCAGCAAGCCTGTGCGCAGCAGCGAGCTGGAAGGAAGGATTGCGCCCACATGCGTCGATATCCGCCCCGCGGTATTCGGGCGAGGGGGCGATCGGGATGGAAAGCGCACCGTCCTTTTCGCGCGCAAGCATCTTCCAGAGCACGTTGAACGCACCATCCATGAATGGGATTCCGTCCTTTTCGAGAAACTCACGGTCGCCGCTGTAGCGATAGTACTGCCACATCATATCCGCAACCCACATCGTTGCGCCGTGGTCCATCATGCCCGTCCACCACTCCGTCGAAAGCGCCACGCCGCGGTCGGTGACGGCATGAGGCAGCATCACGCCGTCATTTATCCCCACAAACGCCTTCGCGTTCGCGCGTAGCCGCGGCATCCATTCTCGTATCATGTCAAAAAGCGGACGGAGGTGATCCAGATGGTTGCAGCGATACGCAGGCCAGTAGCACTCCTGGACATTGATGTTGAAGTGGTAGTCTCCGCACCAGGGCGGAGGCTGGCAGTCCTCGTACCACGGGCCCTGCAACGGAGCCGCGACGGACTCCTTCTCCGAAGATGTCGCGGAACCGAACTTGAAGAGGCCATATTCGTAGGCGCGCATGAGAGTTGCATTGGGGATATTGACCTTCGGAGACCTCTCCCAGAACCGGCTCCATCTCTTCCCGGTGCGCTCCAGAACTGCCCGCGCGCCCATAGAAGCAACAGACGAGGCGACATTGCGAGCCTTTTTTAGCGTCTCGGCGCAGGACGCAAAAAGCACGCCGTCCTTCCGCACGAACGCGAGTGCCGCGCCGCTGTCGTGCGGGAGAGTCTGTTCAAATCCGTCGGCTGCGACAGTCGGCGGCTCCGCCCCTCTCTTCTCGAACTCCTCGCGGCAGCGCTTCGCATGCCAGGCAGGAACCGCCTTTACAGTGCTTTCGCCAAAGGCGGCGAGATCCACGACGAGCGTACCGGTGTCCCAGTCCATGCCGACATCGAAGGCGCGTCCGTTCGAAAGCGCGACGCAGATGACGGCACGCTTGACATCAAGCCTCGCCGACTTGAGCGACACGCCCTCGGGCAAACGGATTTCCAGCCGCCCGAACGGCATGACGGACGGCCATTCGCCGCCCTTCGGGAACATCTCGCCAAGCATCTTCTCGTCACGGCGCGTCAGCGCGTCTACAATGCGCTCGTACCGCTGGCTCTCGTTCCATTCCGCGCCTCCGTCGTGACACCAGAAACGCGGTCTCCCAATCGAAAGCATCAGCGTCTCGCCCTCGCCCCACAGCATAAGTCCCGTGGAAGTATTTCCAAGCACTGGCCCCGCGTGTGGACGGCTGATCGGGAAGTGCCAGACGGGATATGACTCGCGCAAGTTCGCCGGACGCGTCTCGTTGCACACTTTCGTCTCGCATGCTGCCGGCTTCGCATGCGACGCATCATGGCTCGCCTGATGCAAGGCCCCCGTGATGACGGCGAAGGAATGGGCGGGCAGCATCTTCGGAACAGGAACTGTTTCGTCAGTCCTTTCCGCGTCAGCTATCCGACACGCACATTCCGCCGGAAGCCCTTTGAATTCCACTTCCACGTCGCGACCAGAAGGATTCGCGACCATCAGCGCGAAGCGTCCGTTCCCCGCCGCTGCCGTTGCATAGACGGCGGGATCGGACGACGTGCAGCGCACGGCCGAACCGATTTTCCTCAGCTCGTTGAAAGCGGTGAAGGCGTAGTACGCCTTGTGCGGCTTCTGCGTGAGGGGATTGAAGAGCGGCGAATATTGGCCGTGGCTGCACCGCGCGTCGTAGATGCAGGCAATGTCGCAAGGGCCGTTTTGGAGGGCAATCAATTCCGCGGCGACGTCCGCCGCCTGCTTTGCCGTGCCAAGGACACCGAGCCATGGACTGGGCAGCCATTCGTTGAAGATGCGCTCGCACTTGTCCGGTCCGAAGCCGTATCGACTCAGCAGTTCGTCGGCAAAGCGCACCTGGCGCATGGCCTCCCCGGGGGCCGAGTACGAATGGAAAGAAAAGAAGTCGAGCGGCCAGCCGTTGTCTCGCGTCGCGACAAGAAACTTATTTGCGCAATCGAGAAAATACTGCATGCGTGGAGATGAGTTCGCCGCCGCGACACGTTCCGACCCGACACCCGCATAGAATCCGCACGAACCGTACCCACCGATCTTAAGGTGCGGGAACTTCGCCTTGAGGTGCGGCGCGACGATGCCGTAGAAGCGCATGTACTCTTCAAATGTGCCGCGCCACATCGTGTTCTTCTCCGGCTCGGGCTGGTTCTCCGGCTCGTTCCATATCTCCCAGTAGGAAATCTTGTAGCGAAAGCCGTCCGCCCAGCCCTCCGTGTAGTGTCGGATCACATGCTCGGCGACGCGCGCCCACTTCGCATAGTCTTTAGGAGGCAAACTGTTGACTGGAGGATAGCCCTTTTCGACAAAGTTCTCTATCGTTACACCGAGACGGAAAAACGGCTCGACTCCATTCTCGACAAGTACCTTGATAAGAGAGTCGGTGTAGACGAAGCGGTAGCTCCCTGGATCGTTTTCGTCTGCATCGAAGTCGGGGAAGAGGTTGGGGATATCGACATAGAGTCCGCCGCCGAGCCATCCCCCGACGTCGTGGAGACGGGAATACGGTATGCCGGCTTCCTTGAGGTAGTGCATCATCGACCAGTCGGCAAGCTGCCCTATCATCGGTGGCTGGCCGACGCCGTTCACCGGCTTGACTGGTCCAATTGATTTGCCGACATCAGTCTCAATGACCACCTGACCTGCAGACGCCGACAGCATCGCCATGCAGAAGAACCATCCGAAACATGCCGGCAAATAAAGCTTCACGCCTTAATCCCCGCGATTTGGAACCTTATCGAACGAAGATTGAAAGTCCAGGCTTTAGGCCCACAATCTTGACCGCAACGCCGGCGACGGCCTTGTTATAGCCAACCGCGACTTCGGTCCAGTCGCTCTCCACCTTGTCGTTCACGTCCTCGTATTCCCAAGAGTACTCCGTGGTCACAAGGAACTTCGACTTTTCGTTCGGCAGTGTCGTGAGCGGGAGATTCGCGAGCTGACAGACCGGCTGGGAACTTTTCGAGTCCTTCACATAGACGAGCGGCTGAATCAGAGTTCCAGGCACCTTGATTGCAGGGCTTTCGGGCAGGACATTGATCGAGCCGCCGACGACGCCCGACGGGAAATAGAAGCCGGTCGCCGGGTTGTCCATGCGGTTCACGGGCGGATAGGCGTAGCCGCCCTTCGGGACAAGGAAATCCAAAGTAAGCGGCTGCCCGGCCGAAGCAGCTATCTGCCGCCCGCCAAAGCGCGGGGCGCGGCCACGGAATTCGACGCGGAGCGGCCCGTTGAGCGCAATGTTATCCGAGGAATTCGTGCTGAGCCATTCCGAATTGTCGAGAATCAAGTCGCCGGAGATGCCGCGGTAGGCGTTGGATGTTGTGGCACAGAAATGAAATGATGAATTCCGCAGTTCCGTCGTCGCAATGCCACCGAGTTCAAAACCCTTGCAGTTGCCAGACTGCACGACATTGTCGAAGAGAATTGACCCACCCGCGCTAAAGAAATAGGCAAATTTCTCGTTCGGCGCAATCGTGGAATTCCTGAAGGAAATTTTCATGTTCGGGTGTTCGTTCGTCGTCGCAAGGTTCGCCGCGCCGAATGACGGCGCATACCCTCCAAAAGCCAGCGTCGAGTTGAAGAAATCGACAACCGTCCCAGGACCTCCAACGTAGCAGTCGGCACCGATTCTGATCGTGGAGTTTGTGACGGCAAAGACATAACCCGCGACATCGATGGGGGAGGTTCCGTTCAATCGCTGGGTCGTAATGTCCGAGTCGATTATCGTCATTGTCCCGCCGTGCTGCCCCGGCAAGTGCATGTAATATGAGTTGCTGGTTGCCGTGCCCACGCAGTTGCTAACGAGAACACTGCATCCGGCACATTCGTTTTCAACGGTGCTCAGGCTTCCACTGTACAGTTCCAAATTCAAGAGCTCAAACCGCATCGGATGGCCCGTTGCAGTCCAGACCGGAACAAGGTTGTTGCCATGAGGGAACCTTGGCCGCCCGCTTTCATCCGCCTCGCCGAGGAATGTCAGTGTGCCGCTGTCGCTGCTGTCGAATATTTCGAGGACAGCACACTGCGGCTGATTGCTCGCAAGTTTCGGGATGTGGATTGTCACATGGTGGTCGGCCGCGACGCTTGTGTCGATATGGACGTTGAAGGAGCCACTTCGCGGATAGCCAGTGGTAACTGGCGTGTAGGAATCGGGCGTTGACGACCAGTTGACGGCATTCGTCCACAGGCCGTCGCCTGCGGTGCCGAACCAGTAGTAGTCGTAGGCCGCATTCGCGGCGAAGGCCGCAAATGCGAAGGCAATAGCTGTGAGTCGTTTCATATATGGCCTCCTGTTGTCTTAAGAATTGTCCGCTTTGATCTCGACCGTCTCAGACCAGATTGTACGGCCCTTCTTCCCGAAGCTTTCGACCGGCGTCACGCCGAAGCGGTAATGACCTTTGAGCTTCAGATCGGAAAGCGCGAGACGGAATCTGCACGAGGGAATCTTGCTCTCAAGCGGAAGGAAGAAGTCAGGCGCGATAAACCGCCGCTGGACCTGCACGAGATCAACGTCGTCCTCGACGAGCGTCGCGGTGACCTCGTAGTCGAAGACCCGGCATCCGCCGCGCTCCTCCGCACGCGGGCAGTCGAGCTGCACGGCGCGGCCGATGTCCTTGTTCTCGTCATCTACAAACGAAACCGCCACCTTCGCATCCGACGCGAACTCCGGCGCGACCTTGCGCTTCGCCTGCTCGCCGTAGGCGAAGGACCCGGCGCCCGTCCCGGCAGGAAGCGGAACAACCCAGTCGTCGCCGAGGGAATGGCCGGTGACGAATTCGCGTCGTTCGATCACCATGCGGTCGTCGTAGACCGAGACCAGCATTCCCTGGCGGCCCTGCATGAGGTTCACGCCGTAGGAAGCGTCCTTGTTCGCCTCCTCGAAGCGTCCGATGTAGACGCGCGGATGGGGCTTTGGGCGGTTCTTCTCGCCCTGGTAGCCGCTCGTGTTCGTGTTGTTCAGGTTGTCCCTCAGCGAGTAGTCGAGGCTCGAGTACTTCATGGACGCCGTGTTGATCGACGTGAACGCGCCCTGCCATACGCTGCGGTCGTCGGTGAGCGTGTAGTGGCTGTGGCCAGAGAACGCGACGGCGTTCGGGAACCGCGACAGCGCGCGCGTCGAGGCGCCGTCGTCATGCCCCCACGCCCACGCGCCGTAGCACGTGTCCTTCGGGTGCGCGTGCTGGGTATAGAAAAACGGCTTCGACGGATCGAGCTCTTTTTCGTGCGCCTTGAGGAAATCGTCGAGCCCAGCGAAATTGTCGCTCTTCGTCCAGTGGCCGCCGATGAACGAATAGCCCTTGACGTTCTTGATCCAGAAATCGGAATACGGCTCGTGGAAAAGCTCCTCCCAGACCTTCGCAGGATTATCCTCGTAGCCGATGCCCTCGCGCTTTGCGAGCTCCTTGTCGTTCGCCGCGAACCAGTTGATGCCCCAGATGTCGTGCTTGCCGTAGATGAAGAGCTTCTCGACCTTCTTGCCGCCGAGGCCCTTGTCCTCCGGAAAAACCGAATACCACGCGTCCGCGAAGATCTTGAGCTGGCTGATGCGCCCCTGGTCGGCGATATCGCCTGCCACCATCACGCCGTCGACGCCGCGTTCGCGGAAAAACCTCAGCGCATTGAGGAGGTGTTCCTCGTCTCCCGGCTTCTGGATGTGCACGTCGCTCATTACGCCGAAGCTGCCATTCGCCCCGCCGCCGCCGAAAAACCCTGTCGGCGCGCGAAACGCGCACCCGCCGTTCAGGAGCGCGAACGCCCCGCCTGCGCCAATAAACGCCCTTCTCGAGAATTTTCCGTTGTTCATGTCACTCCTTGACTATTGATTTAAATTCCAGCAGCCATCCGCGAAGTCGAGCATCCAGACCCAGTCGTAGCCGGAGATGCCGTGCTCGCCGCCACGCCGCACGTAGCCGAGCGAAGTGCCGATCAGCGATGTGTCGAACTCAGCCGGGAAATCTCCCGCAGGCAGGCCCTTCTTGCCGAGAAACTCCCACGCGGGAGACGCCGCCTTTGCCGCGAGGTACTCGCCCTTGGTGTCGAACCACCCTTCGTCGAAACCCTGCACGAGAAGCGCGCGCGGCGCAACTGCCGCAAGCAGCAGATGCTGGTCGAACTTCATCGCCTGCTCGTTGTCGATGTACTTCGCGTATGCCCTGCAGTACCAATGGGGGAACATCCTCATCTCGGTCGAGACGTTCTCGCCAAAATTCCGCTTTGCGAGCGGGCAACCGCCGCCGCCCGTCTGGTTGGCGACACAGACCGCAAAGCGCTCGTCGCGAGCGGCGGCGAGAAGAGCCGTCTTGGCGAGGCGCGACGAACCAGTCGCTACAGATCTCTTCGCGTCGATCTCCGGAATGGAAAAGGCGAGGTCGAGCCCGCGCGAAAGCGCCCACGCCCATGCGCCGAGCGCGGTCGTGTTGTCGTCGCGGCTTTCGTCGCGCTTCGGCCACAGTGCAAACACACCAGTGTAGGCGAGGGACTCCCTGTCGCCGCGGAGAACCTCAACGTCAGGCGACACCTGTCCGTAGCATGCGGTCAGGAACGCATAACCGCGCGCGACGATGAAGTCTACCGGGACGATCGACCGCGCCTGCGAATCTCGGTGGTAACCGCGGTCAGCCTCCCGAGCGCCAAAGGCTTCGCCGACCGGGCGGAGCCACGCGCCCTCGGGAAGCGCCACCTCGGAATCGTTGAGTATGGAATGGTTGCCGCGGTAGTTCAGCATAAGGACGACAGGCACGGGCTTGAAGTTCTCGCAGACGACACGTCCATCCCTGACGCTCGGCTTTATGGAGCCGATGCGATTGGGAAGGACGAGAAGCCAGTCGATGAACGGACCCGACTTGTCTCTGCGGAACCACATGCGGTATTGGCGGCGGATGCCAAGTCCCGCAAGAGTGGGGCCCTCCTCGCGAAGTTCGGTGACGACCGCTTCTGGCGGCGGAGGCTCCTTGCCGTACATCTCCTTCGCGAATATGCCGAGTATCTCGGCGCGGCGTGCCGGCCATTCCGATGCATTCCCGAGCTTCCGCCCGTCGGCGAACGCAAGCGGGTCTTCAAGGGTATACGGCGCGACCTTGGCCTCGTCGTAGTTCGGGTCTCTCGCCTCGACGGCTCCAATGGCCGCAAGTGCCGCGGCTACAGCAATCATCATTTTATTCATAGCATATTTCCTCATGGTTGAATTGCGTTAACCATGCCCCTATAGTTCACATAGTATCTATCGCACAACTAACATGAAGCCCGTCTTTATCCACGAGACTGTCGCCGTCTTTGGCGATGACTCGTTATCGACGACAACCGTCCACTCCTTGACGCCGCGTGGCTGGACAAACGTGTTGAGCGCCGTGTCGATTGGCGCGTCGTATTTCGACATCACAAGCGGCGTGGAGCAGCGGCTTGCGGACATCGCAGGGCTCTCGGGATCGACCTGCCAGAGTATCGGCGCATATCCGCCAAGACCGTAGTTCCACAGGCTGTTCGTGAACCTAAATGGGGCCTCACTATAACCACCGACGGGGACGAAGAAGACAAACCCACCAGTGCCTGTCGTCGTGCCCGTCTGCGACCGCAGTTCCAAGAAGACGCGCACGAGCGGGTTCGTTCCCTCAAGCCGCACCGTCCCGCCTGGGATGTTGATGTTGAAAAAGAGTTTTCCAAAGACGAGCTCCGCGTTCTCGACGACAATCTTCGTGTCGGCATTCAGCATCGAGTAGTCGGCATTCATGCCGTTGCCAAACGTTGCCGTGGAGCCGGAGCGGATCTCGAACTTCGAGTCGTACGCCATCTGGATTTCGTTGTTGCAGAGCTTCAAGCCATGGGTGCTGAAGGCGTTTACGCCGTTTTCAAGGCGAAGCGTGCTGCCCATGCCGACTGTCATGAGGTTGTTGATCGAGATTGGCCCGCTGAAGACGAAGGTCGAGGCGTAGGCCGTCGTATCGGACATGTCGTGGACAAAATAGTTGAACGCCTCGAAAGAGTGGGCAGAATCGGCAACGACGGCGATGTTCACGTTGCTTGCTCCAACAGCGAACTCAGAGATATTTACGTCGGAGTCGAGCGTGATCGTCGCCGTCGTGTTGTCAGGGAATGCCGCTGACGTGAGACTCGTCAGCGGGAAGCCGCGCGAGTCTGCAAGCGAGGATGCCCAGTTGCCGAAGTCGCTCCAGTTGTCCGTGGCACCACTGCCTGTCCATGTGTATGAAGCGACGTCGACGAGATTGAATGTCCCGCCAAGCGAAGAGGTGAACACCACCTCGCCGCACTCGTTTGAGCAGACGAGCGTGTAAGCCACGGGGGAGGATGTCCAGGCGAGGCCGGAGGTGGCGTCCCACGCGATTGACCATGTTCCATCCGCGGCGGCGGTTGTCGTCGCGAGCGTCTCGCCTCCGCACTGCAGGAGCACATATGTCGGTGCGACGCCGTTAGTTGAAAGCGTCCCCGAAAATGCGAGCTGGCGCTGGTGAGAGTTGTCAACAGTCACGGACGAGGCGATCGCCGAGGCGCCGCGCATCGTGATGGACACGACGTCGTTCGTCACTACCGACCCCTCAACGCCCTTGGCTATGAAGCGGCACCAGTAGGTTGCGCCCGGCGTAACGCCCTGCGCCTCAAAATCAAAGACCCCGTTCGCGGCGCAAGTCGTCGAAAGCCGCGTAAACGTGGCGAACGTTTCGTCAGTTGAATACTCCATCGCCACGGCGACCTGGGGTAGTTCGCCGTATGATACCGAGACCGTGCCAGTCGCCGCGAGAACATTGCCTGCGTCCCCACAGAGCGTGACCGACACAAACGACGGCGTGTCGTCCTCAGAGTATTCGATCAAACCCGCCGTGACGTTCGTGATGCTGGCACCATAGTCGATGGCGGGGCCAGCCGTGAAGGCGCCGGAGGAATTCGCCGCCGTTCCGGAGACGATATCCCAGAAACCAACAGTGACGCCGTCGGAGAGAACAACCGGCACGAGACTCGTGGCGATCACATCGTTCGTGTAGTGGCGCCAGTAGGTCATGCGGACTGGGAGACGGTAGTTGTCGCGTGTGGTGTCGGTGCCGTTGCAGAAGACATGCATGGAACTAGTGGACATCCAGGATGAGTTCACGCCTGAATAGTTGTTTGTCTTCACGGAGCCGTTTCCGTCAGCAACGACGAGGGAGGTCTTGTCCGGCACGGCGTGGTAGCCTTGCTTGAAGTAATACCAGAGATTCGCCGTCTGGAGATTGGGCGTCAGGGATATCCCGGCGAAACGCCACGGGACATTCGCCTGCGTGCCAAGCCATGCGGTGAGATGCGTCGATGCGTCAACCCCACCGCCGCCGTGGATGATGCCCTGCGCGTAGTTCGCCGTGCGCATGACTCCGCCCTCGATTCTCGAAAGAGGCGTGGCGAAGATGCCGGTGTCTATGTCTGAAGACACGGTGGAATCGGCGTATTCGAGGCGCGCGGCATACGCGCCATCCTTGAGCAGAGACGAGACGAGGAAGAAGCGCAGCGCCTTGTATCCGGCGCTTCCCCATTCCGCCGGCAGGGAATAGGTGACGAGCGTGTCAGATTCGGTGACATCCGCGACATTGACGACATGCGCCCAGTCTGCGAGGCTGTCGCCGCTGTCGGCATCGGCGAACGCGGCGTAGAGCGTGCCGGCGGCGCAGACCATAGGCGCAAGGGAAACATCTGCCGACGACACGGCTCCTCCCGTCGTGTGCGTCGCGGCGATCGTGATTTCGCACGAGCCAGTGGTGCTGGCCATGACCGTCGAGTAGTCGAGCGCCACGGCGGACGCGTTTGTGATGATTTCGCCGTAGTCTATGGCCGGACCCGCCGTGAGGCCGGCGCATTCCACCGCAGAGTCCGTTACGAGATTCCAGAAACCAACCGTCGTGCCGTCTGCGAACAGAACCGGCACGAGGCTCGTAGCAATCACGTCGTTCGTGTAGTGGCGCCAGTAGGCCATGCGAAGCGCCTTGCGATAGGTCGAATCCGTGCCGTTGTTGAAAAGATGAACTGGCACCGACGTCCACGCGGTGGACTCGGCGTTGTATGTGGCCGTCGCGGAGCCGCCGTTCCCGTCAACATACGAGATGCTCGTCCTGTCCTGCACGACATAGTACCAATGGTCTTTCGTCATCAAGTTTGGATGTGCGGCATGACCACCGAATCTGCAGTTCATGTTGTTCTGGGAGCCGATCCACAGCGAGAACACCGTCCCGCCCATTCCGTGGACGGCGATTTGAGTCGCGTCTATGGTGCGCATGACACCGGTCTCGACACGGGAGTTGATGCTTGCGGGGATGCCGGTGTTGACGTCGGAAGATTCCGAGGAATCGACGTATTCGAGACGCGCGGCGTACTCGCCGCCTTTCAGGACCGACGAGACGAGGAAGAAGCGGAGGGCCCTGTATCCGGTGTCACCCCACGACGATGGCACCGCGTACGAGAGGGTCGTGTCCTCCTCGGTCATGGTCGCCGCAACCACTTCCTTGTTTGGCCAGTCCGCGAGGTCGTCGCCCATGTCGACATCGGCGAACGCTGCGTAGAGCGTGCCGGTTGCGCAATAGATCGGCTCAAGCGACAAATCGACGGATGCAAGTGTTCCGCCCGCGAAATGCGTGCCCGTGACGGCGATTTCGCGCGAACCAAGCGTGTTCGCGGCAAACGTCGTTCCGACGGCAAGGAATGCAGCGGCAGCGATGGCGATCGATTCTGTCTTCACGTTCCCTCCTATCCTTGATCTACGTCGTTGTTTCCATACATCCCAATCGGAATTTCAGCATTATCCTATCATTTTCGCGTAAAAGCCCCAACCCCCACGATGGTGGGGGTTGGGACGGGAAAACGACTAAAGCAGCACAAGTGCTATTACCTCATGATGATAATCATTCCAGAACTCAAGGCGACTGAAATGTCATTGTTGCCAGCTTGAAGTTCTGTTTCGAACGTAAGAACACCCTCGGAATCCGTCATGACATAGCGTGATACCCCGTTCTCGGTAACAGTGGCCCTCCGGCCCGGATTGAGACCTGAAATCACATAGGTGCCCGTATTGGCGACTGGCGTGCCGTCCTTCATGAGCGAGAAACCTTCGCTCCATGCCATGAGCCGCCTCGGCTTCCATTCCGTTATCCTGCGCGAGAGGAGGAAGGCCTGTCCGCCAAATAGCGCGGCTTCCCACGTGGCGATATTGGCATTGAAGATTTCCTTAGCGTAGCTCGATTCGAGAATTGGCGCACCGGTATTGAGGCCCAGGGCGGCGGAGTTGCAGACGGCATTCGTGAAGACCGTCCCCGGGAACGATTTGTTGTTGTTGGGGCTTTGGCCCTTTTCGACGCCGAACGCGCCGTCGAAAGCCCACTCCTTTGCTTCGACGGCGATGCGTCCGCCGCCGCCGTAGCGACTGTGGGTTCCGGGATATGCCGTCAGCGAGCCGTTTCCGGAAAACCGATTGGCCTTTATCCATAGCGAACCGCCAGAGGCGCGGGAGAAAAGGTGGCCGTCGACGCATATCGTGCCGGAGACAGCGAGCTCACCTTCAACCTCAAGTCTTATCGCGCCTCCACCGTAGATGACCATATTGTTGTATGGAAGACATCCGCCAAGCTCGATCGGACGGGTGAAATGGCCGTAGCCGTCCTTCCAGACGTTTTTGGCATTGTAGGGTGTGGCGCCGCCGTGCGCCGTCCCGTAGTCGTTGCCGGTATTTTCAGGGTTCACCTTGTAGCCAAAACCCATGCCCGTCGCGGAAAGCGAACCCGCGATGTTCGCGCTCCTGCAACGGAGTGTCGTTCCGCGGCCGAGGGGGATTGTGGAAGTGCCGCCGGCGTCTTCGTTGACAAACGTGGCATCACCGCGCCCGACCGCGAGGGTGCCGCCTGCGGCAACTGTCACATTGGCGAGTTTGATTATGGGCATGGCACCCGCGCCGGGAAGCTGGAGCATGGCGGAAGCGGGAACATTGACGTCGCAGAGGATGTCGAGGCTCTTCATGTCGTCTTCGCACCCGATATTCCATTTGGCGAAGGTGAGCGAGCTTCCCTCGGAAATCGAAAGCGCGTGCAGAACGAGCTTTCCGCCGTGGAATTCAACCTGCTTAGCGCCGTCGATAGTCAGGTTCCAGTGGCGGACGATCCCATCGTCCGGGAAGACGTAGGAGATCGGGTCTGTCACGGTGACATTCGCCGGCTCATCCGCAGTGCCGACGGGATAGCGCTTGGCGTCGTAAACCGTGCCCACCGATCCCCGGCGTTCCTGTTTGGCGTTCCAACCGTCAGTCCATGCGGAAACAGTTCCGGAGAAATCGGAAGTCGCATAGTCGAGGCGGATGCGCCCGCCAGCCTGAATTCCATTCAGGCAATATCCCTCGGCCGCAATTGTGCCGGCTCCGGAAAGATTCCCTCCGGCGACGATCCAGACGCTGCCGCCGGAAGCGCCGCGGTATCCATTTGCACTGACCATGCCGTCTATGGCAATGTCGCCAGACGCGACGAGCTTTATCGCTCCGCCGCCTCTCCCCATAAATGCGCTGCCAAGTTCCGTCGGGGCAAGCGCGTTCCCGTACGGGAGCGATGCGGGCGGGACGAGAACGTTGAATACTTTCGCAGGGAAGCCCTGGTTACTGCTCCACATGTCGCCTGCTCCGCCATGCGAAGCCCCATACAGCGTCCTGCCCGGACCGGAGACGAAGCCATTTCCATCCGCAGTTATCGTTCCGCTTACGGAAATATCCCCTGCCGTCACGACGGGGCCGCGCCCGTAGGGGACGGAGGCGGTCCCGCCGGCGGCCTCGTTGATGGCCGTCGTGTCGCCCAGCGCGACGACCGTCGCCCCCGCAGCGACCGTGAAGGAAGCGAAGGCGCCGCTTTCGGGATAGTCTTTGCCTTCGAGATTCAAATTGAACGGCGTTCCGGACGGGATGACGACCTCGTCGCCACTCTCCGGGATTATCGCCGGCGACCAGTTCGCCGTGTCATAGAAATTCGTCGATACGGCGCCGGTCCAGGTCAACGCACTATTCGCAATAGCTGTCACCGTAAATGTCGCATCGGCGAACGCGACGTTGCCAGCCTCGTTCGTGGCCGCGACGCGAATCGTGTATTGCCCGGCAGTTCCGACGGTGATTGTTTCCGGATCGTCCGAAAGATTCGCCCCAGGACCGGAAACGAGCGAAAAGCCGAGGCCTTCCAACGGGATGGCGAGAGAGTCGAGTCCTGTTCCGGCGCTCGTGCCGCCTGTCGTGCCGTCGGCGATTTGGTCAAGCGTGACGGAAGCGGTCCGCCCCGCGAACATCGTTGCCGCGTAATCGGCGGCGACAACGGACGGAGCCGTTGTCGTGTAGCGGATGGTATCGGATGCCGCATGGCGCAGGATATAAGCCGCATCCATCGTGTTGGTGATCCAAAGATGGCAGGAAACGTCCGCATCGGCTTGCGGCGCCGAAAACGAGAAACTGGAAGGCGGCGCACTTTGCCAAGCCGTCGGGTCTATCGACCCCCTGTCTGCGGAAGATGTGAGTTGCCATGCATTGGCGGAGGCGACGGTTGGCGGATCGACTATGCCGATAGTCGTGGAATGGGTGAACACCGTCGATCCGCCATCAAGGTCGGCAAGCCCAAAAGACGAAAGCTCGACGCAGGACGCACCACCAGCCGTATTGGCAATCCGGATTATGACGGCGCCGCATCCGCCATCACCGGCAATGTAGGGCGAGGCGTTGCTGCCACCCCCACCGCCACCACCAAAGCCGTCGCGGCCCTTCATGTTGGACTGAAGAGTTGCGGTATTGCCCTGCCCGAAGCCGCCCAGTCCATCGCCGCCCGCCGCCTGGGCCGTAGCCGAGCCGTAGCTGTAGTTCCCGCCGCCGCCACCCGCACCGTAGCTTTGCGTCGTGCCCGTGATGTCGCTGGAGAAGCCCGATCCCCCGGCTCCGGAAATACCGCCGGTGTTTGCCGAAAGGGTTGTGGTCGCCGAGGCAGCGCCTGCACCGCCGCCGCCGGAGGGAACGCTGCGATTACCGCCATTCGCATCGCCGGCCGCGTTGCCTTGGGAGGCGTCAAGAGTCGCTCCGCCTGTGCCCGTAGCCGCAGCGCCGCCGCCACTTCCGCCGGCGATGCCGCTGCGATTGCTCCAGCCGCCACCGCCGCCGCCACCGTATGCGCGGATCAAAACATTGCCGGATGCGTCGGAGATGGTCGTGTCGCCGCCCTGCCCGCCGCGTTCAATTCCATTGCCGCGGTCAGTGCCCTGCATGCCGCCGATGCCGCCCGCCCCAATCGTCACGGTGTAGACTCCTGACGCCATTTGATATTCATTGCTAGCGACAACGCCACCGCCACCGCCGCCACCGCCACATTCGGCCCCGCCACCGCCGCCACCGCCAACTGCGAGTATGCGCACGATCATGTTGCCCGCCAGAGTGAAAGTTCCGGAATTCGTGAACGAATGGACCGCGAAGGCGCCGTCATTTATCAGCGATTCCTCTCCACCGGTCGCGAAGAGCGAAGCCTGTGCAACGGGCGCTGCCGACAGAAGCGCGGCGCAAGCCGCAACTACTGAAAATCCATGCCTTTTTATGCAGGGCATTCCGCACCTCCCACAAACTCTCGTCTAGTCACGCTAGTCCCTCCGATTATTATTAATCTAGTAGAACTTTGATTTAATTCTATCATTTCCGCACAAGGCCCACAACCCCCACCGCAGGGGGGGGGGGATAGCGCATACACAGCGACAGGGGATTTTGGTAAAATACGTGTATGTTTGGATGCGTTAGACTATTCGCAGCGGTGGCGCTCGTCAGCCTTTCGACAGTCGCCGCAGGCGACAAACCGCCGCTCGTCTCGGCGGAGGAGTTCCTATCCGGCGAATACGACTTCCGCCTCGTCCGTGCCAAATGCATCGTCAAGGATGCG
>CACYNF010000037.1 GCA_902775595.1 uncultured bacterium | reverse complement strand
AAAATATCGGGGACAGTCCCCGCGGAACAGTTTTAAAAGGCCTGTTTGCGTGTTGGTGACGTTTTGCGTGCCGGCGAGACACCATATCCACCGAGGCCGTAGGCCGAGCCGCGTAAGCGGGCGCTAGCGTGGCGCTCTCCCAGTTAGTGGCGATAGGGTCGATTAGGGTCAGATAGAGTCAGGCAATTAGAGTCTATTAGAGTCTGCTTAGTGTTAGGTAGATGTCGGATAGAAGCGCGGTTATGCACGCAAGAAGTTAAGCGAGCCGACGATAAGTCGGCGAGCGCAGATGCTACGAAAAGAAACGCGCCATAGCGGAAGGTCGGGCTAACGGCGCATGTGCGAGGAGCGAGCGCAGGGGAACGGCGCGACGACAGGTCGCGTGATGCGCCAACGGACGCGCGCGAGACGAGAAGGCGGTATCCCGCCGACGAAGTATCGCGCTGCGGACGGTGGATGCAGCGCGCGGGAGGAGTCGCGCTTTTCCCCGGAGCGAGAGACGGACGCATGCGCCGTTAGCCCAGCTCCCGAGGGTGCCATGCGCGGTCACGGTCGGGGCCGCAGCGGAGCGGACCGAAGCAGGGGGAGGCGAGTTGTACAGGACTCGCCCCCGACGGCGTATATGTATACGCCGAGTGGGGCGAAGGACGCACAAATCGCCCGCCTTGCACAGGGAGCACCGTTGCCCCGACCGTGACCGCACGTCGGAAGGCAAACACCACACGCACAAAGCAACAGCAAGTAACAACTTCCCAGATTGCATTTACATTCGCACTTCCGAGCGGAAATTTGCTATAATTTCCGCGCTATGGAACAGGAAGAATCACCTAAACTCGACCTCGGCTCGCTCGGGTCGTTTGACTTCACCCCGGATTGGGCGAAGAAGGACGCCGGAGTCACCGTAGGGAAAGTCCGACCGGAGCGCGATCGCCCGGCGTCAACTGACAAGAAACCGTTTGGCGAAAGACGCCAGTTCGGGGAGAAGAGGCCATTTGGCGACAAGCGCCAGTTTGGCCCGAAGAAGCCGTTCTCTCGCGACGGCGACCGCAAGCCCTTTGGCCGCGGCCCTGCGCCCGAGCGCCCGCGCCCCCTCGACGTCGACGTCAAGATTCTTCCCGAGACGAAGGCGCTCGGCACGATCATCCGCAAGCTCCAGCAGGATGCGCATGCCTACAAGCTCAAGGATCTCGCATACTTCTTCCTCGACAACCCGGAGTCTGTCCTCCTCAAGATCACGCCCCGCGCCGCAGAGGGCGCAGAGCCGCAGCGTTCGTTCTTCCAGTGCAAGGCGTGCGGCTTCGCCTCGGTCAACGAGGCCGACGTGGTGGAGCACGCGCTTGCCGCTCACATCTCGGACTACTACGACGCGAAGGAGATCGAAGTCGAGCCCCCCAAGGGCAATTTCAGCTGCGTCGCGAAGTGCGGGCTGTCCGGCGTTCTTCTCGGGCCGCCCAACATCCACGAGTTCGGCGCGACCGTCAGGGAGATGATCCGCACTCGCTATCCCGACATGTCCGAGGAGCAGTACCGCTCGAAGATCGAGATGGTGCGCGATCCCGAGGTGATAGAGGAGTGGCGCAAGGGCGCGGTGAAGAAGACCGTGTTCGTGCCGAAAGGCCAGGCCGAAGTCGAGGGCGTCGCGACGCTTACACGCGAGCAGGCCGAGGGCGAGTTCCGCCGCACGGTTCTTCCCTCGCTTGTCGACCGCCCGAAGAACCTCATGATAACGGCGGACATCGCCCTCAAGAGTCCCGTAAAGCCGCTCGTGTGGGCGGTGCGCGACGCGCTTGAGGCCGAGCGCCGCTCGCCCTATGGGATGTGCTTCGCGCTTAGGGGCGCGTTCCACCACCGCAAGCTCAACTTCTTCCGCGCGAACGACGCGAGGGGGCCTGAGTTCGTGACGAGCGCCGAGCTCAAGGAGTTCGACCCGGCGCACGCCATTCCCGAGCTCGCAGCCGTCGCGAAGTTCATCGCGGAGCATCCGTGCTGCGACAGGACCGAGCTTCCGACGGCGGAAGGGACCCTGCAGCATCTACAGTGGCTCGTCTCTACTGGCCATGTCGTCGCATTCGCCAAGATGGGCGTCTACTCCGCTGTCGAGAAATTCCCGAAGTACGGACCGCAGTGGAAGAAGCGTTCGGCGAAGAAGATCGACTCTCCGGCCGAGCAGCCCGTGGCTCAGGAACAGTCTGCCGTACAGGAGCAGCCCGTTGCCCAGGAACAGCCCGTTGCCCAGGAACAGCCCGCTGCACAGGAACAGCCCGCTGCACAGGAACAGCCCGCTGCACAGGAACCAATAGAAGAAAAGAAAGAAGAGCCCCAGAATGAAGCTTCCACTCAGTTGGCTTAATGACTATGTAAAGGTCGACGACATAGACCCGAAGGACCTCGCGGAGAAACTCACGCGCGCCGGCCTTCAGGTCGAGTCCATCGAAACCGTCGGCGGAACGCCGCTTTCGGATCTCATCGTCGTTGCCGAAGTCGTCGAATGCGAGGCGCATCCGAACTCCGACCATCTGCACGTCTGCAAGGTGACGGACGGCAAGGAGACATATCAGGTCGTCTGCGGCGCGCCCAACATGCGACTCGGCATCAAGACGGCGTTCGCAAAGATCGGCGCGGAGATTCCCGAGTTCCTCGACAAGAACGGCAGGCCCGAGAAGATCAAGAAGGGCAAGCTCCGCGGCGTCGAGAGCTTCGGCATGTGCTGCTCGGAGAAGGAGCTCCACATCGGCGAGGGCAATTCCGGCATCATAGAGTATCCGGCCGAGACGCCGACTGGCGCGCTTGTGCGCGATGTCGCGAAGCTAGAGAAGCCAGAGGTCGTCTTCGACATCGAAGTCACGTGGAACCGTCCAGACGCGCTTTCCGTCGTCGGGCTCGCGCGGGAGTTCGCGGCGATACTGCACCGTCCGCTTGCGCTCCCGCCCGTCGACTTCGATGAGTGCGACGTCGATGTGAACGACGAGGTCAAGGTGGTCGTCGAGGACTCCGGAAGGTGCCTCAGGTATACGGCGCGCGTCGTCACCGAGATGACGCCCGACGCTCCGTCTCCCGCGGTCATGGCGAAGAGGCTTGAGCTCTGCGGCGTCCGCTCGCTCGGCCTTGCCGTCGACGTGACGAACTACGTGATGCTCGAGCTCGGCCAGCCGATGCACGCCTTCGACCACCGCACACTCAAGGACCGCACGATAGTCGTGCGCGATGCGAGGGACGGCGAGACGATCAGGACTCTCGACGGCGTGGAGCGTAAGCTCGACCCGTCGATGCTGATGATCTGCGATGCGGAGCGTCCGAACGCGGTCGCCGGCATAATGGGCGGCGAGGACTCCGGCATCGCGCCGGGAACGACTTCCGTCCTCCTCGAGAGCGCTCTCTTCGACCCTGCGTCCACGAAGTTCACCGCGACGAAGCTCGCCCTCGCGAGCGAGTCGAGCTACCGCTACATCCGCGGCGTGGACAAGGATCTCGCCGACTTCGCGTCGCGCCGCGCCGCGCATCTGCTGCAGAAGTACGGCAATGCGAAGATAGCGAAGGGCATAGTCGACGTCGACAACCGCGTCAAGCCGCTCAACCCCGACGTCTCGCTCGACTTCGACCGCGCGCGCCGGCTCATCGGCATTCCCGTCGGAAACGACGCGATGGTGTTCATACTGAAGAACCTCGGCTTTGTGCCGCGCGGTGACACAAGCCATTTCGCGGCCGAGTCGTCCGTGACGTTCGGCGTTCCGTCGTGGCGCTGGGACATTTCGGCCGAGGCCGATCTCGTCGAGGAGATCGCGCGTGTCTACGGGCTCGACAACATTCCCGACACGATGCCCTCCGCGCAGTCGATTTCGCCGCTTTCCGACGCGCCGTTCCGCGCGAGGTCGCGCGTGCGCGAGCTGTGCCTCGCCCTCGGCTTCACGGAGGCGATGCACTACTCGTTCCTTTCGAAGAAGGAACTCGATGATTTCGACACGCGCGCGGCAGACCGCCGTCTCGTCATCCCCGACCCCGTGTCGGCCGAGTACGGCGTGATGCGCGATTCGCTTCTCCCGCAGATGATGGGTTCGCTCGGCCGCAACGCCTCCCACCAGCTCGAGACGGCGATGCTTTTCGAGACGGGCAAGGTGTTCAGCGTCGCGAAGACGCCGAAGGGCGATGTCCCGTGCGAGCGCGAATCGCTCGCGCTCGGCTTTGTCGGGCCCGTGGGCCGCGAGGCGCTTAGGATGCGCGCGCCGCTCTCAGAGGAGGAGGCCGTGCTCTGGATGAAGGGCGCCGTCGAGGAGCTTGTCGCCAAGCTTCATGCCGGCAGGCTCGAGTTCGAGCCAGTCGACCATCCGGCGTTCGCGAAGGGCGCAGCGCTTGCGGTCAAGCTCAACGGCCGCGCAATCGGCGTCATGGGAGCGCTCTCCGCCAAGATGCGCCACCCATACCGCCTCACGACGCAGATGGCGCTCTGCGAGCTCGAGCTGAAGCCGCTCCTAAAGCGCGTGAACGAGCTGGGCAGGGTCTCGCCCGTTCCTCAGTTCCCGCTCGTCAGGCGCGACATCGCGCTTGTCGCCGCGAAGTCGGTTGCAAACGCCGCGATAGAGAAGGTCATTCGCGACAACGGCGGCAAGGAGCTCGTGAAGGTGGCGCTCTTCGACGTGTTCAAGGACTCGCGCGCCTACTCGCTCGAGTTCCGCTCGGCGGAGAGAACGCTGACCGACGAGGAGGTCGGCAGGGCATTCCAGCGGATCGTCGACGCCCTCAAGGCGACCGCCGGCATCGAGGTGAGGGAAAGTTGATTTCAGGGACGTGGGTCCTGTGTTGCACGCGGATTCAGCAGAAATTTCTTCGACCGACATTTTGAAAAGGGGGCAACCCCTACTTTGGAACGACGGGTTCCGGGGATTCTGTGCTACGGCAACGTGGGATCTTTTTAAGTTTAAAGTTGAAAACGTAAAGTGTAAAGTTGAAGATGGTGAAGATGGTTAAGTGCATATCGATAGTCATCGCATTTGCGTTGCCGCTGTTCGCCCAGGCAAATTCGAAGAGCGCGTTCGCGACCGTGCCGAAGCAGGCTCTTGTCGAGCTGAGGGCTACGGTCGGGAAGCCGTTTTCCTCCGGACTTGTCTTCGTCAACGGCAAGTTCCTCGATCCACCCTACAAGATCGAGCGCTACGGCACCGCCATCAGGATAAACGGAGTGCAGGTCACCAACGAGATCATACCGTGGACGGAGTTCCTCAAGACCCAGGCCGGCGCACGCATTGAGAAGGTCGATCCCCCAGCCGGCGCTGCGCCTTCCGCCGAGGAGCCGGCCGCCGCAGAAGAGCCGGAGGATGCGGATTCGTCGGACGACGATCTTGACGATCTCTTCGCCGACGACCCCAAGCCGAAGAAGAAGGCGGCAAAACCGGCGGCGCGCCGAGCCGCAAAGCCGAAGGCGGCGCCTCAGCCGACGACGACGGTCGTTCTCGACGGCGAGTTCAAGCCAAACGACAAGACCAAGGCGATGGTGGCGAAGCTGAACAAGGAGAGGACGCGCATAGAGAACGTTCTCCGCAACGGCGGGACCTGCTTCTTCGGCCTGCGCTACTCTCCCATCACCGTAGACCGCCTTCCTACGGAAATGTTCCTGTCGTCGATGCCTTCGGTGATGAAGTCCAACACCGTGTTCGAGTCGTTCGCATCGGCAGCGCGCGTGAAGGGAATCAACTTCCTTTCGGAAACCGTGCTGCGTGATCTTTTCCGCAACCGCCTCGACTACATCCGCCTCATGGCCCGCGAGAAAGCCATCAAGGAGGGAAAATGGGGCTCGACGTTGTAGACGACAGAACTACGATTCTCATCCCGGCCTACAATCCGGACGAGAAGCTGCTGGCGCTCCTTCCGAGGCTGAGGGAGCGTTTTCGGCATATCGTCCTCGTCAACGACGGCTCTACAACGGGCAAGGACGTGTTCGAAAGGGCCGTGCCCCTCGTTGACGCGATTCTCGTGCACGAGAAGAACCGCGGCAAAGGCGCCGCGCTGAAGACGGGCTTCGCGTACATAGGTGACGCGACCGATGTCATCACCGCAGACGCCGACGGGCAGCATACACCAGAGGACATCGCGAAGTTGGCGGATGGCCTCAAGTCCCACCGCGACGGACTGGTTCTCGGCGTCAGGTCGTTTTCGGGCAAGGTTCCCCTGAGAAGCCGCTTCGGCAACTGGTGGACGCGCTGGTTTTTCTTCCTGATGACGGGGCTCATGATACGCGACACGCAGACGGGGCTCCGCGGAATCCCCGCGGCGCTTGTGCCGCGCGTCGCGAAGCTCCCAGGCGACCGCTACGAGTACGAGATGACGATGCTCGCCGACGCGAAGAGACATCCCTCGCGGCCCTTGCAGATACCAATCGAGACTGTCTACCTCGACGAGAACGCGACGAGCCATTTCAACCCGGTCCTCGATGCGATAAGGATCTACAGGTCGCTTTTCCAGTTCTGCATTTCTTCGGTGCTTTCGTTCCTCATCGACAACGGCGTCTTTGCCGCCGTGATGTGGGTGATGGCCGCGAAGGACACTCCGCGCCGCGACGACGTTCTTGTCGCGCTCGTCGCTGCGCGCCTTGTGTCTTCGCACTTCAACTACTTCTACAACAGGTTCGTGGTCTTCCGCCGCGGCGACGTTCCGCGGAAGGGGCCGCATCGCAGCTACTACGGCTACTTCGGCCTTGTCCTCGCGATCGGCGCGGCGAGCTACGCGCTCACGGAAGGGTGCTCTGCGCTCCTCGACGTGCGCGGGGTCGCGATCACCGTCGTCAAGATCGTCGCCGACACGGTGCTGTTCATCGCGAGCTATCTCATACAGAAGAAGTTTATCTTCACTCGTCACTGATCGGCTCTTCTTTTTTTGAAGAAGTCGACGAGAACGGCCTTGCACCGATCCTCGAGAATGCCGGACACTATCTCCGGATGGTGGTTCATCCCGGGATGGCGCAGAATGTCGAAGACGGTCGAGCCGCCGCGCTTCGGGTCGGAGACTCCCCACACGACCCGGTCGGGACGCGCGAGCACGATCGCTCCTGCGCACATGGGGCAGGGCTCCTTCGTGACATAGAGCGTCGTGCCCGTGAGACGCCAGTTGCCTTTCGCGTTGAAGGCGGCGGAAAGGGCGAGCATTTCGGCGTGCGCCGTCGCGTCGGCAAGCCCCTCCGTCTGGTTGTGCGCCCGTCCGAGTATGCGCCCCTCGGCGTCCACTATGACGCATCCCGTCGGCACCTCGCCGTCGTCTGCGGCCTTCTCCGCTTCGCGAAGCGCCATCTCCATGTACTTTATGTCGTCATTTGCGTCCATCGCCGGATATTATACCATTATTTGGGTCTTCTTCATGGCTCCCTGGCATTTGAAGGGCCTTCGTCAGCCCGTACGGACTCAGATTCTTAAGACGGCGCGGCGCATTTATGGTAAAATATCAGACATCGCATTTTTACATCATAACTACAGGAGAATCAAAATGAGCTACAGCTGGAAATGGTTCAGGGCCGGAAGAATGCAACAGGTTTCGCTTACGTGCGGTGCCGATGTCGCCGCGCTCGCTGAACTCGACCGCAAGCAGTGGATCGCGCTTTCGATGCCGACCACGGGCGTCAGGTTTGACCTTCGCATGCTAGAGCTCATGGACACCGACCATGACGGCCGCATCCGCACCCCCGAGGTTCTCGCGGCGATAGATTTCCTCAAGGCGAAGAACGTTGACTTCGATTCGCTCTTCACCGCCGGCGAGGCGGAGGAGAAGGCTCTTGCCGATGTCACCGCGAAGCAGGCCGATCTCGCCGCGCTCGCGCCTTCCGAAGAGGACAAGAACGCGCTTGCCGACTGGGAGGAGAAGGGACGCTCGCCGGATGTCGCGGTCGCGGGCGATGCCACGGCCGACGCGAACGCGGCTCTCGCGGCGGTCGAGCCGGTTGTTGACGCTTTCTTCCTTCCGCCGGAGGACATGCCGCTCGTCACGGAGGAGGCTGACAAGGTTCTTCCGCTCAAGGACCATCTTAATCCGAAGCACCTCGAGGCGATTCTCGCGTTCGCGGAGAAGTGCGTAAAGCCCGTGCTCGGCGAGAAGGAAACGCTTTCGCGCCTTGAGTGGAAGAAGGTCAAGGGTGCGTTCGCGCCCTACCGCGCGTGGACCGCCGCGAAGCCCGTCATGAACGCGGGCAAGAAGGGCGAGCTGGACGACGAGGAGCGCGTACTGCGCTACAGGCTCCACCTCGTCGAGTTCCTCGAGAACTACGTCAACATGCGCCGCCTCTACGACCTCAAGGAGCTCGCGGTGTTCCAGACGGGTACGCTCCGCATCGACGCGAAGGAGATGAACCTCTGCTTCCACGTCGAGAGCGAGGCCGCGCACTCCGCGCTCGTCGAGAAGTCCAACTGCTGCGTCATCTACCTCAAGCTCTCGCGTCCGTCCGAAGGCGCGACTCGCCAGATATGCGCCGTCGTCACTGCGGGCGCGGTCGCGCAGCTCTACGTCGGAAGGAACGGCGTGTTCTACGACCGCGACGGCAAGGACTGGGACGCCGTTGTCACCAAGGTCGTCGAGGCGCAGGTGTCGCTCGCGGAGGCCTTCTGGGCTCCCTGGCGCAAGCTCGGCGAGGGAATCGCCGCGGCGGTGAAGAAGTTCCTCGGAGACAAGCAGGCGGCGGCGCAGAAGAACGTCGAGGCGGGGACGCAGAACGCGCAGGCGGGAGGCGCCGCGATGGCGAGCTCCGTCGCCGCCATCGGCATTGGCGTCGGCATGGTAGGCGCAGCGGCGGCGTCGCTGATGGCCGCGATTTCGAACATGACCGCGCTTCAGATCGCGATTTCCATCGTCGCGCTCATCCTCGTCGTGTCGCTCCCGAGCGTGATCCTCACGTGGTTCAAGCTGAGGAAGCGCGACATCGGCGCGATCCTCAATGCGTGCGGATGGGCGATCAACCGCCCGATGCGCTTCTCGATGAAGCGCGCGAGGGCGTTCACGATCTGCGCACCGTGCCGCATCTGCCGCGTCATCTGCTGGCTTGTCGTCGTCCTCGCGATAATCGGCGCGGCGCTCTGGCTGTGCTGTCCGTGCACGAAGAGCTGCAAGCCCGCCGCCGATAGCGCCACCCCGGCGCCTGCTGCGGAGACACCGGCTCAGGCGCCGGCTAATTGAGGCAGAGAAAGGATCACTTAAATGGGCGGACTTTGCGGCGTTGTTTCAAAGGGGGACGCGGTAAGCGACCTCTTTTTCGGCACGGACTACCATTCGCACCTCGGCACCCACCGCGGCGGAATGTGCGTGTTGGGTCCCGACGGATTCCAGCGCGCGATCCACAATATCCAGAACGCGCCGTTCCGCTCGAAGTTCGAGCACGACGTGACGCGCTTCGCCGGCAACGTCGGAATTGGCGTCATATCGGACACCGACCCCCAGCCGCTCGTGATGCACTCCAGGCTCGGCGCGTTCGCAATCGTGACCGTCGGCCTCATAACGAACATCGAGGAGCTCAAGAAGGAGCTGTTCGAGAACAATGCGCAGCTCCAGTATTCTACCACGAGCGGAATGGTAGGCCCGACTGAGGTCGTCTCCGCGCTCATCGCGACGCAGTCTTCTCTTGTCGAGGGCGTTCGCTATGTGCAGGAGAAAGTGAAGGGCAGCTGCACGCTCCTGCTCCTTTCAGAGGACGGCACGCTATATGCCGCGCGCGACCGCTACGGACGCACGCCGATCGTGCTTGGCCGCAAGGAGACGGGGTACATCGCGCTCCAGGAGAGCTGCGCGCTGCCCAATCTCGGCTATGAATACGTCAGAGACCTCGGTCCCGGCGAGATGGTTGCGCTTTCGCCCGACGGCGCCGAGACGGTGATCGAGCCCGGCGAGAAGATGGCGATATGCTCGTTCCTCTGGGTGTACTATGGATTCCCCGCCTCGTCCTACGAGGGGCGCAACGTCGAGATGGCGCGCTACCGCTGCGGCTCGGCGCTCGCCAAGCGCTATCCTGCAGAGGTCGACGCAGCGTGCGGGATCCCCGACTCCGGTACTTCCCACGCGCTCGGCTACGCCCACGAGGCGAAGATCAAGTACGCGCGTCCGTTCGTGAAGTACACGCCGACATGGGCGAGGTCGTTCATGCCGCAGGATCAGCGCCAGCGCGAGAAGGTCGCCTCGATGAAGCTCATACCGATCCCGGGGCTCATCAAGGACCGCCGCCTCGTGTTCTGCGACGATTCGATCGTGCGTGGAACGCAGCTAGGCAAGCAGGCAGACCGTCTCTTCAAGGAGGGCTGCAGGGAAGTTAACGTCCGCATCGCGTGCCCGCCGCTCCTCTATCCGTGCCGGTTCATAAACTTCTCGCGTTCGAAGAGCGAATACGACCTCATCACCCGCCGCTACGTCCGCGGGCACGAGGGGGAGAACGCCGACATCGCGAAATACGTCGATCCCGAAGGAGAGCCGTACAAGGGCATGGTGGAATTCATACGCGAGAAGCTGAACCTCACTTCGCTCGCGTTCCAGACTGTCGACGATCTCGTCGCCGCGATCGGGCTCCCGCGCGAGCGTCTTTGCACCTACTGCTGGACTGGCGAGGACGTCTCGATGCCGGGCTCGTGCGCACACGGCTGCGCGGCGTGCCCTCACGCCTGCGCCGCGAACAAGGGGAAGTGATCGCCGCCCGATGGCAAAGCGTGTCACACTGTTCGCGGGCCACTACGGCAGCGGCAAGACGAATGTCGCGCTCAATTTCGCGCGGCAGCTGAAGAGCGCCGTGCCGCGTGTCGCGGTCGCGGACTTGGATATCGTGAACCCCTATTTCCGCACGAAGGACTCTGCCGAGCGCCTCGCCGCAGAGGGGATCGAGCTCGTCGTCAGCGACTACGCGAACTCGAACGTCGACTTTCCCGCGATGCCGAAGGAGGCGTACGCGCTTTTCGCCGACCGCGCCGTCAGCGTCGTCGTCGATGTCGGTGGCGATGACCGCGGGGCGCTCGCGCTTGGACGGTATGTCGACGACATCCGCGCCGAGGGCGACTACGACATGCTTGCCGTCGTGAACGCGTCGCGCCCGCTGACATCTACGCCGGAGGATGCGCTTGACGTCCTCCGCGAGATAGAGGAGGCGTGCCGGCTGCCTTTCACTGGGGTCGTGAACAACACTAACCTCGGGCCCCAGACGACCGCGAATACTGTTCTGTCGTCGCTGAAGTATGCGGATGCGATCGCGGAGGCGCTCGGCATCCCGGTAAAGTTCACCTGCTGCCCTGCGTCGCTTGAACCAGAGCTGCGCGGCAAGGTGCCTGAGCTTTTCCCTCTTGATATCCAGAAAATCTACTACCAGCTCGACGCGAATACTTAAAGAGGTGCAAGACATGGATACGAGCAGAAGAGAGTTTCTGAAGGGGTGTGCGGCGGCGTCTGTCACGCTCTTAGGTGCAGGCGGCTGTTCTACGATTCCGACTTTCGGATCGTTGCGAAAGGACGAGACGCTGATCGCGATTCTGTCCGACTGCCATGTGGGGAACTGGAATTCTCCCAAGTACCAGGGCGAGAAGTTCGTGGAGTGCATTGCCCGCGTCCTTGCGCTCGATCCGCTGCCGGCAAAGATGCTGATTTCCGGGGACCTTGCGTATCTTTGGGGGCGCAAGGAAGACTACGAGCTTTCGCGCCGTCTCCTTCAGCCAGTTCTCGACGCCGGCATCGAGGTTACGATCGGCATGGGAAACCACGACCGCCGCGAGAACTTCCTCGAGCTCTGGCCGGAGTACGCCGACCGTTCGCCTGTTCCAGGGCGCATCGTCAGCAAAGTTCACGGCGTGTATTTCGACTACATAATGGCCGATACCCTCGGCCAGCCGGAGGAGACAGACAAGTGGATCACGTCTGGAGCGCTTGACGACGCCCAGCGCGAATGGCTGAAGGCCGAATGCGCCGCGTCGAAACGCCCGCTGCTTGTCATGGCGCACCATCCGGCAGGTGAGCTTGGCGAACCAGGGAAGGGCAACACGTCCAGCTCGGCGCGGAAGTTCGGCGAGCTGATCATGGGGACCGAGGAAGCGCCGACGAACTGCTGCGGCTACATCCACGGTCACAACCACCGGTGGTATGTCACCCGTTCGCTGAGGCACTGGGGCGCAGGGCTTGTAGGGCAGACTGCCGGCCTTCCTTCGACGGGGCATTGGGGTGACATCGGATATTGCCTGTTGCGCGAATATCCCGACCGCGCCGAGCTTTCGCTTGTTCAGTACGACTACTTCTCTCCGAAGCCGCTTCCTGCGGACGCCGCTCCGAATCCTGCGTGGCAGGCCATTGTTCGCGACAACGCCGGCAAGCGCTGCACCTTTGTGTCGAGGCGCTCGTAGAAGCTATTTTTCGATTATGCCGCCGCAGAGAATGGTGCCGTCGTCGCCATAGATGACGGCGGACTGCCCCGGCGCGACGCCGAAGAGGTCGCACGAGGCGCGTAGGACGCCGTTCTCGAACGTGACAGGGCCGATTGGCCTCCCTGTCGAGCGGATCTTTACAAACCCTGTCACCGGCTCGGCAGTCTCAGCGATTCCCTGCCAGTTGAGGTTGCGGACGACGAGCGAACTTGATACGGCATCCTCGCGTCGGCCGACTACAACCTCGTTCCTGCAAGCGTCGACGCGCACGACGTAGAAGGGCGTCCCTCCGCCGATGCCGAGGCCCTGGCGCTGCCCGACCGTGTAGTGCCAGTAGCCGCGATGCCGCCCAATCTTCTTGCCATCCGTTGTCACGATGTCGCCTGGGCGGTCCTTTGTGTCGAGAAGCTCGTTGCTGTCGCCCGAGTAGAAGTCCTGCGAGTCGGCTTTGTCCGCCATCGGGAGCCCCGCTTCGCGCGCGATGTCGCGCACTTCGCCCTTGGAGAGCGTGCCGAGCGGAAACATCGCCCGCGCAATCTGCTCCTGCGAAAGCCCCCAGAGGAAATAGCTCTGGTCCTTCCCCTCGTCCGCGGCGCGGGCGATTGCGAGGCGGCCATCGCGCTCGACGATCCTCGCGTAGTGTCCCGTCGCGAACTTGTCGAAGCCAAGTTCCTTCGCGGCCATCTTCGGGAGAAGCCCGAACTTCATGTTGCGGTTGCAGACGATGCAGGGATTAGGAGTCCGTCCCGCCGTGCGCTCGCGGCGGAAGTAGTCGAGGACGATTTTCTCGTATTCCTCCGAGCAGTCGAAGACGCGGTAGTCGATGCCGAGCTTCGCGGCAAGCGATTCCGCCGCCGCGATGTCATCCGCTTCGCCCGGGCCGAAGCAGGCGTCTCGCTCGCCGCCCATGTAGCGGCCTTCGCGCCAGAGTTTCATCGTGATGCCGGTGACATCGTGCCCCTCGCGCTTCAGGAGAAGCGCGGCGACGGCGGAATCGACTCCGCCCGAAAGCCCAACTGCGATCTTCATCTCTTTCTCCAGTGCGGCGAATCGCCGCGTACGTTCCACAGCGGTTCTTCGCCAATCGACTTGATGCGTCGCGCCATGCATCCGCGGCAGAGGTCGGAGGCCTCGCCAATGCAGGGCTTTCCCGTGTACAGCTGGTAGTCCGCGCGGTAGCGCGTGTCCGTGACATTCGGCATGACGACGTTTGCGCCCGCGAGAAGTCCGCGTTCGCGTCCGTCGTCCGCGAGGGCTTGTAGCGCAGTCGCCGCGGCGATGTTTACGTCGTGGAGATAGAGCCGCGTCGCCGCGATCATCCTGAGGCCCAGCTCAAGCCGCTTTTTCGCTGCATCGCCGGCGAGCGACACTCCTGCGCCAAGGGGCGTGTCGGGGTGGGGGATGTAGGGGCCCATGCCGATCATGTCTATGTCCTCCGCGGCGAAAAACTCGATGTCTGCGGCGAGGTCGTCCGTCGTCTGGCCCGGAAGCCCCGACATTATCCCTGTCCCGACCTGGTAACCGCATCGCCTGAGTGCCCTTAGTGAGTCGCGCCGTGCTTCCCATGAATGGCTCGCGGGATGGAGCTTTGCGTAGAGCTCCGGGTTTGACGTCTCAATGCGAAGTAGATAGCGATGTGCGCCTGCCTTTTTCCATCGGCGGTACGTTTCCTCCGTCTGCTCGCCGAGACTCAAGGTTATTCCAAACTCGTCGCCCGCCTCGTCGTGGATGCGGCGGACGACTTCTTCTGCGAACGCGACGCTCGCCTCGCCGGTCAGCTCTCCCGACTGGAGGACGACGCTGCCGTAACCGGCGTCCTTCGCTCGCTTTGCGGCGGCGACGATCTCGTCGGCCGTCATGCGGTAGCGGCGCACATTTGCGTTCGACTTGCGGATGCCGCAGTAGAGGCAGTCCTTTTCGCAGACATTCCCGAACTCGACAAGCCCCCTCAGCGAGACGCGAGGGCCAATCTCGCGGAGCTTCACGGCATAAGCCGCCTTGAAGAGCGCGTCCAGGTCTGGCCAGTCGATGAGCGCGGCAAGTTCGCCGCGCGTGAGCGTGCGCGGTGCGGCCGCGGCCTTTTCGAGAATCGTGGCGCCGCTCATTCGCTATCTCCCTTCTTTGCTGCGCTTGATTCGTCGACGCCATATCCGAAGAGCGCGAAGTCGCCTTTGGCGGGATCGTCCGGAAAGGCCTCCGCGAGCTTTGCCGTGAGCCGCCGTGCGACGGACATCGAGGTGCAGGCGCTTGCGAGAAGCCCGAGCCGCCGCGCTTCCTGCACGACATGCGTGTCCAAGGGGATGACGAGCGTGCGGCGGTCGATGAAGCCGGCCCAGAGCCCAAGGTCTACGGGCGAGCCTGTGCGGACCATCCACCTCAGGAACATGCAGACGCGCTTGCAGGCGGAATGGGGGTCTTTCGGCACGACGCCGCATGGCTCGCCTTCGTTGAATCGGCGGCAGATCGCCTCGACTGC
The DNA here is from genome assembly GCA_902775595.1 of uncultured bacterium. Lineage (GTDB taxonomy): Bacteria > Verrucomicrobiota > Kiritimatiellia > RFP12 > UBA1067 > UBA1067. Next base: position 10,716 of record CACYNF010000037.1, on the reverse strand, counting down.
CGCGGTGGCGTCGCCGTTCGCAGAGTCGCGCACAAAGCCGCCAAGCGAGCCGTGTCGCTCCATTATCTCGCGGTAGCGCGCGAAGAAGCGGTGCATGTCGGAGTAGGTGAAGAATCGGTAGAAGCAGCGCGAATCGCCTTGCTTCACGTCGCGCTCGAACGCGCCGGCCCTTATCCACTTGTCCATATCGCCGCGGGCGCAGTCGAGAAGCCACTGAATGCGCGGCAGGAATTGGCTCCTCGCGCCGAAGCTGAGGCACGAGGCAACGAAGGCCGTCGCCTCCTGGTTTGCCGCGCCAGTCACGAGATGCATGAAGCGCGACGGATCGCCTTCGAGGAAATCCGCCTTCTCGTATCTCGCGGCGTATCGCCGCAGCAGGCGCTTTGTCTGTTCGTCCATCGTTCCTCCGCGTATGTCGAGGTTAACCCGGAACGACGAAAAGCAGGACGAGATTCGTCAGGTTGAAAAGGCAGTGGTTGAGTATCGGACACCAGATGCGGTCGGTCTTGCGGTAGAGCCAGCACTGGGCGATGCCGAAGAAGAAAAGCGCGAGAAAAGCATTCGAGAGCGGCAGCCACTGGAATCCGCCGCTTTTCACAAGTGCTATGTAGTCAATGTAGTGCGCCGCCGAGAAGACTGCGGACGAAGCCACGGCGAAAGCCCAGACCGCGGCAGATTTGCCGCGGGAGAGAAACTTGACAGGCAACCGCCATCCGAGACTGCGGAACAGCGCCTCCTCTAACATCGGGGCCATCAGCAGTACTTGGAGGAGCAGCGAGACGGTCACCTTGAAGTGCTGCATGCTGTCGAAGGTGTGGAGCAGGTAGTTCCTGACCGTCGTTATCTGTTCCTGGTCTGGAAGGTCGATCCCGCACAGCTTTGCGACGCCTTGCGTCAGAAAGCACAGGCCGATGGTCGCTGCTGCGATCACCGGCCAGGCCTTCAAAGTGAATTTAAGATTCGACATCCTAACTTTTCACTTTTAACTCTCAACTTTTCACTGGTTCGCGGGGCCGGCGGCTTCGCTGCCGGTACCGCGAATCTTTATGTGGAGCTCGCGTAGCTGCTGCTCCGTCACGTAGTTCGGCGCGCCCATGAGGAGGTCCTGCGCCTTCTGGTTCATCGGGAACGCGATGACCTCGCGGATGTTGGGCGTGTCGGTGAGGAGCATGACCATGCGGTCAACGCCGGGGGCGATTCCGCCGTGCGGCGGCGCGCCGAACTGGAACGCGCGGTGAAGGGCGCCGAACTTCTTCACGACGTCGTCCTTCGTGTAGCCCGCGATCTCGAACGCCTTGTACATCACCTCGACCTGGTGGTTGCGGATCGCGCCCGAGGAGAGCTCGATGCCGTTGCAGACGACGTCGTACTGGTATGCCTCGATGGAAAGCGGGTCCTTGGTGTTCAGCGCCTCGAGTCCGCCCTGCGGCATCGAGAAGGGGTTGTGCGAGAAGATGATCTTGCCGGTCTCGGGATCCTTCTCGAAGAACGGGAAGTCGACGATCCAGCAGAAGCGGTAGACGTTGTGCTCGCGGATGTCGTTCGTCATGTGGTCGGCGATGTCGGTCCTGACGAGCCCGGAGAGGCGGTTGCACTCGTCGACGTCGGCGGCCATGAAGAACAGTGCGTCGGTCGGCTCCATGCCGGAGATCTTCTTCATCTCCTCGAGCTGGTCCGCGGAGAGGAACTTCGCGATTGGTCCCTTGAGCTCGCCTTCCTTCGTCCAGCTGATGTAGCCGAGTCCCTTGCCGCCGTTCTCCTTGACGAACGCCTCGCGCTTGTCGAACCAGGTCCTCGTCTCGACGCCGACGATTCCCTTGACGAGAAGGCCCTTGACGAGCCCGCCGTTCTTGACGCAAGATGCGAACGCCTTGAAGTCGGCCTTCGCGAAGAAGTCTGACATGTCGATCCACTTGAGCGGATTGCGGAGGTCGGGCTTGTCGGAGCCGTACGTCATCATCGCGTCGCGGTACTTGATGCGCGGCCACGGTGCCTCGGTGCACTCCCAGGTCGAGAACTTCTTGAAGGTCTTCCCGACGACATCCTCGACGACGGCGAAGATCTCGTCCTGCGTCGCAAAGGACATCTCGATGTCCATCTGGTAGAACTCACCGGGGCTGCGGTCGGCGCGCGCGGCCTCGTCGCGGAAGCACGGCGCGATTTGGAAGTACTTGTCGAAGCCCGAGACCATGAGGAGCTGCTTGAACATCTGCGGCGCCTGCGGAAGGGCGTAGAACATGCCGCGGTGGATGCGGCTCGGCACGAGGTAGTCGCGCGCGCCCTCGGGCGAGGAGGCGGTCAGGATCGGCGTCTGGAACTCGTGGAATCCCTTCTCCCACATCTGCTCGCGGAGGAAGCGGATGACTTCCGAACGGAGGATGATGTTCTTGTGAAGCTTCTCGCGGCGAAGGTCGAGGAAGCGGTACTGGAGACGGACGTCCTCCGACTCGTCGGCCTTTTCGTCAGGGATGTAGAGGGGCGTCACCTGCGAGGCCGACTCCATAACGAGTTCGTTCGCCTCGATCTCGATCTCGCCTGTCGGGAGCTCGGGATTGATCGTGTCGGGAGTGCGGAGCTTCACCTCGCCCGTCACGGTGATTACCGATTCCAAGTGCGCCTTTTCGACGAGGCCGAAGAAGCTGCGCGAGGGATGGACGACGATCTGCGTGAGGCCGTAGTGGTCGCGGAGGTCCACGAAGAGGATGCCGCCGTGGTCGCGGAGGCGGAACATCCAGCCGGAAAGTCTGACAGTCTTGCCCGCGTCGGAGGCGCGGAGCTCGTTGCATGTGTGTGTACGATAGGGATGCATCAATTTTCTCCTGAAAAATTGCCGTATTATACCATAAATCGGCGCACCGTGCCGAGACGACTATGCAATTGCGAGCATTGCCTCGATCGCCCGGCGGGCGCGGATTGCGATGTCTTCCGGCACCGTGACGCGCGTTTTCATCTCGCGCAGGGCTTCTGCGAGGTTTTCGAGCGTCGTCTTTTTCATGTTGGGGCAGACGAGCCGGTCGTTTACGGGATAGAAAGTCTTTTCGGGGTTTTCCATCTTAAGGCGGTGGAGTATGCCGACTTCGGTCCCGACGACGATTTCCTTCGCGGTGGACTCGCGGGCGAACTTGCACATTCCGCCGGTGGAGAGCTTCTCGTCCGCCGCGTCTCGCACGTCGCGCGCACACTCCGGGTGGACCATGACGGGGGCTCCGGGATGGGCGGCTCTCGCGTCGGCTATGGACTTTGCCGTAAGCGCGGCGTGAGTAGGGCAGTAGCCGGGCCAGAGGATGTACTTCCTTCCGAGAAGCCCCATTATGTGCGAGCCGAGGTGCTGGTCTGGAACGAAGATTATCTCGTCGTCTGGCGCGAACGTCGCCATTACGCGCTCTGCATTGCCCGAAGTGACGCAGATGTCGCACTCGGCCTTCACCTCCGCGGTGGAATTCACGTAGCAGACTGCCTTTGCGCCTGGATGCTTCGCCTTGAGTTCGCGAAGCTGCGCGCCCGTTATCATGTCTGCCATCGGGCAGCCGGCGGTCGGGTCGGGGATGAGGACGGTCTTCTGCGGATTGAGAATCGCCGCGGTTTCGGCCATGAAGTAGACGCCGCAGAAAACTATCACGTCGGCGTCCACCTGCGTGGCGCGCCGCGCGAGCTCGAGCGAGTCGCCGGTGAAGTCTGCGGCGTCCTGCACCTCGGCACGGCAGTAGTTGTGCGCGAGTATTACCGCGTTGCGGCTTTTCTTTAGGCGTTCTATCTCTTCGTTCATTGTCCCGATATTATACCAAAATTGCCCCTGCGCATGGGCGGGCGATCGCTGGTTTTGGTATAATATCCGCATGAAAACGATAGCATTGGCAATTGCTGCGCTTGCGGCGCTCGGATCATTTGCGGAGACTGTGACGTGGGACTTCCCGCGCACGGGCAGCTGCCATGAGGGAATTGCGTTCGGCGATGGAAAGACGGGCGTTCTCGTCTGGGGCGGCGGAAATGAGATTCGCCTCACCGTCGGGCGCTCAGACCTCTGGGACCACCGCGGCGGATACGCCTGGACCGCCGAGCAGAGCTACACCAACATCGTCGCGGCCGTCCATTCTGGCGACAAAGACCGCCTCTACGGGCTCTTCAGGAAGGAGACGCCTCAGGGCGAGCCGCGCAATCCCTACATGCTGCCGCTCGGACGCGTCGTCGTGACGCTGAAGGACGCATGGCGGCTGAAGTGCGGCGAGCTCGACACGTCAACTGGACTCGGACGCCTTGAACTCTGGTATCCGGCGATGAAGAAGGGCGATGGTACTGCCTTTGTGGAGATCGCGATGTCGAAGAAGGACGGCGGCGTCTTCGCGATGAAGTTCCCGAAAGGCATCGAATTTGAGGCAAAGACGATCCCCGCGACCGACTATCCCGTCTACGAGCGGAAGCTGAAACCGCTCGGCTTCGAGAAGGCGAGGGTGTTCGACGGCGCGGTTCCTGACGCAGGCGGCTTCAGGTGGAAGCTTCCCGCGGACGATCCGGTGTGGCTTTCGTGGGCGAAGAAATCCGGCGTCGTCGCGATCAAGACAGGGCGGGGCGACAAGGTTGTCGCGGATGTCCGCATGACGGCCGCTTTCGACGCCGTCGCGAAGGAGTCGCGCGAATACTGGGCGAAGTTCTGGGCGGAAGGTGCGCGCGTGAAGGTGCCCGATTCCGTGATCCAGCGCATCTACGACTACGGCATGTACCGCTTCGGCGCGATGACCGACCCAGATGGCGTTCCCGCCGGGCTCCAGGGCGTGTGGCTTGAGGACGACCGGCTTGTACCCTGGAACGGCGACTACCACTTCAACATCAATGTCCAGGAATGCTACTCCCCAGCCTATCGCGGTGGGCACTTCGAGAACCTTCTGCCGCTTTTCAGGATGGTCCTTTCGTGGCGGCCGCTTCTCAATGACAACGCGAAGAAGTTCGTCGGCATCGACAATGGCTATGTCCTTCCCCACTCCGTCGACGACAGGGGTGTCTGCATCGGCGGGTTCTGGACAGGCACGATCGACCACGGCTCGACGGCGTGGGTCGCCGCGATGATGATGCGGTATGTGCGCTACTCGGGCGACGTTGAGTTTCTAAAGGGCGGTGCTTTCGACTTCATGAGAGGCGCGATGAATGTCTATCGCGCGATGATGGAGGAGGAGAACGGCAAGCTCACGCTCCCGCTCGGGCCATCTCCGGAGTGGGGCGGAGCAGACGTGAGAAGCGCGGTAGGGCGTGACCCCAGTTTCCAGCTTGCCGCCGCCCACCGCCTCGCGCGCGATCTCGTCGACGCGGCGAAGCTCCTTGGCGTGCAGCCCGACGCGATGTGGCTCGACGTCGAAAAGCGTCTGCCGCAGTATTCGGCGGGAGGGAGCGGCATCGAGCTCTTCCGTGGCCAGGCGCTTACGGAATCGCACCGCCACCACTCGCACATGGCGGGGTTCTATCCGTTTGACACGCTCGACCTCTCCGACAAGGCGACGCGCGACGTCGCGGCGAAGACGTACAACACATGGGTCTACCGTGGAACCGGGCTTTGGTCCGGCTGGTGCGTTCCGTGGGCGTCGATCCTCAACACGCACGTCGGCAACGCGCAGGCGGCGGCGGAGCTTCTAAGGTCGTGGGACGCATACTTCTGCAACCCTGGACATGGCTCGCTGCACAATGCGTATGCGCCCGGATTCTCGACGTTCACGATCTTCGGCAGTTTCGCCGGCTCGGGCGACGGGCAGATAATGCAGATGGACGGGCAGTGCGCGGCGGCGACGGCCGTCCTCGAGATGATGGCGCACGAGGTGAACGGCAAGGTCGAGTTCTTCAAGGGCTGCCCTGAGTCGTGGCGCGAGGTCTCGTTCGAGAATCTCGCGCTTTCCGACGGCCGCCGCGTCAGCGGGAAGCGCGTCGACGGCAAGGTGTCCGTAACGCCTGCTCTCGGGCTGTGAGAAATCTTCGGGGTCGTGTCATTTGCGATGCAGCGGCTTGACAAGAGGATCCTCGAACTTCACCCCGACTTTTCGCGGTCGCGGATAGAGGGGCTCGTCAAGACCGGGCACGTCACGGTAAACGGCGCCATCGCCGCAAAGGCGGGGATGAAGGTCTCGGAGTCCGACGACATAGAGGTGGAGATTCCTCCCCCTGTGCCTGCGATTCCCGAGCCTGAGGACATTCCTCTCGACGTCGTGTTCGAAGACGACGACATGGTCGTCGTGAACAAGGCCCCCGGAATGGTCGTGCATCCGGCGCCGGGCCATTTCTCCGGCACGCTCGTGAACGCTCTGCTGCACCACTGCCCGGCGCTCGCCGGAATCGGCGGCGTGGCGCGGCCGGGAATCGTCCACAGGCTCGACCAGGACACATCGGGGCTCATCGTCGTCGCGAAGTCGCAGAAGGCGATGGAGGGGCTTACGAAGGCGTTCGCCTCGCACGCGAACATCGAAAAGACGTACCTCGCCGTAGTGCATGGACGGCCGCGGCTCGACTCGGGACGGATCGAAAACCTCATTGGGCGTCATCCGGTCGACAGAAAGCGCATGGCGATCGTTGAGAAAAACGGCAAGGTCGCCATCACCAACTGGCAGGTGGCGCCGGCGCGGGCTTCTGGGCCTGCCGGCCGCCAGAATCCTTTCTCCGTCGTGATATGCCGCATCGAGACGGGCCGCACGCACCAGATACGCGTTCACATGGCCTCGCTCGGCTGTCCGGTTGTCGGAGACAGGACATACGGCAAGTCCGCGCTTGACAGGCGTCTCGACCCTCCGCCGGCGAGGCAGATGCTCCATGCGTGGAAGCTCAGGCTCTGGCATCCGACGAAAGGCGTGCAGCTGTCCTTCGAAGCCCCTATCCCCGCCGACATGCAGCCATATTGCAATGAAGCCGCACTCCTGGTGCGTCCGTAAGTGTCCTAGTCGGAGAGAAACGCAAACTTCTTGTAGAATATGACTTTTGCGGGATATGTCCCCAAACCTTCTGCGCAGTGCTGGTTTGCCTTACAATGTGCGGCCAGGTTCGGGTAACGGTACTCACCCCTGCCTTCGGCATGGGGATATGCGCCGTCAGATGTATAGCGGTGGCGCGTACGCGGAGGGGCGAGTTTCGGCTTAGGGCTCGCTAGCTTTGCCGCGGATACGCGGCAAAGCTCCGGCGAAAAAGGGCGACATCGATTTTGCGGCCTTTTACATTTTGCCCGTGCCGTCGAGCCTCTCGGCAAAATGGCGGCGCGTCAAAATCGGGTCGCTTCCGTCTTTTTCGTCGTCGCTTCGCATGCCGCCGAAACACCCCCTCCGCTCCCGCGCGGCAAATCCGTCGCGCCGTATTGGTAGGGGCGCATCTCCGGCGGATTTGCGGCGGACAAGGTTAAGCGAGCCGACCATGAGTCGGCGAGCGCAAAAGCTACGAAACGAAACGCGCCATAGCGGAAGGTCGGGCTAACGGCGCATGTGTGAGGAGCGAGCGTAGGGGAACGGCGCGACGACGGTTCGCGTGATGCGCCAGCGGACGCGCGCGAGACGAGGAGGCGGTCCCGCCGACGAAGTATCGCGCTGCGGACGCTGGATGCAGCGCGCGGGAGGAGCCGCGCTTTTCCCCGAAGGGAGAGACGAACGCATGCGCCGTTAGCCCAGCACCCGAGGGTGCCAAGCGCGGTCACGGTCGGGGCCGCCAGCCGAGCGGACCGAAGCAGGGGGAGGCGAGTTGCGCAGGACTCGCCCCCGACGGCGTATATGTATACGCCGAGCGGGGCGAAGGACGCGCAAATCGCCCGCCCTGCACAGGGAGCACGGTTGCCCCGACCGTGACCGCACGTTGGGAGGCAAACCAGCACACGTAAACCAGCCCATGCAAAATCAACCCGCGTTAAAACGGGGGGGCGTTGTAAAGCCGCAGTCGGGCGGAATATGGTATAATTGCATCCTATGGGCGAAATAAGCGGAACAGAGAGCCGGAAAAGGATGATTTTTCTGTACGGAGCTCCGGCGAGCGGAAAGTCTACGCTCGGCAGGGCGCTGGCCGAACGACTTGGCCTGCACTTCGTCGACCTTGACGAGCGCATCGTCGCCGAAGCTGGAATGACGATCCCCGAGATCTTCAAGTCTCGCGGCGAGGCGGTTTTCCGCGACATCGAGAGCAAGGCTCTTAAAGAAGTTGTTTCGGGTCTCATTTCAAAACTTCAAACTTCAAACTTCAAACTTTCAACTCCCACTGTCGTTTCCCTCGGCGGCGGAACGCTTCTGCGCGACGAGAACAGATCGCTTTGCGAAGAAAGCGGGACTGTTTTCTGCATAGACACTCCTTCCGACGATGAACTTGCGAGGCGGCTTGGCGCGGCGCCTGGTTCGCGTCCGCTCGGCGACAGGGCGAAGGAACGCGCGGCACACTACGCCTCTTTCCCGAACCGTGTCGCAGCGTTCTTCGACGCGCAGTCATCGCTCGTTGTAGTGGGTCGTGGCATCGCGCCTGCGGTCCTCGCGGGACGCAACGTCGTTGCGGACGAGACCGTCGCGCGGCTTTGGTCTGGCCGGCTTGGTGTCTCGCCGTTCGCCACCATTCCGTCGGGCGAAGAGCACAAGACGCCTGTGACTGTCGCCAAGCTCTGGCGCGCGTTTGCCGAGAGAGGGCTTGGCCGCAGAGACGCGGTTGCTGCGCTTGGCGGCGGCGTCACAGGCGACTTGACCGGCTTTGCCGCCGCAACATGGATGCGCGGCATTCCCTGGATCAATGTGCCGACTACGCTTCTCTCGATGGTTGACGCGTCGACTGGCGGCAAGACGGGGTGCGATCTTCCGGATGGCAAGAACCTCGCGGGCGCGTTCCATTTCCCGAAGCTCGTCGTGATCGACGCCGACTTCCTCGAGACGCTTTCGCCGAAGCTCGTTGCCGACGGCCGGGCAGAGATGATCAAGCACGAGGCGATAGGGGGAGCTGAAAGTCCAGAGTTGAAAGTTGAAAGTTGCGGTCTGCCGTCTCCACGGGAGATCGCCGGGAATTTGATGGTGAAGGTCGGGATCGTGCGGGAGGATCCGCTCGAGACGAAGGGGCGGCGCATTCTCCTCAACTGCGGGCATACGGTCGCGCATGCAGTCGAAAAGGCGACCGGCTACCGCGTCTCGCACGGCGAGGCGGTGGCGATGGGCTGCGTCGAGGAGGCGAGGATCGCGGTCCGCCGCGGTCTCGCGCCGGCGGAGTGGCCCGATGCGCTTGCGTCGCGCTTCGCCGCGGCGGGGCTGCCCACGACCCTGCCGGACGGGCTTTCGCTCGACCGGCTCGTGCCGCTCATGCGCGGCGACAAGAAGCGCGAAGGCGATGCCGTCGTTTTCGCGCTCCCGTGCGGATGGGGCGACGTTCGCGGAGTTAGGATAGATCTTTCCAAGGAGAGCCTCTGATGATTGCGATTCAACCCGGTAAGCGTACCGGTTCTGTCAAGATTCCGCGTTCCAAATCGCACGAACACCGCCTGCTTGTGGCCGATTTCCTCGCCGGCGACTATTCGCGCCTTGCGCCCGCGGAAGGCGACAGCGAGGACATACTCGCCACAAAGCGCTGCCTCGAGGCGCTGAAGGGCGACGGGCAGCTCGCGGTTCTCGACTGCGGCGAAAGCGGCTCCACGAGGAGGTTTCTAGGCCCAGTCGCGGCCGCACTCGGAAAGTCTGTTACGTTTCTTACGCGCGGGCGCCTCTCCGAGCGGCCGCAGATGGACTATTCCGGCCTCAAGAGCGGCCTCCACGAGCTCGCAGGCGACGTCTCGTCGCAGTTCGTGACGGGGCTTCTTTTTGCGCTGCCGATTCTCGAGGGCGACTCCCAGATACGCTTCACGACGCCTCTTGAATCGCGCGGATACGTCGACATGACTCTTCGCGTTCTCTCCGGAGCGGGGATATATGTCGCCGTTCGTGACGACGGTTTCGACGTCCCCGGCGGGCAGAAGTACGTTCCCCAGCCAGACGTCAGTGTCGAGCTCGACTGGTCGGGCGCGGCGTTCTGGTATGCTATGAACGCGATGGGTAGCCTCGTCATGTTCGACGGGCTTGACCAGCATTCGTCGCAGCCCGACCGCGCGGTCGCGGAGCTTGCGCCGCGCATCGCCGCCGCGTGGAAGGGCGAGGCGGTCGAAGTGTCCGTCTCGGGCTGCCCCGATCTTTTCCCGGCGCTCGCTGTGCTCGCGGGCGCGTCGGCGGGCGTGACGCGCTTCTCCGGGACGCGTCGCCTGCGGCTCAAGGAGTCGGACCGCGTCTCTGCGATGGCAGACGTCCTCAAGCGTTTCGGCGTGGGTTCCGAGGCGGAGGAAGACGCTTTCACCGTCCACGGCGAAGGCGGCAGGTTCTCGGGCGGCGAGTTCCACGCGTTCGACGACCACCGGATAGCGATGGCGATCGCCGTCGGCGCCACGATCGCTGATTCGCCAGTGGAGATCGACAACCCCGAATGCGCGGCGAAGTCGTACCCCGGCTTCTTCGAGGCGTTCGCGAAACTTCGCGGAATGTGACTGTTTTCGCCCCATGAGACAGGGAAAAAATGGTATAATATCCCTGTTTAAAAGGATGTGACAAATGGCTGAAGAACAGGGCAACTACAACGCCGAAAACATACAGGTTCTGGAGGGCATGGAGGCCGTCCGCAAACGTCCTGCGATGTACATCGGCGACACGGGCGAACGCGGCTACCACCACCTGGTATACGAAGTAGTAGACAATTCGATCGACGAGGCGCTCGCGGGCT
>CACYNF010000036.1 GCA_902775595.1 uncultured bacterium | reverse complement strand
CACCGTTTCCATGGGTACAAGCGGGCGGCCGCGGCAGAACGCGCCGCCGTCCATGCACGACGACCCCTCGGGCTTGACTTCGAGAAGCTGGAGGGCCGTGTCGTGGCAGCGCACCACGGGACCAGGCTTGTCGATCTTCACGACAGTGCCGGGAGCCGCGTCTTTCCACGCCGGGTCGAGCTTGGCCACGCGTGAGCGCAGGACTACGAGACGTCCCGTCGTACCGCGCTTTCGCATGCCTTCCGGGAGGAAAGTGTAGCAGCACGGCCACGGATTGTAGGCGCGTATCCTGCGCTCGATCTCGATTACCGGGCGATCCCAGTCAATGAGGCCATCGGTCTTCTTGAGCTTCCTCGCATAAGTCGCGGAAGTTTCGTCCTGCGCGACTTCAGGCGGGAGCGAGTTCGAGCCAAGGAGCCGAAGCGCCTTTGCGAGCGCAACGCCACCGGCGATCGCAAGGTCGTCCATGAGCTGGCCGCCCGTCGTGTCGGGGTATATCGGCTCGAAGCTCTGCAGCATGATCGGGCCGTCGTCAAGCCCGACGCCCATCTTCATGACGGTGACACCCGTCATCCGCTCGCCCGCCTCGAGCGCCGCGACGACAGGCGCAGCGCCTCGGTACTTCGGGAGAAGCGAAAAGTGGCAGTTGACGCAGCCGAAGAGAGGAAGATCAAGAAGCGGCTTCTTCAGTATCTGGCCGAACGCGACCACGACCACAACGTCGGGCTTCCACGCGCGGATCCTCTCCATCGGCTCAGGGTCGTTCACGCGCTCGGGCTTGATGATATCCTTAAGCCCCTTCTCCGCGGCGTACTTCGCGAGGGCGCACGGCGACATGACCTTGCCGCGACCGGTCGGGCGGTCTGGCTGCGTCACGACGCCGACGATCTCGAACTCCCTTTCGCGCAGAAGCGCGTGGAGACATTCGGCCGACGCCGGAGAAGAACCCATGAAGACGATTCGCATAGTTGCGGGATATTATATCATATCTCGCCTGTGCTTTATTTAATTTCCCAATGCGAATCACCAATATGCGCTGTGCTGATTTGCCTTCCATCGTGCGGTCACGGTCGGGGCAACCGTGCTCGCCCTTTGAGGCGGGCGCCTTGCCCGTCCTTCGACCCGCTCGCCGTATACATATACGGCTTCGGGGTCAAGTCCTGTGCAATCCGCCTCGCCTAAAAGGGTTCCGCTCGGCAAGACCCCGACCGTGACCGCGCAGTGCATCCTCGGGAACTGGGCTAACGGCGCATGCGTTCGTCACTCCCTTCGGGGAAAAGCGCGACTCCTCCCGTGCGCTGCATCCACCGTCCGCAGCGCGATACTTCGTCGGCGGGATACCGCCTTCTCGTCTCGCTTGCGTCCGCTGGCGCATCACACGAACTGTCGTCGCGCCGTTCCCCTGCGCTCGCTCCTTACACATACGCCGTTAGCCCGACCTTCCGCTATGGCGCGTTTTCCTTCGTAGCTTTTGCGCTCACCGACTTATCGTCGGCTCGCTTAACTACTTGCGCACTCAACACCGAGCGCAAACAGGCCTTTTACAACGGTTCCGCGGGGTCTGTCTCCGCCGTTTTCTCTGCGGCCTCTATCAATTTCATCATTTCATCACGCTGCTTTGGATACCAAAGCGAGCATCCCCCAAACTTGTCGAAAGCAACCTGCTTCACTGTGCAGAATTTCTTGAACTCCGGCGGTGCAGCATTGTCGCCTTTGATTCGCCTGATGACATTGGTGCCGCTGAAAAGTTCCAATTGCCACAATGTTCCATCGCATATATTGGGATTGCGATAATTGTCCACCCAGCTGTCTATATTTACTTCTTCAATGCAAGCCAGTATTTTCTCCCAGTCTTTTCGAAGGCAAAGTCTCTCGCCCTTTAGGACACAGGGGTTCTTCGTCTCGCGCAAGAAACGATAATTGTAGACTTCAACGAACACTCGCCTATTCGCAAAATCGATGGAATAACGCTCGTCCGGGCCGCTCAACGCCCCCCATTCACGATAACTGAGCGAAGTGATGGCATTTGTGGCGATGAACGGCGGGAGGTCTGGAGGATAGACGCCGTTGCCGAACACGCGCTCGACAGACGGGAATCGGCTTCTTATTTCCGCTGATGAGATTTCATACATTCCCAACACATCCAGTTTGCATTCTACGACTTTCAACTTCGGCAAGTCGCAAAAGCCCTTTACGCCATGACAGCCAATCAAAGTGAGCCCTTCTACAGACGACGATTCCAGGCCCAACACTTTGGGCAAAGGCAATTTCCAACCTAAAGGCTGGTCAATCGTCAGATGGCGCAATGGCAGTTTGGCAAGCGCCGAGAGGGCGAGCTCGCCATGGGCACGGCGAACAGCCAGCGACACTGCCGAAAAATTAGTCAGCGACGACAGTGCGGACAATTCCCGTTCATAATCACGAGGATACTCCCCTTTCCAGCAAAGATAGTCGGTCGTAACGGACAAGTCCAGTTCTTTCCCGGGCGGCATTCCTGCAAGCCGTGCAATGGCCGCGCGAAATCCGTCTCTCGTAACCTTTACGCCCTCATCATCACACTCGCATCTGGCAGGGTTTTCAGTGATTATAAATGACGCGCGCACTCTATCGCCGTCAGCATTGGGCGAAGAAGTGTTTGTGTCCGTAAAACTATTGCACCCCGACATTGCAAATGCCACAAGCGCAGCAAATATGATCAAATGGGGATACACCCAATTGGCGTTGCTCTTTTTATCGCCCATTTCGTTGCTTTCTGCCTCTTTCCTCTTTCTCAACGGCTTTGGGACATATTATACTGATTGCAAAAATCAGATGCTGGGTCTACCAGCGGCATCATTGGGGGTTGGTGCCAGCAACGCGTCCGGACGCTTTGTCGTGACCGAACCATCCGGCAACTGCCAAACAATCGTTCCGTTCAGGACATAGACATTGGGTATACCCTTGCGCCGGTTTTCTTCCTGCGCAGCATGAACGGCCGTGTTGCCGATACGAGTCATCTTTTCCACTATTTCAGGCATAACCCCTCCATGAACTTGTTATACCGTTCACTCGCAATCACATTGACAGCCCCATTGCCATGTGCGACAAGGACAAAGTCATTTCCACCATTGTAATAAAGCATCCAATGGTCTACAATCGGGGCGTAAACCTTGACGAAATTCTCCCTGCTGCGTCCATAGCGGCGCAGGACATCTTCTGGCGGGATGTCATGACCTCCATTCTTCACACGCACTGCAATCCGCTCAATGCAAACCGCCGCCGAGTCAACAAACGCATAGGCAATCGTCGTCGTGTAACCGAGCGATTTCGCTCGTTCAATCATTTTGACATGGGCTTTGCCTGAGAGCGTAGATTCAACGGCAAACGAGTCTCCCCGATCAAGCAAGGCATCAATTCTTCGAATAGCCTCACGCCCAGCCTCGATGCGAGCGCCAACAGGATCATCAGGATTGATTTCTCGCGCTATGTCGTCAGGATTGATGTATACAATGCCCTCTCTCGGCAAGAGCACCTTGGCGATCGTGCTTTTGCCGCTACCATTCGCGCCTGCGAGAATATACAGATCCTTGCTCACGATGGATAGTATAGCATAATTCCACTCTGCGCGGTGTCACCACGCGGCAAATCCGCCGCGCAAACAGGCCTTGGACAATGGCTCTGCCGCCTACTGCCGCTCATGTATATAACACAAACACATAATGAAACCCTGCTTCGTTCAAGCGTTTGACACAGGCGGCGACGAGAGATATTCTGCAATTCGAATTGACCACAACAGCCGCTGCGCCATACCGTTCCGACATGCCGCCGCCGAAGATTGCGGACTCACTGTCATTGAAACGGTTAATCTGTTCTAGATTAGTTGTGCCATCTTCGTATTCTTCCACATAGCATTGATAGTCATCCTCAAACGAAAGTGCGCCTCCCTCTCCTATACGAACTGCGGCAATTTTGAGATCGTTTTGGCGATGACGCCCCAGCAAATCCCATGGGTCTATATGATAAAACCGCCAATTGCCATCCACCATCCTAAATGCCAAATACAATATACCTGCTTCACTGCACTGATTGAGATAATTGTTCCAGAAATCCTTAAAGCCAATATCCTCGCCGATGACAAAAGCGATACTGTTAGCCAATCTCCGCTTGTCAATCGTCCGAAGGATTTCGAAAAGCTCGTTGGGAGAAAAGTTCTCCTCGCCAATCTTTGCGGTATCCTTTCCAGCAACGCAAATCTCGATTGTCGGAACCAGATTCTGCCTTGAATAGTCGCCAAGCCTATCCCCCATCAAGCACATCAGCACAAATCCAACTGCAAACAATCCAATCCGCGCCAACCCGCGTCTCCATTTCCTCCGCGCGAGGTCGCAGAAAAAGAGTACGATCGAAATCGCCGAGACGAGAACAAAGAAGGCAACGCAGCACCATTCAAACCACGCGCAGTCTGGTGTATAACGCACCAGCAACATGAGATACTTGAACCGCAATACATCGTCAAGGAGATTGGCAATCACAATGCCAACCAACGCCACCGGCGGCATCCACACGCTCGTTACCACCCGCCACAAGATGCGGAAGACTTTCTTCATAGCGTCAAGAGATACACGCGTTTGAAATTGTGCTTGTAAAGAATGTCGAGAACATTCACCAGCGCCTTATGTGGCGAATCCTCCGCACACTTTATGGCGACGGTCTTTCCCTTGGTCTCGGGGTTTCCAGCCAAGTTCGCCAAAATACCGTCAAGCTCGGCGAGAGAGACCCGCTTGTCGCAATAGACTATCGCACCGTCAAGAGAGCCGTCAGCAGACGGCCCAACCCAGAAGGTCAGCCGCTGCCCAAGCGAGAATGTTTTTTTGCAATGAATTGATACGTCCTCTTCATCGAACGGCTCTCCTTCGTCAAAGATATGCGCGTCCTCTTCCGGGACACACCCTACACAAGGGCAAGTCCGTAATATCTTGAAAGTCACTAGCTGCGAATCGCCAGAATCGCCGCTCGCACGAGCGACAATTGAGATATCCCATATCCCACGCTCGGTAAACCTGTTGATGAGGCTTGCCACGCAACGATGGCTGCACTCCATGTCTGCTCTAATAAAGGTGGAGAACTCATCTCTTCCGGGGAGCGTCTTCCCTGTCAGCCGTTTCAGGGCACCTATCATATTCCCGTCCCGAATCTCGTCTTTTTCCACGGAGAGGCTTTCTCCTTCCATCGTCGCCATTGGAACTGGCAGCAGCGCGCCTTTCTCGTCTCTAATTAAGATTTCCGCGAACAGACTCTTAGCCGGCAGCGAGGCGGCCGTCAGCGCCTCTCCATGTGGAGCAACCGGCAAATTGACAGTTCGATCCCACTTCACCGCATGCGAAGCCAAACATTCTTCGGCCTTGCGCTGCCGTTCCCTGTCCGTCCAATCCCTGAAAGCGACCATGCCCAGCAAGCACAGCAGAAAGGCAACAGAAAACACAGACGCGGACTCGCGCCAAGACCATTTCGCGACCTTCTTCTCGCCTGCGCCACGCGTTGACAAGAAGCGAACTGCCGCGGAAAGAACAATGAACGCAAATGCCAAACCCCAGATTTCGGGCGAGGAAAACGTCTTTACGATTGCTTCAAAACCAGTCGACTCGTACATATCCGGGCCCAATCCGTCTCTGCAAATCCAGGCAAACGGAATCGCCATTGCCAGCAAAATACCGGCAATCCACCTTATCCAATCCAAAACCGCAATCAGTATTTTCATTAAAGACAGGATGACGGCTACTGCGCTCTGACAATCTCCTGCGCCGCGCGACGAGCCTCGGCTCGCGAAGTCGTGCGCCGCGAAGGCGCGGAAAGACCTTTCGCCGCAAGTGCGGCGCGCTTGGCCGCACGCGACGCAAGCCACTCGTCCCATGTAATCCTGATGACCTCTTTCTCGGACGAATCAGCCACGCTCCACCTCCTTGCGCATCGCACGCAATTCGCTGAGAACATCAAAGTCTGGCAAGGCGGCAAGGCGTTCCGCCTCGCTCCAGTCAAACTTCGAATCGCCCAACGCGGCAATCATCATCTTACGGGCGGTCGGAAGGAGTTCCTTGGACGGCGGATAGTAGGCAATCAACACGCGTTCAACTAATGCGAGCTCGGGCGGAATGATCTTGACGACGCCGTAAGGTGTCTCAAGCTCCCGCGCAGGCAGGGTCGATTCGCACTCCAGTATGCCGAGCATATCTACGAAGAGACCGCAAACCTTCCAACTACGGGCAACCCCTTCTCCGCCAAGCTCCGCAATCACCTCCTGCATGACACGCGGCGGGATTGCCTTAAGGGATTTTCGGCAGAAGTCGATGTCACCCGACATATAGCCGCCCTCGGTATAGAACTCAACCGCGCTCCCGCCTACGACGACAAGGGGAAAACCCCTCTTCTGGAACAATGTGGTGACAAGCCCGGAAAGCTTGAGCGCGCGCTCAAGCAAATCGGGAGTCGCCTCAATATCGGCCACAGCAGCTTTGACGTCAAGTTCCATGTCGAGTATTGTATCAAAAATCTTCGCTCATTGTCGCCAACCTTGCGAAATCGTCGCGAAGCGTGAGGCGGCGGAGCGAAGGTCCGAGCGAGGGGATTCGGCGTATTCGCCGAGGGCTCCCCGAGGAGGAGCCTTCGGACGCCGCCTCACAACTCAACTTAGAATCCTGGCAAATTCAGCTGTCCGGAGACGCAGACTTTGCGGCCTTTGTTGAGCGTGCGGTCGGAAGTGTCGTACACGACGAACTTGATTCCCTCGAAGCGCTTCGAAAGCTCCGCACGGATGTAGTCGGAAACACACTTCACGTTTCCCTTGTCGTCGTCGGAAAAGCCAATCGACACCGCCCTGTCAGACGTTCCGTTGCGCCTGAGCATGTGGAAGATGTGCTCAACAAAATCGCGTATCGCAAACTCCTTCGCAAGCTCCGGCTTCGCCGCAGTCGGCGCTACGGCAAGCTTCTCCTGATATATCGGATCGCGCTCCATGCGCTCCTTGAAGCCCTGGAAAGTCACGGCCGAGTAGCGGCACATGCCGAGGTAGTAGTCGAGCTCCTCCGCATCCGTGCCGAACTCGCCGTCGCCAACGCCATCGATCCACTGACGGTAGCCGCGAAGGTTCGACATCATCGTCTCGCGCTCCTCTTCTGTCAGGACGTACTTGATGAAGACCCTGACCGCCCTCTCTATCGTCTCGGGCGCGTGTCCGCGGGCTGTCACGATCGCGAATATCCGACCCTCTATCAGCGTCTTCTTGAACGTGTAGAAGCTCGGCGACGGCTTTTCGCCGTGCTCGATCTTCTCAAGCGCGGCAATCGTGTCCTCGATGAAGTTGTCGCGCCCAGGCGCGTCCTCGAAGTTCCTGAACGCGTCGGCCCACACTCCGCCTGGGGCGCGGTAGTGCTCCTCGTCGCCGCGAACGAGCGCGAACGTCGCCGTCGAGACCTCGACAGGCCGCCAAGGGTCGTCGACGCTGTCGCGATGCTCCATCTTGATGCGCGTCGGCATGTGCAGGATGTTGTCGTCCCAGTCGAAGATGTAGTACTTGAAGTCGCGGTTCGCGACCTCTTCGTTGATGTATGGAATCTGGCGCGTCATCAGCTAACCACTTCCCCTACAAAGTCGAAGCCCTCGACCTTCGCGATCCTGACGTTTACGAATTCGCCGATACGCACGTCCTCCGTTCGGTCGCCTCGGAGAGGCGCCCCTACCAACTTGCCGCCACGACCAATATAGGTCACTCCGTCGACATCGGGCGCCTGCGACTCCATGCGGGCGACGCCAGGCGCCACGACAAGCGCGCGGAACGTCTCGCCGACAAGCCGCTTCGAGCGCACCTTCC
The DNA here is from genome assembly GCA_902775595.1 of uncultured bacterium. GTDB lineage: Bacteria > Verrucomicrobiota > Kiritimatiellia > RFP12 > UBA1067 > UBA1067. Next base: position 14,598 of record CACYNF010000036.1, on the reverse strand, counting down.
ATATCTCCTTCGCAAGTCCCATCACCGACTTCTCCCTCGCGAGCGCGACGGCGCGCGAAGGCCTCCCGCCGAGCGCCGCGCCCTTCGTGCCCTTCTCCGGCGAATACGCGAAGCAGCCGAGATGGTCGAACTGCATGCGCCGCAAATCGGACATGAGCTTTCTGAAACGCGCCTCGGTCTCGCCTGGGAAGCCGGTCATTATCGTCGTTCTAAGCGTAATCCCGGGAACGACATCGCGCAGGAACTCGGCCGCTGCGAGAGAGTCGGCTATCGCGGCCTTGCGGTTCATCTTCTCGAGGACTTCGGGAACGGTGTGCTGAAGCGGAACATCGATATAGCGGACGGCATGCTTCGACGAGAGCATCCAGACGAGGAAGTCCTCTGATATCTCGCTCGGGTAGCTGTAGAGGACGCGCACCCAGAAGTCGCCGGGAATCTTGTCGAGCGCCCAGAGGAGATCGGGAAGCGTCTTCGCGCCGTCGCGCCACAGCATAGGATCCTGCGCGATGACGTTAAGCTCGCGGCAGCCCGTCGCGACGAGCGCGCGGGCCTCCTTGAGAATCGACTTGAGCGGGCGAGAGCGGTACTTGCCGCGGATGAGCGGAATAGCGCAGTAGGAGCAGCGGTGGGCGCACCCTTCGGCGATCTTGAGGTACGCGAACGCCTTTCCGGTGAGGCGAAGGGCGGGCATCTTCGGCTCGATCCAGTCCTTGGGAACGCCGCCCCATTCGTCAACGCCCGGAAACGCACCCTTAAGCTCGGGATATCTCTGCGGATAGCACCCCGCGACGACGACCTTGCCGTAGCGACCCAGCTTCTTGAGCTCGACGGCCCTCAGTATCTCGGCCTCCGCCTCCTCGCGCGCCGACGCGATGAAAGAGCAGGTGTTGACGATCACGACGTCGGCGCAGTCTGGATCGGGGGAGAGAGACCAGCCCTCCTTGAGGAGATTGCCGGTCATGACCTGCAAGTCGACTGCGTTCTTGGCGCAGCCGAGCGATACGAGTGCAAGCGTTCCTCTCTTCTTTTTCATCGCCGTAGATTATATCAAACCTTAAGGATTTCTGCCGCATCGAAACGGTCTGTCTGCCACGGAAAGGCGCCAAGCGCGGCAAGTGCCTCGCCGGCGAGAAAAAGCGAACCGCAAATCAGCACGTCAACCGCTTCACATTTAGGGACAGACCCCGTTTTTTGGGGGACAGACCCCAATTTTTCCAGCGCTAACTGAATAGAATCGCAGGAAATTGCCGAAATTCCCGCAGATTCCATTTTCCGTGCAAGTTCTGCGGGGTCAAGCGAACGTGGATTGTTCGTGCGGACGGCTATTCCCTTTTTGACGAGCGGGGCGAGAATCCGCAGCGTCTCGTCGACATCTTTATCCCCGCAGAAACCGGCGACGAGCATGGGGACAGACCCCGCGAAAGGCGCGTATTTACGGAGCGCGGCGGCAAGGGCGCGCGCAGCCGGGGGGTTGTGAGCGCCGTCTATGATGAATCGCCCTACCCTCTGGAACCGCCCCGGCCAGACGACATTTCCGAGCCCTTCCGCCATCCCCTTCGTCAAGCCAAGCGTCTTGAGCGCGGCAATTGCCGTGACCGCGTTCTCGCGGTTGAAGGATCCGACCAGCGAAAAGCCATCTGGGATCTCCGACTCGTCCGCGACATCCGGCGCGTAGACGAACGGCGCGCCGACTTCGCTCGCGTGAGCTTTAACGACAGCGACAACAGCAGGGTCGTTCTTCCCGAGGACGATCGACACGCCCTTCTTTATTATCCCCGCCTTCTCCGCGGCGATTTTTTCAACCGTGTCGCCAAGCCAGTCGCAGTGGTCGAGCCCGATCTTCGTGATGACGCAGAGCTCCGGCCTGCATACGTTCGTCGCGTCAAGCCGGCCGCCGAGCCCCGTCTCGAGAACGGCATAATCTACCTTCGCCTCGGCATAGACGAGAAATGCGACGGCAGTAAGCGCCTCGAAGAAGGTAAGGCCGTAGATGGAGTTGGAGGAGGAGTTGGAGTTGGAGGAGGAGTTGGAGGAAGAGTCGGCGTGAAAGACCTTGTCCGCCGCACGTTCCAGCACCTCGTCTGCAATCGGAGCGCCATCGAGGAAAAACCGCTCGTTGATGCGGACGAGATGCGGCGACGTATAGCGGCCGATCCTGAGCCCCCCGGCGCGAAGCGCCGCGTCCAAGATGGCGCACACCGCCCCCTTCCCGTTCGTCCCCGCGACGTGTATCGCCCTGAACTTCAGCTGCGGGTCGCCCAGCGCGGCACATATGCCGCGGATTGCGTCGAGGGACGGCCTCATTCCAAACCGCCGCCTTGCCGCGAGCCTGTCGAGGAAGTCGCTCATCAAACCCCCGAAGCGGTGACGACGTAGCGAAGGAGAACAGCGAGGACGGCAGAAGCGCCGTAGAGCGCAAGTATGATCCACATCGGCCAGTCTGAAAGTAAAATCTTCTCCGGTCGGCCGACGTCGGCCTTCGAGTAGACGAGGTGGATGTACCGAGCGAGACCAAGCGCCACAAAGGCGGCGGTGACGACAAGATAGCGAGTTCCGAAGCGCGACACCGTGTCGGGCGAAAGCGTGTACCACGTGTAGACGACAAGCGTCGCAAGAGCCGAGGCGAACATCAAGACGTCGAGCGCAACAGGATGGTAGCCCTTGAGCGCTGCGCGCGACTCGATGGCCACGGACATTTCGTGGCGGCGCTTCGCGAGCGCAATAAAGAGCGAAAGCGCAAACGCGCAGGCAAGAAGCCACGGCGAGATTCGCACGTTCATCGCCGCAGCACCGGCAACCGCGCGAAGGACAAAGCCCGCCGCGATAACAACAACGTCAATGTATGGAATGCGCTTCAGGAACCCGGAATACGCGCACTGCATCACGGAGTAGATCAGGATTACCGCAAAGCCCCATGTGCGGTCGGGATGGCGGAATACGAGATAGCACGGGAACATCAGCGCGATCGCGAAGAGCGAAAGCGCGACCCTGACCGCGTCGATGCGCGACACGAGCCCGGCCGCCACGGGTCGCAGGCGCTTGACGGGGTGGAGGCGGTCGGCATCGAAGTCGGCGACGTCGTTGAGGAGGTAGAACGCGCTCGAAACGAGGCAGAACGCGGTAGCCATGGCCGCAACGAGGATGAAGGGCCTTATCCCGCGCGCCATCGCCGCCTGAGACGGGTCGGCGACAGCGAAGAACCAGGCGAGGAACACGATGCCGTTCTTAGTCCACTGGTTGACCCTCAGCGCCCTCAGCCACGTGTGGATCGACTTCTTCACTTGAGCGTCCTCCACCTTATGATTCCCCAGAGCAGCGAATGGTATGTGCAGACGGGATTGGACTCGCTCTCGTAGAGCGTCCAGAACTTCGACCAGTTGCGGTCTACAGCAGGAACCCAGCGTATCGGGAAGAGCGAGAGGAACCTGGAACGCGTGACGTCGTCTTTCGTCTCGGACTCCCAGAAAGGCCACAGGCGGAAGTACCCGCCGTCCTTCCTGCTCGTCCAGAACGGGAACACGCGCGTCTCGTCGTCGTAGAGCTCGACGAGCTTCCAGCCGAAGCGCGTCACAGACCCCGCGCCGTCGCCTTTGGAGTACGTCCGCCAGTCGACGCGCTCGTATAGCGGCCATATCGAAAGCCGCTCCCTGCGGGCGTTCGACTCCCACTCGAAGATCGGCCAGGGACAGCGCAGGCGCATCTCGGGAGCGGAATTCATGTGGGCCGCCCAGGATTTCGAATAGGTCTCGGTCCACGAAAAGAACGGCGGGAGGAAAAGGTCCTGCCTCTCGCGCTCGCGGCGAACCTGGCCGTATAGAGGCCAGAACATCCACGAACTCCCCGCCCCGCCCGTGTCGCGGTCCTCGCGGTAGTTCGCCCAGGTCACTATCGGCCACAATGCGTACTGGTGGTCGCTCTCGCGCTGGTGGTTTATTCCGTAGAAAGGCCAGAAGCTCCATGCGCCGTCGTCGCGCCAGCTGAAGAACGGGAAGAGCACCGTGTTAGTCGTAAGCCACTTCCCCTCGGAAGGACGCGGCATCCTGTAGCGCGTCCAGACAGGCCACAGCGCAAAGTCGAGGTCATACATCAAAAGCACATGCGGATGGTGGCCGTAGATCGGGAACAGCCCCCAGTAGTCCTCCGCGGCACCTTCGCCGCGGGCCGGCTTGTGCCCGCTGAACCAGAACGGGAGGAATTCGAACTGCCAGCCGCCGTCGTCCTGCGACTGGTAGTGCATGAGGAAGCAGAACCGCCACCAGTCGCGGTGGGACGTGAAGACCGGCCAGAGGACGTCATCCGCCTCCCCCTCGCAGGCGTAGAACGGACGAACTGCGTAATAGTCCTCGGCGGGCCGCTGCTCGTAGAACGGCCCGACCTGGAAGGCGGCGGCAAGAAGAAGGTCAGCGAACACTCTTGCTGAGCTCCTCGAATTCGCCGCGCTCGAAGTCGGACAGCTCCTTCACGCGGCCCTTGACCTTGCGGAGCGTCATGTTCGCGCGCTGGCGGTCGCCCTTCGCGATCTGAACGCGGGCGAGCGAGACGAGCATGCGCACGTCGGCCTCTTTACCCGACTCGGACTTGGAAAGTTCGCACGCCTTGACGATGCACTGCTCCGCCTCGTTGAGGTCTCCGTTCGCGTCGAGCAGAATCGCCCCGAGCGTCTCCCACGCGACATATAGCTCGGGAGCGGTACGCACGGCGAGTCGGGCATAGCGCTCGGCCTCCTCGAAGCGCTTCGTGCGCCTCAGGACCTCGGCGAGGTCGTTCTGCGCGAGCACGACGGGGCGCGTCGTCTCGCAGGCCCTCCTGAGGTACATCTCCGCCTCCTCGTTCTTGCCCTTCTGAAGCGCAAGCGAGCCCATGACGTAGTTCGCGAGGGGCGCCTTGCGGTTGCGCCTCAGCACTTCCTTGGCGTGGAACTCGGCGTCTGCCGTGTCGTTGAGGGAGATGTCGAGACCGAGCACGATGTCCTGCGTCGCCTGGACGTCGGGCCTCGACTTGATCGCAGCGGCAAACATGTCGCGCGCGGCCTTGCGCTTCTCGTTGCCCTGGCGGAGCATGAGGAAGGCGCGGGTGGACTGGATGTTGTAGTCGTTCGCGTCCTTCGCGTTCTTCTCCATCTCCGGAAGTATGACATTTTCCACGGTCTTGAGGAGCTTCGCCCTCTCTGCGGGATCCTTCGACGCATCGAACTGCTGCATGGCGACGGCGGCGAGTAGCGACCAGGCCTGGAGGTTCGCGGGATCGAGGTCGGTCGCCCTCGTGAGCAACGCCTTCGCCTCGCCGAACTCGTTTTTCATGAAGTGGAGCATCGCCACCTCGACTGCCACGCGCGGATCGTCCTGCGCCGCCTTCGTGGCGCGCTCCAAGTACTCGATCGCCCGCTCGCTGTTCCCCTCGAGGAGCTCGAGGCGCATAAGGCCGACGAGCGCATCGTGGTTCTCGGCGTCCCTGGAAAGGACCTCTTCGTAGGTCGCCCTCGACTTCTCCATGTCGCTGTCGCTCGCGTAGAGGGCGGCCATCATGTTGAGAAGACTCGAGCGGCGCTCGGTCGGGACGAAGTCTATGGCGCGGCGTATCTGGTTGAGCGCCTCCCCCGGGCGGCCCGACTTCGCCCACGAATAGCCGAGGCGGACGAATATCTCGGGGTTCCTTATGTAGCCGTATACATTGGCGAGCTTCCACAGGACATAGCGGCGGGACTTGTCTTCGACGATCGCCTTGAACGCCTTCTCGATGTCGTGCTTCCTGCGCTCGGCCTTCGGGTGGCCGGCACGCGCCATCTCGAACTCGTTGAAGAGCGCGCAGACGTTGTCGCTGTCGATGGAGTTCAGGACAAGCTCGTACATCTCGAACGCACCGTCGTCGTCACCTGCGTCCTGAAGCCACACGCCGCGGTCGTTCGCGACGAGGCCGACGTGCCGGCGCAGCCTGAGGCGCGCCAACTCGATGGGGTCGCTCTCCTTCCAGAGCCGGTAGCTGCCCCAGTTCTTCACGCCCTTCGGGGGCGCAAGGACCTTGTCGAAATCGTTCCACGCGCTCCAGTCGGGCTTGCGCTCCGGATCGGCGCCGAAGAAGAGGAATTCCGGAACCGCCTTTATCCCGGCCGCGTACCAGAGGTCGGGGGCCCCGAATATGGCGGCCTTCTTCGCGATGTCGGGATCGGCGGCGAACCAGTCCTGGACGAACGCGAGGACGCCGAGGGAAAGCGATATCGAAAGCTCCTTGTTCTTCTCTCCGCCGACGCCCTTCTCCTCGACGAGCTTCGCGAGCTCGTGGAGATAGCGCTCGTCGAGATCGCGCTGGAGGCAGACGAGATTGAGCTCGCGGCCGGCCTTGGCCGCGGCGAGCCTGAGGTGGTCGTCGAGAAGCCCGTCGGTGATGAACCAAGTGCGGTCGCCGAGATCGGCGATCAGCTTCTCCGCCGTGCGGTCGGCGAAATCGCCGCGCGAGCGGTCGAACGAGAAGAGGTTCAGGAGGACGGTGATGACCATCACGAGGGAGAGGACGGGCAGGACGGCGAGGGCGAGCGTGCGACCCTTCATCGCCACCGGCTCGGCGTCAAGCGACTCGTTCTTGCGGACCTTCGCGACGGCGAGAAGCCACCAGTAAGTCACGAGATAGGCGACAGTGAACGCGGCAAACGCGCACGGCACGACCGGGAGAAGCCCATAGGGGCGCATGAGCGGCGACGGCGCGAGCGGCGTCGAGACGGCGAGGATCGCCACGAAGCTCATGGCGACGTGGTATATCCACTGCGAAAAGCCGCTCTCGCGGTTGTACGCGACATGGCTCGAGAAGAGCGCGACGAGGAACGGCAGCACGGCGAACGCGCCGACGAGGAACCAGCCGTCGACGGTAAGCCACGTCTTCGCCTCGCTCCAGTGGGTGCGCATGTGCTCTGTGAAGTCGCCCGATGCGCCGGGGGCGTAGACAAAGAGAGTGACAATCGCGACGAGCAGGAACATGAACGCCGCGCCGTAGGGCTTGCCGCCGCGCTTCCCGGAGACAGCCCACACGCAGCAGAAATACACAGGCGCGAGCAGGCCGAACAGCGGCGAATCGGCGAACCCGAGGCCGGCGAAGACGCCGATGAGGAGAAGACAGATCCAGCCCGTGCGCCTGCCGGCGCGTGCGTAGGGAATCAGGAGCGACGCCGTGACAAGCGCCCATGCCGCGTCGAACGAGAACGAGCTCAAGTGGGTGAATGACTGGTGGACAGCCGGGGTCGCCATGAATACGACCGCCGCGACAATGCCAGTCATGCGCGCTGTCCCGTCGGCGTACTGCAGGAGCATTTCGCCGCCGATCCGCTCCCGCACGAAGAACGAGGTCAGGTGGTACATGGCGAGAACCGACACGATTCCGCACAGCGGGCCGAGGATGTTGGAGCACCCGAACAGCCGCGCGAATATCGCCATCAGCGGATGAGTGTTCACCGCGGCCGAGTCCAGACCCTTCCACAGCGTCATCAGATGCGCGCCCTCGCCGGGATAGGCGCACGACGCCATTGTGCAGAAGTAGAGAACCGCAGCCACGCCGCCAAGCGCAAGCGCGATCAACCAGTCAATTCTGCGAGTGTCGGCATTCTTGAATCCTGCCATAGAGCGAATCCTCTCCGTTCTTCTTGACTTTAGACAACAGACTTCAAACTTTGAACTTTTTTACCTCACACCTTCGCCAGCGCCTGCTTCAAGTCGGCTATGAGGTCTTCTGGATCCTCGAGACCGACGGAGAGGCGAATCAGGTCCGGCGGGATGCCTGCCGCCTTGAGCTGCGCGTCCGTAAGCTGGCGGTGCGTATGCGACGCCGGGTGCAGGACGCAGCTCCAGGCGTCCGCGACGTGCGTCACGATGCCGATGAGCTTCAGAGAATCCATGAACTTGATCGACGCCTTGCGGCCGCCCTTGATGCCGAACGTCATCACGCCGCACGGCGAGTTGCCGTTGAACTGCTTCTTGACGAGCTTGTGGTACTTCGAGCCGGGGAGCCCGGCGAAGTTGACCCACGCGACCTTCTTCTGGGTCTTGAGCCACTTGGCGATCTTGAGCGCCGACTCCGCGTGGCGACGTATCCTGAGGTGCAGAGACTCGAGGCCGAGGTTAAGGAGAAACGCGTTGAAAGGCGAGGGGATCGAGCCGAAGTCGCGCATAAGGTGCGCGGTGCACTTCACGATGTAGGCCATCTTGCCGAACGCCTTCACATAGCTGAGGCCGTGGTACGAGGCGTCGGGCTCGACAAGCCCCGGGAACTTGTCGGCGTGCTTCGACCAGTCGAAGTTGCCGGAGTCGACGATGCAGCCGCCGACCTGGCTGGAGTGGCCGTCCATGTACTTCGTCGTCGCGTGGGTGACGATGTCGCAGCCGAACTCGAACGGACGGCAGAGGATCGGCGTCGGGAAGGTGTTGTCGACGATAAGCGGCACGCCGTTCTTGTGCGCGACCTTCGCGAACTTCGCGATGTCGAGTACGCAGCCCGAGGGGTTCGCGACCGTCTCGCCGAAGACGCACTTAGTGTTCGGGCGGAAGGCCTTCTGTATCTCCGCGGGCGTCGCATCCGGGTCGACGAACGTGAATTCGATGCCGAGCTTCTTGAGGGAGACGGCGAAGAGGTTGAACGTGCCGCCGTATATCTGCGCGGAGGAGACGACATGGTCACCAGCGTTGCAGAGATTGAGGATCGCAAACGTAGAGGCCGCCTGTCCGGAGCTCGTGAGAATCGCCGCTACGCCGCCTTCGAGGGCCGCGATCTTCTTCGCCACCGCATCGTTCGTCGGGTTCGCGAGGCGAGTGTAGAAATATCCTGGCGCCTTGAGGTCGAAGAGGTCGGCCATGTGCTGCGTCGTGTCGTACTTGAACGTCGTCGATGAATACACGGGAAGCTGGCGCGGCTCCCCGCACTTCGGGTACCACCCGCCCTGAACGCATAGTGTGTCAATCTTCACTTGTCTTGTCCTTTCGGTGTGAAATGTGAATTATACCAAAAATACGCCGTCCGTTGTTGGATATTAGAGGCGGCACGCGAAGTCGGCGTAGCTGAAGCGGCGGACGAGCTCTTCAGAGCCGTCGATATGGCGAAGGACTATTTCCGGGAGGTTTATGCCGTTGAAAGTGTTGTTCTTGACCATCGTGTAGATCGCCATGTCACCAAAAACGACGGTATCACCCTCGTGCAGCTCGTGCTTGAACGAATATACACCGATTTCGTCGCCGGCAAGGCACGTCGGCCCGCCGAAACGGTAGGCGTATGGTCCGCCAGCCCCCTTCTCGGCGCCGACGAGCGGCGGGGTATATGGCATCTCGATGACGTCGGGCATGTGGCACGCGGCGCTCGTGTCGAGAATCGCGTTGGAAACGCCGTCCGCGCCCTTCGGCTGTATTTCAAGCACGCGCGATTCGAGCGTCCCCGCGTTGAGCGCAATCGCCTCGCCCGGCTCAAGGTAGACGACGAGATGCGGATAACGCGCCTTGAAGTCGTTCAAAAGCGCAATAAGTCCCTCGACGTTGTAGCCCTCGCGCGTGATATGATGCCCGCCGCCGAAGTTCACCCACTTCATCTGCGGAAGGAACTCGCCGAACTTTTCCTCGAAGCCGGCAAGGACTTTCTTCAGCTCATCAAGCCCCTGTTCGCAAAGGCAATGAAAATGCAGACCATCAACCTTTGCGCTCTTTGCGTCCTTTGCGGCCAAGAAAAGCCCCGACTCATCCAACACCGTGCGCGTCGTGCCAAGCCGCGACGAGGGTCGACAAGGATCGTAGGCGGGCGTCGTCGCGACGGAAACCTCAGGATTGACCCTGAGTCCGACCGAGACGCCGCGCGCGCGCGCCTTCTCCCCGAAAAGCGCGACCTGGCGCGGAGAATTGAAGACGATGTGGTCGACGAGAGAGAGGATTTCGTCCATCTCGCCAGAATCGAACGCCGGCGCGAAGACGTGCGTCTCGCCGCCGAAGTTGTCGTGCCCGTGCTTCGCCTCGAAGAGCGAACTCGCCGTAGTGCCGGCGAGATACTCCGCGCAGAGCGGATAGACTGCCGTGCACGAAAACGCCTTCTGCGCAAGGAGTATCTTGACGCCCGTCCTGTCGGAGACTCCCTTGAGGACCTCCAGGTTGCGCTTCAGCGCCGACTCGTCGATGATGTATCTCGGCATCAGGGAACCTTAACGGGGTCAAACGTCTCCTTCCACGGAAGGCCCTGCTTGTTGAGCTCGGCCATGAACGGATCGGGATCGAACTCCTCGCAAGTGTGGACGCCCTTGGCCGTCCACTTGCCCTCGAGGAACATCTTGGCGCCGATCATCGCGGGGACACCCGTCGTGTAGCTGATCGCCTGCGAGCCAACCTCGGCGTAGCACTCCTGGTGGTCGCACACGTTGTACACGTAGTAGTCGACCGGCTTGCCGTCCTTCATTCCGTGGAAGATGCAGCCGATGTTCGTCTTGCCCTTCGTGCGGGGGCCAAGTGTCGCGGGGTCCGGAAGAAGCGCCTTCAGAAACTCGATCGGAACGATCTTCTGGCCCTTGAAGTCAATCGGGTCGATGCGCGTCATCCCCACGTTCTCAAGACACTTCAAATGCGTCAGGTAGCTCTGCCCGAAAGTCATGAAGAAGCGGATTCGCTTGATGCCCTTCAGGTTGCAGCCAAGCGACTCAAGCTCCTCGTGGTGGAGGAGGTACATGTCCTTCTTTCCGACCTGGTCAAAGACATATTCGCGCTTGATTGCCATCGGCGCGGTCTCGACCCAATAGCCCTTGTCGAACGCCTTCTTGTTCTCGACCGCGACTTCGGGCTTGTCGTCCTTCGGATCCGCGACCCAGTAGCTGCCCTTCGCCGCCACCTCGCGGATGTTGATCTCGGGGTTGAAGTTCGTCGCGAAAGGATACCCGTGGTCGCCGCCGTTGCAGTCGAGGATGTCGAGTGTCTCGATTGTGTCGAAATAGTGCTTCTGCGCGTAGGCCGAGAACACCTGCGTTACGCCAGGGTCGAAACCGCAACCGAGGATAGCGGTAAGTCCCGCCTTCTCGAACTTCTCGCGGTACGCCCACTGCCAGGAGTACTCGAAGTGCGCCTCGTCCGGCGGCTCGTAGTTCGCGGTGTCGAGATAGGACACCCTCGCCTCGAGGCACGCATCCATGATCGCGAGGTCCTGGTAGGGAAGAGCGATGTTCATGACAAGGTCCGGCTTGAACTCGCGGATCATCGCGACGAGGCGCGGCGTGTCCATCGCGTCGATCTGCGCCGTCGTGATCTTCGTCGAGACTCCCTTCTCCGCAAACCACGGGCGCTTCTCGACGTCCGCCTTGATCGCGTCGCAGCGCGACTTCGTGCGCGAGGCGATAAGAAGTTCGCCGAAGACTTCGGGATTGCGGGCCATCTTTGCGGCCGCCACTCCGGCTACTCCGCCGGCTCCAATGAGCATCACTTTCTTCGCCATGTCGCTTTCCTTTCTTGATGTGTTTCGCCTCTCGTCGATGAGACGCTGAAAATGCCGCAGCTCCGCTTCGCGCGGGCCTCGCCGTTCGTACATTCCATCAGCCATAAGGTGATCTCTCTTCGCTCGGACTTCTATTTGCCAGATACACGATTCCGACGGCAACGCGCTCGAAATACATAACGGCCGCGAGAATGGGATGGCGCAGAAGTCTCTTCCACTTCCCCTTCTCGACGAACACACCGACGAAACGATACCACGGCGAGAACTGCCTCTTCACCGCAGGATGGCCCTTCCACTTCGCCTGGTACGCGGCAAAGCTCTTCGTGTAGTACGCCTTCTTCTCAAGCATCTTCTTGAGCGTCAGGCGCTTCTCGTTGTGTATCAGATGGTTCTTAAGAACCGCGCACTTCGCGCCTGTTCCCAGGACGCGGATGTCGAGTTCCCAGTCCTCCGGACCCGCGATCAGGCTCTCGTCGTAGCCGCCTGTCTTTTCAAGTATCTCCTTCGAGAAAAACCTCAGCGCGTCTATGCACGTCCCGTCGTAGAACGATCGCTCGAAGTTGCGCGCCTTGACGCGGATTCCCTCACCCGTCCTCACTTCGGGAATCCAGTACGCGGCGATGCCGTCGCCGCGCGAAGCGCAGGCAAGCATTTCCTCAATCGTCTCGCGCGGCATTATCATGTCGGCGTCGAGGATCACGACCCATCTCGCCGCAGCGGTCTGCCAGCCGAGGTTGCGCTGGGCGCTGCGCTCCGGCCCCTTGTCCAGGACCTTCGCGCCAAGAGACGCGGCTATCGCCTTCGTGTCGTCGGTGGAAGCGTTGTCGACGACGATGATCTCGACGTCTTTGCGAAAACCGTCAAATGCACGGATGCAGTTCGCGATGTTCGCGGATTCGTTCCGCGTCGTGATGACGGCGGAGAGGGTCATGAGAAGTTTAAAGTTGAAAGTTGAAAGTTTGAAGTTGAAAGTTTGAAGTCAGGTGGCGGAAGGCGCATCGCTTGTTGCTTGCGGCATGACTGCTGGCTGCACAGCTGGTGCAGCGGGAGCGGGCGCGGGCGCGGAATCGAACCGCGTCGGGTTCTTCGCCATAAACTCCCACGCGAAGGCCCTGTACGCCTCGGCGCCCTTCGAGCGCGGGTCGAGGAACACGACGGGAGTTCCCATCGACGGCGCCTCGGAGACGCGAACGTTGCGGGGGATAAGCGTCTCGTAGACCTTGTCGCCGAAATGCCCCCTCACCTCGCTTATCACGTCCTGCGTCAGCTTCGCCTGCGAATTGACCATCGTGAAGACGATGCCGTTCAGGTCGAGCGACGGATTCGCCGCGGAGCGGATTCGCTCGATCGAGCCGGTGATAAGCGCGAGGCCGTCCATCGCGAGGAACTCCGCCTGGATCGGGATCAGCACTCCGTCGGACGCGACGAGAGAGCTCGTCATCACGATGCCGAGCGACGGCGGGCAGTCGAGGATTATGTAGTCGAAGGCGCCCGATTCCTTGACTGGCGCGAGGGCGTTCCTGATGATTTCAAGACGGTCTTCGCGCATCGAAAGCTCAAGCTCCGCGCCGGCAAGGTCGACTTCCGAGGGAATGACGTTGAGGCAGCTCCACTTCGTCGGCTGGATAACATCCGCAATCTGCTTCTCGCCGAGAAGGACAGGATAGAGCGACACTCCTTGGCATTTTTCGAGCCCAAGGCCGAGCGTCGCGTGAGCCTGCGGATCAAGGTCGACGACAAGCACAGTGCGCTTCCTCGCCGAGAGGGCAGCCGCGAGATTCACGACCGTCGTCGTCTTCCCTACGCCGCCCTTCTGGTTCGCAATCGCTATTACCTTCGTTCTTCTTTCCATAGCCGCCTCCATGTTCCCTAAAACAGCTTTCCGTTTTCGTCGAGCTCCTTGACGTTCTTTGAAAAGCTCTTGTCCACCTCGCGCCGCCACAGCTCGATGAGCGCGACGTCCCATGGATCGTCAACGCCCTGCAGCACAGCGGCGAATTCGTCGCGCGACTCCACGACCGCGCCTTTCACCCTCTCGGTGACCGCCGCGAGCGAGTCGGTCACGATCTGCTCGGAGAAGCTGTCGGCCTTGAGGCAGTACCCGTACCTGAGTATCCGCAGACTCTCCTCGTTCGCCTTGAGCCACTCGACGTACGCCTTCGCCTCGTCGCTGAAGCCCTCGGTCGTAACTTCTGCGAAATGCGGCGCAATCACGAGCGGCTGATGGGCCTCGAGCCGTCCTTCGCGGATGCGTATCTTACCGGGGTAGTCGTCGAGTTCGGATATGAGATGGTAGTTCACGAGCGTGTTGCCGAACGTCTCGAGACGATGCGACGGCGAAAGGAGTATGCGCACCTTCCGCGCGGCGTACCAGCGGTCGTAGTCGGGATTAGAACTCACGAGAACTCCTTTCCGACGTCGATCTCCGAGAGATCCTTCACGCGCCACGTCTCGCCGCCGTAGGTCTGCGGCACAAGCGCCGCGCGGTCGAGCGCGACTACCTTCATCCCGGCCGCGACGCCCGCCTTTACGCCGACAGTCGAGTCTTCGACGACAACGCAGTCGGCAGGCGCAACCTTTAAAAGCTCAGCCGCCTTCAGGAATCCGCTCGGGCTTGGCTTCCCGGCGTCATACTCTCCCGCGCCGAGCACGAGCGAGAGCCGGTCGTCAATGCCGCATAGCTTCGCCGCGGCAACCACGTCGTCGTGCGGCGAGCCCGAGACTATCGCGCACGGCGCGATCTTCGAGACGGCGTGGAAAAAAGCGATCGAGCCGTCGATGCGCATGGACGACGGATTCGTCGCGTACACGTCGTAGAACCTTCGGAGCTCAACTGCGTCCTCCATCGCCGACGACTCGCCGATCTCGGGGAAGCGTTCGTGGAGCGAGCGGTCTATGTCGAGCCAGTTGCGCCCGATCACCGTCGGCAGAATCTCCTCGTAAGTCGTCCTCCCTCCGCGCGAGACGACGAAATCGACTATGGCCTTCGTCCAGAGAGCCTCTGTGTCGACCAAGGTCCCGTCGAGATCGAAGAGAAACGCCGCCGGCTTCAATTCACTTGTCCCTACCGCAGCACTTCTTGTACTTCTTACCCGAGCCGCACGGACACGGGTCGTTGCGCCCGATCTTCGGCTCCTCGCGCACGGTCGGCGTCTCGCCTACGAGCTC